>NZ_AUQA01000003.1:0-184076 GCF_000445495.1 Virgibacillus sp. CM-4
AGTTGGGGCTTTGCCCCTGCAAGAGTAGGACGCCGCCAGGCATTTTTAATACATATTTATAAATAAGGTTTGTTATCTTATTTATATGACTATAAAAATTTTCAACCTATTCCACAGTAGCTCAGTGGTAGAGCTATCGGCTGTTAACCGATCGGTCGTAGGTTCGAATCCTACCTGTGGAGCCATTTTTATGCTTCCATAGCTCAGTCGGTAGAGCACCACCATGGTAAGGTGGGGGTCAGCGGTTCAAGTCCGCTTGGAAGCTCTCTTAAAAACCTTGATATACAAGGGATTAAATAAAGAACACCACTTTTGATTAGTGGTGTTCTTTTGTTTTGATACGAATTTGATACGAATGGGTTTTGGTCTTGATTGAACACAAACAATAAAGTTATTTAATTTTAAAAGCTCAAATAAGCATAACCTCGTTCTAAATCCCAATATCACTTACACCAAGACAAACAGTGTCAAGTCTTTCAAACAAACCCATTTATTACAACCTCCCAATAAATTCTGCTATTTACTTCGACAAAAATCCACCATTACCTTGTATTCCACATAATGGCCCTATTGTCCAACATTGATGATAATTCTTATTCAGGAAATACGCCCTATTATTGCATAAAATAATTAGCTACATTCATGATGAGTGCATTTCTTTTTTTGTAATTACCATTTCAATCAAAATCGCAGTAAATGACATTTTCCCCATACCAATAGCTGTATATTTAAAATCTGTATTTCCGCCACTCATAAAAAGAGCGTTTATCATAATAACTGCCACTAATATCGCCATTCCCAGCTGGATCATGATTTTATTATTTGAGTGTTTTCTTTTAAAAAACTGAGTTTTAGTAGCAGTTAAAAACAGTATTACAGTTAATGCTGCAAGTAAAATAATCATTCCTTTTCACCTCACTTTAATCCTCTAAATAGCCCCTTATATGTAATTTTGAGGCGATTCTTATTAGTTAATCGCGCCCTCTTCCAGAAGATCTTTATGTAAGATATTAAACTCCAAACTGTTTTAAATGATGGTCAAGGTGCTTGTATATTCCTTTTCCCCATTGCTCAGAAGTAAGTTTGCCGAAAAAAGGATGTGGATGAGTCGTACACTTCTCTGGACCATTATTTTGGAAAGTTATAATTTTTTGTTTCAGTTTTTCCTTCTCCGTTTCGAATTCTTTTTCATCTACAATCAAAATGGTCGGAATTGTGGACATATTTTGGGCTAATGGCTTGTCGTTATAAAAAATTGGTTTCACAAAGTTTCCTATTAATATCCCTAACCAACCTCTTGCAGGAAAAGAATTTCCCATTGCAATGTCTTGAAAGGATGAGCAATGTGCTAGCATTTGGGCGACATCCATTTTCCCCCATTGCTGTTTTGAATTTGGGCTTAATTTGTCAATACGGTTTAAGATTTCCTCTGAATGCAATTGATTAAAAATATTTTTCATTTGTGCACCTCCATTTACAAATCTACCTCTACACCATCACAAAAAATCCATTTATTCTATTCTGCCTCTTTAGACAGCAAATTTTTTCAAAATCTTATAGCAACAATAACATAATAATCCAATTTTGTTCGTAACCTTATTCCATTAAATGGCACGATTGCGTAACATCTTCATTAAAAGAAAAGTCTTTATTGTGACTTAACAACATCTTACTGAATTCATTGACTGTATCTTTTTGTAAATTTGGTAATAGGTGACTGTACGTATCGAGTGTTATACGCACATTAGCATGTCCTTGTTTTAGTGTTAAGCTAGCGTGTGATGACGAAGGTCATGGAATCTTATTTTTTTATTTTAGCTTTATCAATAATATTGTAAAAAGATCTCATTAAATTTCTTAGGGACAGAGGTGTACCAGTACTTGTTCCAACGACTAAATCATTTTCAGTATTATATATTCCTTATTCATCACCATTTCCTCTTTTTGGATCACTCGGTTCTTTAATACCTGAGAAAGTGTATTGGTATCTATAGAAATTCTCCTATTACCTGAGTAAGTTTTTGCACCTGTACTTAGTTCTTGACCTTTATGGGATAATGTCTGAACAATTGTTTCATATTCAGTATCGATATCCTTCCATCGTAATCCAAGTATTTCACCTTGTCTCACCCTGTTGTTAGTGCAAGGAGGAAAGCATGGTAATAATGTGAATTCTTAGCTTTATCTAGAAATTTATTGATTTCATCTTGATTCCATACCTCAACTTCCTTTTTAACAACTTTTGGTGCGTCTACTAGCGAAGCAGGATTCTTATTAATCATTCCCCATTTAAAAGCCTTAGTTAATGAATTGTTAATGATGGAATGAATTTTACGTAAATTTTCAGAAGATAACTTGTTATGTTCTTTTATATCATTATGCAGGGATTGGATATCTCTAGGAGTAATTTTCTGTAGTTCAATATCTCCAAGTTGATTAACTATGAATTTATCTACTAAATATTTATAGTTAAAGTAAGTATTCTTTTTTACATTTGTTTTTTTGTCTTGGATCCAACTATCCATAAAACCACTATATAAAGTTTTTGAAGGTCCGATATATGTTCCTTTATTCATTGAATCCATAGCTTCAACCATTGCGGATTCAGCTTCTTTTTTAGTATTAAATCCAAGTTTTAATTTCTTTTTGTGTTTATTACTCTCTTTGTAGCTGAATGAGTAATACCATTTGTTCATTTCCTTCTTAATATCTAGTAACCACATAGAATCCCCCAATACAAAAAATAGCAAAATGAATCATCCATCCACGTTATTCCCTCAATTATATAGGTATATTACCTGTTAAAAAATAAACGCTCAGATCTAGTTTGAATAAATAGACCTGGTCTATCACGAACTTCAAAGAATAATCCCCCAATACAAAACCCAACAAAAATATAGGAAAATGAAATAATAGATACAATAAATCTTTTAAGATGAGAGGTGATGAATACATAAAAGATAGATTTAGTTTACGATTATATCGACCACTAGAAGATACTTTACCTTAACCTCTATGAAACTACTTAGAATAGTATTTTCCACTTTAAAACGCATAGGAGTTGAAAGCACATGAAAAAATTGTTCCTAATTTTATTGATGTTCATTTTACTTTTAAGTGGTTTTGTATCCCCTGTTAGTGCAAAGTTCGATCTATCTACAGAAAATCAAAATCCTGCCAAAAAATTGGATGCAGCAATTTCTAATGATTTATACAACCAAAAGGATGGTGCTGCGGATACAATCTATAACAACGAATTTGAAACCATTGATTCGAATGAAAGTGTTCGTGTAATAATTGAAGCGGACATTAACAAAAAATCAAGAACAACACCTGAGGTACAGGTAGAACGATTAAAACAAGCATTAACGGAAAAGAAAAAGAGTGCTTCACAAATCATCCATACATTTTCCAAAGGGTTTTATGGATTCAGTATGGAAATGACGAGGAAACAAGCGAAGAAAATTCAGGATATGGATGGGGTCAAAGATATACGTATTGCTCAAACCTATGAACATATGGATGTTGAAAGTAATAAACTAGTAGAAGCTATGAAGGTATGGCAGGAATACAATTATACTGGAGACGGTATGGTTGTTGCTGTGGTAGATTCAGGAATCGATTATGAGCATGCGTCGTTGAAGCTTTCTGAAGAAGGAAGGGAAGAGGCGAGGTACAACGAAGATAACATCCAATCTACACTTGATGAAACAAAGGTTGAAGATGTATGGTACAACAGTAAGGTACCTACTGGATATGACTGGGCAGACCAAGATACTGAAGTCACTCCTGCCAGTGATTCTCATGGTACGCACGTTGCCGGGATTGTAGGAGCGTTTGACGAATCCGGAGATAACGCAATCGGCGTCGCACCGGATGTACAATTAATAGCAGAGAAAGTATTTTCGGATAGTCTTGGAATTGCTTATGATGATGATATTGCTGCAGGAATCTATCATGCTGTTGAAGTGGGTGCGGATGTCATTAATTTAAGCTTAGGAACCGGTGCAGGTTCGGTCAATTCTGAGAACCCTGTTCAACGTGCGGTAGAATATGCAACGGACCAAGGAGTACTGGTTGTCGCTGCTGCAGGAAATGCTTCTTACAGCACAGAACATAGCTTAACGCAAAGACCACAGCTGCCTTTAGCTGATAATCCAGATATTGGACTAGTAGGTGCACCAGGTGTCACTCCTTCTGCTCTTCAGGTCGCTTCTTCAGAGAACGATAAAATGAAAGTGGACGCCTTACTATTAAACGATGGCAGTAAGCTGGGGTATCAAACCCAATACACCTCCCAAAAATTAGTGGACGAATTAGAAGCAGGGAAAGAATATGAACTTATCTTTACCGGTGAAGGATTCGGTGATGATCTGGATGGATTGGACTTAGAAGGGAAGATAGCTGTGGCCCAGCCCAATCAGTCCTATTCTATTTATTCACCGTTACAGCGAGAGACAAAAGACAAGGGGGGAGTAGCTGTATTGATGGCCCCGCCTAATAATTATCCTGCCTATTCTCAATTGCGCTTTTCTCAAAATACGATCCCAGCAGTAACCTTGGATCATAACACATCTGCACAATTGATCGAACGACTGAAAAATGGGGAGAAAATAAAGGCCAAAGTGATAGATGATCGAATCTGGGTCGAAAACCCTGTAACCGAACCGATGTCGGATTTCTCATCTTACGGATCGCCAACCGACTTGAGCTTCAAACCTGAAGTTACAGCACCTGGGGGACAAATCAGTTCTACCGTGTTGAATAGCCAATATGAAACTATGAGCGGAACCTCTATGGCTAGCCCGCATGTAGCAGCTGGTGGTGCTCTCTTACTCGAGAAATATTATGAAGATTTGAACTTACCTAAAAATGAAGCAAGCGTTTTAAAGGCTAAGACAGCATTGATGAACACGTCACAGATCTTAACAAACCCAAATCATGATAACACACCATACTCGCCTAGACGCCAAGGCTCCGGATTGATGAAAATCGGCCAAGCGATTCAAACATCTTATATTGTTAAGCATGTTGGTGCCCCTGCTGAGAAGGCAGCATCCGTTGCATTGAAAGAAGTTGATCGCAGCTTCGATTTCACCTTAGACGTAGAACCGTTAGCAAAGAAACGTGAAAAGGCGAACCATCAATACAATATCGTCGTCGATGTATTAACAGATGAAACAGCTAAAAAAACGGAGAATGGAGTAGAGCGTGAATACTTAACATTAAACTCAATCCCGGTTGAAGATGCTATTGTGAAAATTAATGGAAAAAAAGTACAAGGCAATAAAAAATTTCAGTACAAACCAAAACGGGATGACGAAGTTACCATTTCTGTTGAACTTCCGGAAGAATTGAGTGAAAACCGTTTCGTCGAAGGGTTTGTACGATTTGTACCTAAGGGGAGTTCAGTCAAAGATTTAACCATTTTAACCGTTCCTTTCATGGGCTTCTATGGGGAGTGGGATTCCCTTGATAATATTGATAAAAGCCCCATCAATGGGGACGCATATTTAGGGTATACGGTATTATGGAATGATATGCTATCTCTCCCATTAGGTTACGATGCTGCTACGGATAGTTTTAACGAAAAGGCTGTCGGGTATTCGCCAGATGCGATCCCGAACGGAATTCTACCTTCGTTCACATCCTTTCGGAATTTAAAAGAGATGTCTCTGAAAATTGAAGATGAAGAAGGAAACACCATCTCCCATGTATCAGATTTCAGTGAATACTCAGCCGATGGACAACCTTTAGAGTTCAAGAAAAACATTATGAGTCAAGGAGATTACTATTACAAATTTGATGGGGTATTCTGGAGCGGGAAAGACGATGAAGGAAATACCCTTCCAAACGGGAAATATTACTATGTTTACCAAAGTGTATTAGATTATGAAGGCGCGGAACCACAGAAAACGAAAATTCCGTTCTATATTGATTCTGCTGAACCAGAAGTTGACAACATTCAGTTCAAAAAACAAGAGGACGGCACTTACAAAATTACTTGGGATGTTAAAGAAGAAGGAAGCGGTTATCTAGGAAGTTTCTTATGGATAAATGGAGAACTCAAAAAAGTGGACCAAGGAGTGACAGAATTCATTTCTGAAGTTGAACCTGAAACGGTTATGATCTCCGCTATCGATAACCTCCGAAATGTAGGAGTTGGCTACAAAGGTGATGAAGACCAGCTTACAATCGATCCATTCGTGAACTTTATGAACATCAGGGGAACTAATGTCAATGAAAACACCCCAGCGAAAATACTTATATTTGGTTATCAACGAATGGATTGGCATATTGAAATTTCTAACTCAGATGGAGATGTCATCGAATACGTCGATATTAAAAATGAGCATTCTATTTATAATTTGGAATGGTATGCTGGCCCTGAATATCAGGATGGAAACTATTATGTAACGGTAACGGGGACTGACGAAAAAGGGTTATCATTGACATCTGAACCTAAGAAAATAACAGTTAAACATTAATCCGCAAACGAGACCCAGACACAATAAAATAGGTATTAACTTAACGCGACTCCCGCGGAAAGCAAAGTGTTTTGATGGATCTAATAGTACCTGTTATTTGTAAATAAATAATCCGAACTGATTCGAGAGGAATCGTTCGGATTATTATTTTTGAAGATATTTTTGTCTCAGTCTCGTCATTTCTAATGGAAACTATGTTACGCTATTAAAAATACTATTTTCAGACACATAAACGGACGCCCCAATATTCCGCAGTGTGGGTTTTACGAGGAGACTTTGGCATTTATCCAAGGAATGGTCTGCGCTCCAGAAAAATATGGGATTTCTCTATAAGTGAAAGGTGCCTATTATGGCACCTTTAGCTTTTTCACGTATTTTCACGATTTTTAGTTTATTCTACCACTGACTGGTTTTAAACCCATCTTATCCAAATAATAGTTAAGATCTTTTTTCCCGATCGTTTCCATAGGAGATTTTCCTTTTGGAGCATCGGGACCTTTAGCCAAGAAATTCTTTTCAATGAAGCGAACATCTGTCTCATTAATAACACCATCTTGGTTCACATCATAGGTCTGTTTTTTAGGATCCTCTTCCCCATAGTATTTGGCAATGTCTTTTACATCTTTTATGTCAATAAAGCTGTCCTCATTGACATCTCCTGCAAGGTTCAACTTAGATCCTGGTTTGATGAATTTACCATAATAGTTTCCATCCAATTCATATCCAGATAGGAACGAAATATAGGATTTTAAATGACCTGGAACGTCTACTACTGCCTGATATTCTTTACCATCTGCAGGTACACCTAAAATGGTGTAGTTCCCCCTAGCATCAATTGTACCTTTGTATTTTTCTCCATTTGGAGATACTGCATAAACTTTTGCACCAATCTCTTGTGCTACTCCATTAGGTAAACGAGAGGATTCCGACAAAAATGCTTCTGGTTTGATATACCCATCTATTTCTGAATGATAAGAATGAAAGTCAAATTTAGATGTACTATAGTATGGAAGGGATACAGCCTCTGTTTGACCATCTTTCGTATAATTAGAAGCTGTTACTTCAAATTTGTCATAGTTGTAGTACCAATGATCATTGATAACTTTAAATGTAATATCAAGTAACGGCATATCACCATCCAAACCAGTGAATGATTCTCCTTCTATTGTAGTAGTCTCTAATTCAACAGAGCCAAGGTAATCACTGTCATTCACTTTTGGAGCTAGAAGCGTCCCCTCAAGATTCCTTTCTTCTAAATAATCTTTGAATGTCTCATTAAGTTCCGCGTTTTCAAACAAATATTGATCCGTTTTGAATTCAACGTTATATTTTCCAGAGGTAAGGTGTTTCACATTGTTTACACTCAATGTCATGGTTATTGTATCGCCCAATTTTACTTCTTCTTTATTGTAATCAGATGTAAGATATTCCGTTCCTTTTTTCATGAAAATATATCGTTGATAATTCACATTCAATGCAATATCTGATGCTGCCAACGAAACCCGTATAGGTTCATCTTCAATATCAGAAGCTTCAATTCCAAAATCTGCATTCCCTTCACTATCGACTGCCGGGAAACAACAGCCGAAGTACTCTCGATCCCCTTGAGAAAAATAAAATTTGTTTGAAGACTGATCGTAATCAAATCCTTGTGATTGCAATAGGTCTATTGCATCATCCTGGATGGTGCCATGTATCCAATAAGCCTTCTGTCCATATTCTTCAGTGTACATATCTTCATTTAACTCATATACACCAGGGGCCGTATCAAATTTCACTTCAGGCTGGGTATTATCCATAACAAACGGTGTGTCGATCGTATAAGAATTATTGCTTCCGTCATACCCGATAAATTCTAATAAATACTTCCCTTCAGGTAGATCAATCGGTTGGTTTGATATCGGATTGTCGCGATCTTGAGTAAATGGGTAAACTTTTCCACTAAACACGCCTGGTATATAATACCTGAAACCAGCCTCAGCCTCATTATCTTTCACGGAAGCAACAAAGCCAATCGCCGCTCCAGTTTGTCCGTCTTTCACAATAATATCAATCCTGCTCATCGGACTTTTCATTTGGAAAGCTGCTGTAAGCTGTGGGTTATAATGCTGCCATTTTGGTGTGTTATTTGCTAATGAAGGTCGGTCCGTTTCTAAATATTCGAACCCCTTTTCTGAAATGTAAATGGCAAACGGGACCTGATAGGCTTCATGTTGATCATTCGTGTTTTCAAAGTGAATGTAACCTTCATAACGTCCTGTTTCAGCGTTTTTAGGTACAGTGATTTTTGGCGTTACTTCTTCCGAACTCTCTCCATTAACAATGATATTTTCAGGTATTTCTAAATCAATTCCATTCCCCTCTGAATCTTCAATGTCTTCACGTTCCCCGTGGTACTCTACTTTCACTCTGAAGGTCTGGTCCTTTTTGTTATCATTTTCGATGATGATGTTCCCTTGATCCTCAATCTTTTCTCCTACTTTGTAATGAGTCCCAAAGGAAAGAGAAGCTGTTTCTTCTTCAATTTCTACCTCTTCACCATTTTCATCAAAGTTTTCTGTTGTATCCATCACTTTAACGGATACGTCTGCATGGACAGCATTATAGGCATCCACACGACCTGCACCTTGTTCATAAACCGAAGTATTCCCCTTTAAGTCTTCAGACGTATTCATCAAAGCCGCTTTTACATCAAATGGTGAATAATCGTTATGCTCTTGCAGAATTAATGCTGCTACCCCGGCCACATGAGGAGTCGCCATTGAAGTTCCTTGCATGCGGGTATAGGCTGTAGAGTAATCTTCTCCTTCTTCAGGACTGTGAATATATTCAGGAATGGTGGAGAAAATCGCCACACCAGGAGCCATTACATCAGGCTTAATATCATAGCTTTCACTGACTGGACCGCGTGAACTAAACTCTGCGAGATGATCCCCTTCCGTTTCCGTAGCATCTAGTTCACCAAAAGTAAGAGATACCTGATCCCCAAGTTCCTTTAAGCGCTCACCATCCGTCTTTGTCATACGGAAAGAGGGGATGTAATCGATTCCTCGCCCTAAGTAAGCGGGAATTTCACCCTCGGCGTTATTGTAGATGATGGCCGCCTCAGCCCCTGCTTCTTTTGCATGCATGATTTTATCAGCAAAAGGGATGGTTCCCCGTTCGACAAGGGCAATTTTCCCGTTGAAGTCTTTTCCTTCAAAATCAGAAGCATAACCTAGCCCGGCAGATACTACTGGTATAGACTGATGCTGAAGATCCATTAAATCATATGAAAAGTTGTTACCAAGTAACAGGATGTTTTCAAATGTTTGATCATTGGCTTTTATGGTTACGAATGTTGGAATATCCATTGCAAAATCACTAGCTCCAACTGTGATCCCCAAAGCTGCTGTTCCTGGAGAACTGAGCGTTTTTTCATCTGGACCACTGTTTCCAGCTGCCACTACTGTAACTACTCCTGAAAGCATCGCATTGTTAACAGCTACAGACGTCGGATATAAAGGGTCATTTGCTACTGCTCCCAAGGAGAGGTTCATCACATCCATTTGGTCAGCGATGGCTCGATCTATTCCCGCCAATATACCTGATGTCTCTCCAAATCCATAGGGGCCGAGCACTCGATAACTATACAAATCCACATCAGGGGCCACTCCTTTGACCGCATAATCTACGGCATTGTTTTTCTGTTCCCCTGCAATTGTTCCTGCGACATGTGTTCCATGCTCCGTATAGTAAGCGGTTCCCGAATTTGGATTCGTCTCAGGCAAGCCAGAGTCCTTCCAATCCTCGTAAGTGGTTTCCATGGGGTCACTATCGTTGTCTATAAAATCATACCCTCCACTATACGCATCCTGTAAATCAGGATGATGATAATCGATTCCTGTGTCGAGCACACCAACTTTTACGCCTTTACCAGTTATTTGTTCTTTGTGAAGTTTGTCCACGTTTATTTGTGGAATACTATCCATCATTTTGGATTCGGATTCAGCCTCAACCTCTTCATTTGGAGGGAGAGGCAGTTGAACCACTCCGTCCTTCCAAACACGTTTGACCACTCCAGAATCAAAAAGAGCTTCAATCTTATTCCCAGGAATAGTCATCGCTACCCCCGCCATAGCTAATCGATATTCTTTCTTTATTTCCGCATTCGTTAATTGTTGACTGTTATTTTTCGTTTTTTTCAATGATTTTAAGTGTTCTTTGAATAGATTATGAGCTTTCTCTACATTTCTTGACGCTTCTTTCTTTGATAAGCGCGACCCTTTTGACGCTTTCTTCATCAATTCAACCTTAGCTGGTTCTTGCTTGAATTCAACGATAACATCAACCAACTTTTCATTAGTTGTGTTGATGTTGGGAGCTATTTTAAAGGTAGGTTTTGCTTCTATCTGTTTCAAAGCCTCTCTTTGTTCTGGCGTAAGGTCCACTAGAATATCTTCTGCCTTTTTCACGGTTGTCAATTCAGATGTACCTTGAGCCATTGTTGATATTGGATTTGTTGATGATCCCAATAGACAAGCTGATAAGACGACCATCATCATTTTACTGAAACGTTTTCTCTTCATAGCTTTCCTCCTTTGAGCTATCTATATTTATGAAATGGACATAACTAAATTCTAAAATAGACTGATAAGAATGTTAATTGGGAAAATTTTAACTGCCAAATGTGATATCTTTTTTTTCCATATCTTGAAATGATATAGGAGATGCTTGTCAATAATAAAATCATAAGAAAACTTGGGAAAATTCAAAGAAAGTCTTTCATACATCTTACATTTGCTTTCCAAAGTTAAAACTCAACTTTTTTAATAGATCATTAGATTGTTGTAAAAAATAATTTGATAGAACTAGATTCCCTCCTTTTTTGTAAAATTCTGCTATTCTTTCGGAGTAGGTTATTGCCAAGTATAAATCATGCTCTTTCATAACTGGAAGGGCATGCTCTGTTATATAATCAACGAGTCTATTAAAATCCTTTTGCGCTTCTAAATATAACACTTTTAATTCAATATATTTCGTACTCTGGTGGTCCTTAAAATCTTTGAGGGCTCTTTGTAATAAAATGGTAGTTCGTTCGTATTCCTCCAGCTTGAGTAAAACATATGCTACTTCAGCTACGGTATTGTAATAATTGACCGTAGACTTGTCTTTCATTTCAAGGGAGCGCGTAAAGAATTTCAAAGCCTTTTGAAGATCCCCTTTTTTCTTATAGAGTAACCCGTAATTATGTAGTGCGCTTGCCTCAGTCGTATGATCCTTTAGCATTCTCGCATCGATCAATGAAGTCTGAAGCATCGACTCTGCGCGTTCCAAATCGTTAATGTGAATTAGGTTGGAGGAAAGACCTAGTTTAACATGCAAGATTCGTAAAATATTCCCTGTATTTTGGAAGATATTTAACGCTTTATAAGAATAGTGGAGAGACAATGTAAAGTGTTTTAAGAGCCCAAGATTAGCTGCTTTGTAATAGAAAAAATCGGTAACTGTATCACTATAAAGCTCAGCCTTATCCTCGATTTCATCCATTATGGCGATCGCTTGTCTGTGTTGCCGTTCCTTACTGTAGTAAATAGCTTGAAAAAAATTCCACAAGAATAGCTCAAACGAAGAAAACTTAGCCTTATACTTTTTCAGTTCTTGGGAAGCAGCCACAAATTCAGATGTATGATTTCTTAATAATAAGAAACGTGACATGTAAAGCTCATAAAGATAAACCATTTCCGTATATTGGATGAACGCTTTATGGCTAATAAGTACTTGATAGAGTTCATTGGCATTTTCTATATGCAATCTCTCCATTGCTTCATTAAATTGAGACAGTTGTTTCTTTAAAAACTGCGTCTTCTTATTTTCCTCTTCAATGGTTACATCCAGCCTTTTACAGAGTAGTTCTAATGTTTCAAGATTTCCTTCTTTGGAACTGTTTTCAATTTTACTTAAATGTGTTGTAGAGCAAATCCCTTCGCAGAGTTGTTCTTGTGTTTTCTTTTGTTTTTTTCGATGATAAAAAATAATCTTACCTATATTCATTACCATTCCCCCTTTAGGATTTTACTACAGTATCATCGTAAATGTAATAACGAAGAAGGTGTTAATGTTGGTGGAAGAAATTGCGAAATATGCCAGGCAAGTAATTGAAATAAACGAGAAAAATGATCAATCGAAAAGATACTTCTAAAATCATTATAAAAGAAAAAGCGCAAGAAAACTTTTACAAGATACTATACAATGAAAATAAATAAACAGTAAACCCGACTGACTATTAAGAAAGTCGGGTTTGTTCTACAGTTTCTTTTGTGTTATCCATCAGCATAGTTCTAAATAAGAAAATAGCCTCTCCCTTTACAAAAATATCTAACATTTGATGCGGTGTTTATATACTATAATAAACCTATATTAATTTGTTATATGTAAAAATTCGGAATTATATTGAAATAATTACCTTTTTATGAGATCATTCTATGTAAATAAATAGGAGAGGGAGATTTCATGAAAAAAGTTTATTCCATTTTAACTATTATGGCGATTTTATTATCATTTTCAGTAAATCAAGCATTTGCATCAACAAAAACTGAAAATGAATTAAACCAAGAGAAAATGTTAGCAGAATTAGATAATTTTGAAGAAATTCAAGATAAAAATAGCCTTGATGAGCTAAAATCAAAATTCGATGAATTTTCCACGACTTTAGAGATTGACAATAATTTATTCAAGTATGATAATGCAAAAGCATACAATGTTAAAGAATCCAATATTAAAGCTTTAACTATTCCAGTGACTGATGGGGAAAATTATAATGAAATTAGTAATATCTCCGTTTATTTTGATAGTAATGGAGAAGTATTACATTATACAGAGTTATACGTATCTAAATCTGATAAAGGTACATTTGAAATTGAACTACTACTAAACGGTAAAGTCCAAGCACAAAAAATTACAGATGAAAAATTTACAACTGCTAAAGAATACCAAGAAAAACATGGTGGAGAAATTCAACCAATGGGTGTAAACTGGGATAATTTCTTAGAATGTATGGGTATAACAGGGATAGCAGCTGGTTTCATTTCTTCCGTCTGTGGCTTTGCTTGTGCCCTTACCGCTGGAACTGCTTGTATAGTATGCGCAGCAGGCGTATTAGGGTTTAATTCTGGCGCTATTGGAGGTTGTTTAGCAGGAAGTTGGGAATAATAATAAATAAGTGGGTGAAATAAATGGAATTTATAGTATCAGCCGTATTAATCTTAATGATGATTTCCATTGGAGTTATTTCTAGAAGAAATAAACAAAAGAACAAAATTGCCGCAGCATATTTATTCTTAGTTGTAGCATCTACTTCCCTAGCTGTATACTTTAATAATATGTATTCTTTAGTATTATATGGGCTGGCTTTATTATCAAGCCTACTTGCATTTGTATTTGCTCTTAAAATGAAAAAAAATTATAGTACTCAATAGTGAATGTAATAAAACCTCACTCTACATTAGTAGAGTGAGGTTTTAGTATAACTATAAATAGTGAACATTGGAAAGTTTCTTTAAGTAAACCTTACATAAGTCCGATTAGCAGTAATGTACAAACCACTGTAAATATAGTCACCTCTATAAAGAAACTAATCAAATTGTGTCTGAACAATTAGATGATATTCTCCAATTAAATGCCATTAAAAACAAGTAAAAAAACATCAAAATATCCTAATAGAAACAGTCATGACTCCTAAGATACTACCCAATTGGTGTACAAGGTTCACTAAGGAGGATATAGTCAAGTTGAGCATAATAGTTTTATTATATTATCCCATGAAAAAAGGCTTTTGTTTATTTCACAAAAGCCTTTCCCTTTATTATTTAATCTTCATTATTTGTACGAATATATTCAAATGAATAAATATGCGTTTTTGTTAAATCAATAACTTCCTCTATAAATTCTTCTTGAGTTTCCTTGAAACCATTTAGAATCCAATTGTTGAACCGAATCCGATGAAACGCTTTGGAAAACCAGAAGAAGTGGGGTACTTGGTTGCATTTTTATTGTCTAATCAAGCTAGTTTTATTAATGCGGCTGTTGTTCCTATTGATGGAGGTCAATCGTATAAATATTAAAGATAAATTGAAGTAATATCAAGAACTCCCTATCTGTAAAAGATGGGGAGTTTTTTCTTAAGCTCAAAACTGGTTATCTTTTAATGTAAATGGCTTATTGGAATCATATAAGAGCTTATTCTCATACATTTCTAACCTATGGCATGCGAAGTCATACTCTACGTTAAATAATTCCATCATTTGATAAGGGGAAACCATGCCAATTTGTTGTAACATGAATGTTGGTATGCATAAATGATAGCTAAAATATTTTGCCTGCCATTCTTGCAGCTCAACAAATAAGTGAGGCATATGTTCTTGTCTTCCTGCGTGCCAAAGATTGTGAGCAATTTCATGAGTGAATTCCTGCCACTGTGTTTGTTTATTCTTGGTTTTATTTAAGAAAATCAAGTTTCTACCACCTTTACAAACACTTTCGCTGCTGAATTCCCAAAAATAAACGGAGATACCCAAGGTATTGGAGAGGGTTTTTATTTTTAATTCATGCGGTGTATGAATGCCTACTTCTGTTAAAAGACGCCTAATATAGTCTTCCGTTCTTGAGTAAATAATCATTGCTTCCCCCCTTTTAAAAGAATGTGTGTTCTTATTTCGTTAAAATTAATGGTGTACATTCATGTACACCGAAAGATAGATACATATTATGTCAATATTCTTCTTTAAATGCTTCCCAAATCCGTTTGAGGCGACGAAGATCTTCTTCGTTATTCTTTGGTAATTCCTTGTACCACCTTTCCAGTGATGGATCATTACGGAAGGCTGCAAATGCTTCTTCTTCGGATAATGTTGGCTGATCCGACCTTCCTAATAGAAAATCCGTAGTAACTCCTAATTTCGTCGCAAATCTGTCTAGTTTGTGGTCTTTAATGGATCGCTCTCCCAATTCAATTCGATTCATCACGCTAACATTTAAGCCAACTTGTTTGGCTAATTCACGCTGACTCCAATTTTGGTCTTCTCTTAATTCAATGATTCTCTTTCCTATATCCACGCAAACTCCGCTTTCTATGTAACAGTTACATCGTAACATTATTTCTAAAAGAGAAAAAAGTTCTGCTTAAAATGCAAGAACAGAATTTGACATTTCTATTTTAGCAATGTAATATGAGAACAAACGTTCTATAAGAAATATATGGTAATTGTAAAGGAGGGATGTCAATGAACAAAAATCATACAGACAATCATGATATTTGTTGGATTGTGAATGAATATCGAAATGATCAACGTACCGGTGCTTTATCTCCGATCGTTAGAAGTGATTATGCTCAATTACTTTTTGATAAGGGGGCTGGTTTTCATGAACAAAGAAGAAATCGAGAGCATCTTGAGGGATTACAATTGGATGATAAAAGAAATTAATAGGCAGCATGCTATAGTAAGTAATGGTGTAGAAACTAGAATGGTGGCTAAATCTGGAATTGAATCAACCCTTCCTCGTGCTAGAGGAGGTGTGAGTGATCCGGTTGCTAAAGAAGTCATTCGGAGAGAGAGGAAATATGCGTGGATCACGAAACTTGAACAGAAAGTTATCTATATTCAAGAGCGGTTATCTGCTATTGATGACCCTGAAGAGATAGCGGTATTAGAATGCATCCTAGATGGGATGACAATAACAGCAATTAGTAAATATATGGGATTACCGAGGAAGCGAATATATAACATCAAACGATCAATTATTTACAAGCTTTCCCAATTTACACAGACTCCCGAACATATGTAAAACTAGGAAAGGTAGATATAGAATACAGTTCAATGAAACAAGCTCCATGCCCATAACAACCGCTCTTGTCCGAAATGACATTAAACTAATAATTGTACGAATAAATTAGTAGTCGTAAATGCGTCCATACGTAATTTAGGGCTTTTTTTAATGGGGGTGAAAGAATAATGCTTTTGTAAACTATCAATTTGGTATTGTGATGATTCTTAATCCTCTTTAACCAATTTTGTCAGATAAGGAGGGGGAGTCGTTGAAAGAAAAGGTATCCTGGGAAGAAATAATCCAACAGGATATAGATGTAATTAAAACAGAGCAGAATGATCTAAAGCAAAGCATAAACGAATTAAAGCTCAAAGACCTAGAGCATGATAAAGAGATATTTGCGCTACGTCAGACATTAAATGAAATAAAGGAAGATACGAAATGGATTAGGAGAATGGTCACAAAGGCAATCGTGTCAGCTGTTGTTACTGGGCTGATCGGTGGTTCCTTAGCATTGTTTTTCACAAGTGTCTTTCAAGGAGGTTAAATGATGGACAAGGCTACATGGGTGCGTACCATAGTTTTGCTTTTGGCGTTAATAAACCAATTTCTTATCGCCTTTAACCTACATCCCATACCGGGCAGCCAAGAGAGGTGGGGAGAGGTCATTTCCTTGCTATTCACGGCAGTTGCAAGCGGATGGGCATGGTTTAAAAACAACTATGTAACTGTTAAGGGAAAGCAGCAACAACAAGTATTAAAACAATCAAAACTTATTTCGTAGTCAAACGGCTAGTTCACTTGGACAAGCCGTTTTTCTATATAAAAATACTAATTGGAGGAGATACTATGACAAAATTATTTATTGATGCAGGACATGGCGGCTCTGATCCAGGAGCTGTAGGGAATGGTTTACAAGAAAAGAACGTTACATTAGCTATTGCACTAAAACTAAGAGATATTTTAAATAGTGATTATGAGGGTCACTCTGTGATGCTATCCCGAACGACTGACCAGACGTTATCCCTAGATCAACGAACAGCAATGGCAAATAGTTGGGGGGCAGATTATCTTGTTTCCGTTCATATAAATGCTGGTGGGGGGACAGGATTTGAATCGTATACGTTTAATGGTAACTACGAAGGAAAGGAAGAAACAAATCGGTTACGTCGTTTGGTGCATCATGCGATAGTGGCTGAAACGGATTTTAGAGACCGTGGCATAAAAGAAGCAAATTTTCATATGTTGAGAGAATCAGCAATGCCAGCTGTGCTCACAGAAAATGGGTTCATTGATAATACTTCGGATGCTGCGGCATTAAAAAGTGATACCTTTCTTACAGCAATAGCCCGTGGACATGCAGTTGGGCTCGCTAACGCATTTGGTCTAGTAGAATCTACCAATGACAATGAGAAATTTGTTGAAGTGTTAGTAGATTCCCTTTGGACCTATCATACAGCGAATTGGGGTGATAAAGCAGTAGTAGTTAATCAAGGAGATGTTTTTACTGTCATTCAGGACAGGTTCCCAGTAGATGGCGGGTATATGTATCAGATTAAAAGTGGTTTATATATTACGGCGAATCCTAGTTATGTTCGCTATTACACGAGATAATTTATTGCCCCCACAGCAACGTGGGGGCTATTTTTTAGTTTTATCCTCTGGCTCGAAATATAGATCCAATCCCTTTAATTGTTCCCGTGTTGCTTTTATTTTTGCTAAATGCTGATATCGGTAAGTGTTTTGTTGTTTAATTGCTTTATGACGCCACCATAAAAATTTTAAATAGATAGGGTGCAAGAAAAACAGCTGTTTCGATGGCTGGGTTAACCTTTCCAAGTGTTTATAGTCATACGATTTTCGTCCCCTATGAACATTGCTTGCCAAATATTTATGGCCGAAAAAATCCATATAAACGAGCATATATTGAACATCATGTTCGAAACTCTCCTCTTTCGTAATGGTAAATTCTATTGCTGTATCAGGTTGTATTTCTCGTTCTGGTTTAGACATATAATATTGTGTTCGATTGTTTACGTCTTTTTCTTTTAATAATAAGAAGGAATCAATGCATACACCATTACCAAGGTTCTTTACTGTAATATTAAAGCGGCTTTCATCCATCTGATTAGATTGTCTCAATTTATTACTAGTTATTGTAATTACGGGTGCATGATTTGCTTGAAACTGCAAACGTGCTAAATATAGTGTGAGTAGTGAAATGGGATACAAGATAATGCTAATCAATTCAGTAGTTCCTAGATCTTGATTTTTCACACTGAAATAGAATAAAGCAGTTATCACACAAATTAAGATGAGTAATTTGAAAACTTGTATCACCCCATATTATATATATCATGCGAGAACAGGAAATATGTTCCAAAATGAAAAGGCTGTTGCCTATTCTTTCTTACAGCAAAAGCGCTTATCTTTTATTGGTATCCGTAGCCTAGATAATAATAATTAGGGTAGGGTTGCATGTATCCATATTGTGGAACAGTATACGGATAATTTGTATTAGTTTCAGGGTAATATGGCTGGGAATAACCTTGATGGTCTTCTCTTTCTCTTGTGCATTCATCCGTTGGTCCAATAATAACGGATTCGTTAATAGGAGCGATTGCTTCCTTCCAAGTTTCAGGATCTAAGCAATACGTATGTGCCATGATTTCAACAGGCGTTTTTGTAAGTATATCCGATCCAAGAATATATTCTGGATAAGGCGCATCAAAGATGGCAAAAAGATGCGTATTATTATTGGTTGCTTCCTCCCAATGCCACCATCCTTGAGGGATATTTGCTACTTGCCCAGGTGTTATAGGGATGTTAGAAACTTCATTATTGAAAGGATTAATTAGAGAGACAACAGCTGACCCACTGATACAATATACAAGCTCTGAAGCATTTTGATGATAATGAGGCTCAACAACACGTCCATTACTTAAGTAGATATCAAGCATCGACACATTACCTAGTGTATTTAATTCATTTCGTCCCAATTGATTAATGTAATTTTCATCATTTCTAGTAAATAAGCGGTTTTTGTTTACATCAGAAAAAAACGCTACACCTGGTTTTGTATAGTCCATATAAGAAGTTGGCATAAGTACGTTCAACTCCCTTTCATAATAATAGTTACAAACATATCCTATGTATGGGCGTTAAAAGTGTGACAGATGCCTAATAATTCGTATTTTAGTGGTTTCTTATGATTATTCGTCGATATATCACCATATAACAAACTACAAAAACTAGAAAAGCTAGAATACATAAACTCAGATAATACAACCACCCATCCCCAAGTAAATCTAATGGCGTTTTAGCTGTTGGAGAGGAGGATAGGTATAAATAGTTGGATTGAAATAGAGGATTAATGATAAAACCAATGAATATCGCATAAGCCAATAAATAACCATACGTTTCTAATACTGACCTAAATGTAATTGATTGTACTATAAATAACAGTAAAAATATACTTGTTAGCGATATGGCCATGTGATGAATAAAGAACTTCCAATAACGAAAATGGGGAAAATCATATGGGAGTTCAGGTGTAATTAATGCTAAAAGAGCTGGAATGAATCCAATATAAAAAGTAATGTAGGAGAGCTTCTGACTTTTCGTTGCCAAGGCAATAGCACCTGTAATACTAGCTATACCACAAAGATGAAGAGGTATATGCTCTTGTAAATTCCATATACCAGTTGTTAGTGTCCACCATTGGTAGCTGATTTCAGATAAAATTAAGATAGTGAATAAAAGCCAGCGTGTAAGTTGAACGAAGAATTTTTGGGTGTGTTGGTGATGGGATAAAGCAATAATCAAAACGAATTCCAACGATATAAATAACCAGTATAATTACATGACTAATACCAAATTGATTAAAGGGGGGAGTATGCATCTTCTATCCATCATTCCCTTCATTATGCCATTTCATCTTGACGTCGATAGCTAATAAAGGCGCTTTTCCCAGCTTGTAGGATGAAGCGCCTTTGTTCTCTGTTAACTATAAAAGTAAAAAGGATTAGCCTCCAATAATATGGTAACCGGAATCAACATGAAGTACTTCCCCTGTTATGCCTCTTGATAGTTCACTCATAAAGAATAATGTGGCATCTCCAACTTGATCTTGATCTACATTCTTACGAAGCGGAGCTTTTTCTTCAATCACTCCCATTTTTTCGTTAAAACCAGAGACTCCTTTTGCGGAAAGTGTACGAATTGGACCAGCTGAAACAGCATTTACACGAATCCCATACTTACCCATATCCTCAGCGAGGTAACGAACGCTTGCTTCAAGTGAAGCTTTTGCCACTCCCATCACATTATAGTTCTGGATAACTCGTTCTGCACCAAGGTAGGTTTGGGTAACAATGCTTCCACCTTCTGTCATTAATTCTTTCGCTGCCTTTGTTACGGCTACTAAGGAGTAGGCGCTAATTTCCTGTGCCAGTAAAAAGCCATCTCGCGAGGTGTCAGCATATTCCCCTTGTAATTCATCTCGATTGGCAAAAGCAACAGAGTGTACAACTCCGTGAATAGTTCCAATTTCATCTTTTATCGTGTTGAATGCACTCGTAATACTTTCGTCACTGGCAACATCACAGGATACGACTAATTGAGCTTCGATATCATGTTTCTCCAAAAGCTTTGTTAGCTTTTTGTATGACCGTTCTTGTCTATATGTAAATATAAGATTTGCTCCTGCTTTATGTAAGGATGATGTAATTCCCCAAGCAATACTTCTTTCACTTGCAACACCCATAATAACAATATTCTTTCCTTCTACTAAATGTCCCATCATCGAACCTCCATGATCATTTCTTTCATACATTATAACCTAATCCATATTTCGAAAGAAAGCCTTATCTATTTTGAAGTTATTTATCATCGTAACCTGCTTTATACTCGTCTATACAAACGAATAAAAAGAAATGATAAAAAAATAAAATTTACCCTTTACAAATGATATAGAACTGGGTATAATAAAATTCGTTGGTTTCGACGGAACTTAACAAAGACATCCAAGAATCGACATTTTTAAAAAGATATGGCCCGTTGGTCAAGTGGTTAAGACACCGCCCTTTCACGGCGGTAACACGGGTTCGAATCCCGTACGGGTCACCAATTTTTATTTTCTACATAATTGGTGCGGAGGATTAGCTCAGCTGGGAGAGCACTTGCCTTACAAGCAAGGGGTCGCAGGTTCGAGCCCTGCATCCTCCACCATATGCCGGCCTAGCTCAACTGGTAGAGCAACTGACTTGTAATCAGTAGGTTGGGGGTTCAAGTCCTCTGGCCGGCACCATTTTTTTAAAAAGCATGAATAAATAATAAATTGTGTGTTAACAATATGGAGGGGTAGCGAAGTGGCTAAACGCGGCGGACTGTAAATCCGCTCCCTCAGGGTTCGGGAGTTCGAATCTCTCCCCCTCCACCATATATATAGAATTGTTGGGCTATAGCCAAGCGGTAAGGCATCGGGTTTTGATCCCGTGTACCCCAGGTTCGAATCCTGGTAGCCCAGCCATTTTTTTGTTTCTAAAAGTTTTTTACATAATACAGTGTTTAATTTTATATGAGCCATTAGCTCAGTCGGTAGAGCAACGAGCAATATCTTCCACCGAATTAACTGCGAGTAACCCCGATGCACAATGCTTCCAAGAATAGGCTGGGAGAAGTAGGGGTAATTAAAGAATGATCTTATTTAGAAACAAATTAATTTCATATGAGCCATTAGCTCAGTCGGTAGAGCATCTGACTTTTAATCAGAGGGTCGGAGGTTCGAATCCTCCATGGCTCATCAAAGTATCATAACAATAAATAAGAATTAGAAATAAACAAGGTGTTATAACTGTAGCAGCCTTGTTTATTTGCATTTTACGGTGATTTTTTACATAATAGAAACAGTTATTTTTATATATAACATGTGGTATTATGTTACCATGTGCGAGGACTAGGGAATTCAGTAGAAAGATGAGTTTATATAACGAAAAAGTGTTAAATCGTGATATAATTTACTATAGATAAATGCCTTAAAAATTTTTTGACGTACGAAATTCTATGATAACGATATAAAGGATGATAGGCAATGGAAACCTCGAGGATTCCTGGTTTTTACAATAGATCGGTGGAAGGGCGCAGAGAACTTTTAAAAAGTATGGATGTGTTCTCGGAGGAAGAGCTGCAGGGTTTAGAAGCAAAAGAAGGTTTACCTACTGAAACAGCTGATAAGATGATTGAGAATGTAATTGGTACTTATCCCCTTCCGCTTGGATTAGGATTGAATTTCTTAATAAATGGGAAAGAATATGTAGTACCGATGGCAATTGAAGAGCCTTCCGTAGTCGCTTCTGCTAGTCATATAGCCAAAATTGTTAGAGATTCCGGCGGTTTTACTACTGAAGCAACCGAAAGAGTCATGATTGGTCAGATTCAGGTTGTAGGCTGCGAGGATTTTCAAAAAGCGAAGCAAGTATTAGTTAATCATAAAACATATTTGCTAAAACAAGCGAATGAAGCGTACCCAAGCATTGTTGCTAGGGGAGGGGGAGCTGAGGATTTGGATATTCGGATCCTAAATGAAGCATCGAATTCCTCTTATCAACAGATGCTAGTATTACATTTATACATTAATACATGTGATGCAATGGGAGCGAATATAATAAATACAATGGTTGAATCACTTGCTCCTTACATTGAAGAATTAACAGGCGGGAAAGTGTATTTGCGTATTTTGTCGAATTATGCTGATAAGTGTTTAGCTCGGGCAAAATGTGTTATTCCACCTGATATTCTTAAAACTGGGGATTTTACTGGGGAAGAGGTGCGTGATGGCGTTGTACATGCGTATGAGTTTGCTGCCTCTGATCCATATCGTGCTGTCACCCATAATAAAGGAATAATGAATGGGATTGATCCAATTGTAATTGCTACAGGTAATGACTGGAGGGCAGTGGAGGCTGGTGCCCATGCCTATGCTTCGCGCCATGGGCAATACAGTTCCATGACGTCGTGGTCCGTTGATCAAGAAGGGAATCTTGTCGGTGAATTAGAATTACCGATGTCGGTAGGGACAGTTGGAGGATCAATAAACGTACACCCGATTTCTAAGATTGCGCTACGCATGTTAAACGTCGAATCTGCCCAAGAGCTTGCACAGGTTATTATTGCCGTTGGATTAGCGCAAAACCTTGGAGCCCTAAAAGCGTTAGTTACAGATGGCATCCAAAAAGGACATATGGCATTACATTCTCGTTCTGTTGCCATAGCAGCAGGAGCTACTGGGGAGTTGATTGATATCGTTTCAGAAAAATTAGTAGAAGCAAAAGAAATCCGTGTCGGAAAAGCTAAAGAATTGGTGGAAGAGTATACAAAATGAGTGCAGAAAAAGCTACAACAACAGAAAAAACAGCTATAGGTATAGCTCATAGTAAACTAATTTTAATTGGAGAGCATGCAGTTGTACACGGGCAACCAGCTATTGCTATTCCATTTCCTTTAGTCGGTGTTGAAACTTCGGTAGAGTATATCCCTGGTTCAGTAATGATTGATACAACATTTTACCATGGCCCCCTTTCTACGGCACCTGAATCATTGCAGGGTATTGCACAATGTATTCAAGAGACGTTAAAACATATCAATATGCCGGCTGAGGACCTTGTTATTCGAATTAAATCTTCTATTCCTCCTGGTAAGGGACTTGGTTCAAGTGCATCTGTAGCTATTTCTGTAGTGCGATCGTTATTTGCTTACTTTGAAGAGGATTATACTGATGAAGATTTATTAACATTAGCTAATATATCCGAAACCTTTGCACATGGTGCACCTTCAGGAATCGACACATTGACGATTACATCACAGTCGCCGGTTTGGTATGAGAAAGAACATCCAATAGATTTTATAGAATTAAGTGATGATTTCCATTTTGTGGTCGCGGATTCTGGAAGAATCGGCGATACTCGTATGGCTGTAGAGTCAGTTGCCCAACTGTTAAAGATGGCTCCAAAGCGAATTCATCGCAAGCTTGAACGGATTGGCCAATTAACACACCATGCAAAACAGGCATTGGAGAAAAAAGGCAAACATATTCTAGGTCATATGTTAAACGAAGCTCAGAAAGAATTAGAGGCTTTAGGTGTAAGTGATGCAGGTTTAAATCGGTTAATACACTTCGCTCGTAGTGAAGGAGCATTAGGCGCAAAATTAACCGGAGGCGGTAATGGCGGTTGCATAATTGCACTTGCTCAAAATGAAGTACATTCAAGGCAATTAGCAGAAAAGCTGCGGAAGTTCGGTGCTCATGCAGTATGGCCATTTGTGCTAAAAGGAAATCAAGAGAAATAGTAGCTTGTGAATAGTGAAGGGGAATTATCATGAAGGCAACAGCTAAGGCACATACGAATATTGCCTTAATAAAATATTGGGGAAAGCGCAATGAACCCATTATATTACCGACAAATAATAGCTTGTCGCTTACCTTAGATGGATATTTTACGACAACGTCCGTAGAATTTGATGAAACACTTACAAAAGATCAATTTATCTTAGATGAACAAGTAATTACAGGTGAGCAATATGAGCGGGTTGCATCTTTTTTGGATATTATACGTAAGCTAGCGGGGAAGCAACTTTACGCAAGTATAACCTCTAAGAATGAAGTCCCTACGGCTGCAGGGTTCGCTTCTTCAGCATCTGGATTTGCTGCATTAGCAGCAGCGGGAACGAAAGCAATAGGATTAGGTTTAAGTAACATGGAGCTCTCCCGCCTAACTCGACAGGGGTCTGGTTCAGCATGTCGTTCGATTTACGGCGGTTTTGCTGAATGGCAAATGGGTAAGAAGGAAGATGGTTCCGATTCTTATGCGATTCCAATTGCTCCTGCAGAACATTGGGATATTCGAGTTGCTGCCGTTGTATTATCTTCGACAAAGAAAAAAGTTTCCAGCAGAGCTGGAATGAAACGAACGGTCGAAACTTCTCCATTCTTTCAAGGGTGGTTGGATAGCATTCCCCAAGATTTAACAACGATCAAAGAAGGTATTCGTCATCGTGACTTTCAAAAGGTGGGGGAAATAGCTGAGGCTAATTGCCTAAAAATGCATGCAACAACACTTGGAGCGAATCCCCCGTTTACCTATTGGCATGATACAACTATTGCTGTTATGCAAAAAATTCAAGAAATGCGTACACAGAATATACCAGTTTATTTCACCATTGATGCTGGTCCTAATGTAAAGGTGCTTTATTTGCCAGAATATGAGAAAATTGTCGAAGAAACGCTTCGTAGTCTATCTGGTGTAGCTGATATACGGTTAAGCAAGCCGGGACAAGGAGTAACCTATTTATAGGGGTTGAACATGTTGCAACAAACACCAATGACCATCAAAGTTCCAGGAAAGTTAATGGTAGCAGGCGAGTTTGCTGTATTACAGCCAAATAATCATTTGGTAGTAATGGCAGTAGATCGTTATGTGTATGCTACGATTCAACCAACGGAAACAAATGAAATTAGTCTACTCGATTTTCAATTAGAACAATTAGAATGGGAATTTACAAATGATCGTGTAAAGATTGACTGTGATGATATCCGAACAAGCTTTGTTGAAGAGGCGATGACGATTGCGATAAAGTATTTGAAGGAGCAGCGTATTGCAATAAAGCCGTTTCAATTAACGATTAAGAGTGAATTGGATGACACATCCGGTGTGAAATACGGACTAGGATCTAGTGCCGCAGTAGTAACTTCTGTAATTACTGCTATCCTGCATCAATCACTCCCCTATAGACCTAGCGCAAGATTAATCTTTCAACTTGCTGCTATCTCTCATGTGGTGACGCAAGGGAATGGCTCTGGGGCTGATGTAGCTGCATCATCCCATGGAGGCTTTCTTAACTATTCTTCGTTTCAGGCTGATTGGTTACGACATGCGTATCAAAATGCTTTATCACTAACTGACGTAGTAAATCAAAATTGGAAGTACTTATCCTTAGAACGCGTACAGCTGCCAGAAAATATACATATGTGTATCGGCTGGACTGGTAAACCGGCATCTACGGCGAGACTGGTCGATGAGATTTTGAAGTTAAAGACGGATAATTTAAGCCACTTTAATCAGTTTCTGTTGGAGAGTGAACAAGCGGTTACGAAGATTTTAAACGGAATGAAGGAAAATGATGCATCCTTATTTTTAAACGGTATTACGGAAAATCGTCATGCTTTAGCTAAAGTGGGGCGATATGCTAATGTGGATATCGAGACATCATTATTATCGAAGTTGTGTGACCTTGCCGAAGCTTATGGTGGTGCCGGAAAGCCTTCAGGTGCAGGAGGTGGTGATTGTGGAATCGCCTTTATGCCTTCGAAGCAACAAGCGGATCAATTGATTAAAGCTTGGGAAGAAGTGGGGATAAAACCACTTTCGCTTAAAGCAAACCCTTTTGGGGCAAGAAAAGTAGAGGTTTAAAAGAGATTCAGATAGTATCCGAATGGATAGTATCTGTTTTTTAGTTAAGAAGGAATAGTTACTGTCTGATATGAGTCGTTGACTAGATCACCAATAATCTAACACAAGCAAACCCATTTTATCTTGCTAATCCGACTCCATTGTATATATATACAGTCTAATGTTGAGTTGAGTCATCATGCGTATTTTGTCTACAATGGGAAAGGGAGGAGGCGATTACATGACAAAAAACAAAATTTCAATTATTGGTGTACCGATGGACTTAGGACAAAGCCGCCGTGGAGTCGATATGGGGCCAAGCGCACTGCGATATGCTGGAGCCATTGAGAAATTGGAGGAATTGAAATACCAAATTTATGATTTAGGGGACATTCCAATCATCCGTCCGGATAAGCCGAATACGGATCATGATAGTAAATTAAAGAATCTTAAACAAGTAGTAGAAGCCAACCAAAAGTTATCAGAAATGGTGGATCAAGAAGTAACAAAGGGGCATTTTCCACTTATTTTTGGTGGTGATCACAGTATTGCCATTGGAAGTTTAGCAGGCATTTCAAAACATTATGACAATCTTGGAGTAATCTGGTATGATGCTCATGGGGATTTAAACTCAAGTGAGACATCTCCATCAGGGAATATCCATGGGATGCCACTTGCAGTTAGCCTAGGGATAGGTGATGATAAATTAACTGCGATTGGAGATTATGTTCCAAAGGTAAAGCCAGAAAATATTGTTATCATTGGAGCTCGTTCTCTCGATCTAGGTGAAAGAGAATTGATTCGTAATAAAGGCATTCAGGTATATACGATGCATGAAATCGATCGCTTGGGAATGCCAGCTGTTATGGAAGAGGCAATTGGTTATTTACAAAACAGGACCGATGGTGTTCATTTAAGTCTGGACCTTGATGGACTTGACCCTTCAGAAGCACCGGGAGTAGGAACACCGGTAATAGGTGGAATTACATATCGGGAAAGCCATTTAGCGATGGAAATGTTAGAAGAGTCATCAATGCTGACATCAGCAGAATTTGTAGAAGTAAATCCAATACTTGATGAAAAAAACAAAACGGCAACCGTTGCAGTAGGGTTAATGGGATCGCTCTTTGGTGAAAAATTAAAATAACACAGTACGAAATTTGAAGCGTTATAAAAAAGACATTAAATTTCAAACTGGAAATTTGATGTCTTTTTTACCCTATTTCTATCTCTTTTTATAAAGTTGTGCGTTAATACGTGCCGTATTGTGAAGATCATGCATTCTAATCGTGTTTATTAAGATACTCATTAATAAGTTGATCTAGCTTGGTACTAGAGGAAATGACAACTTCTGAAGTCAATGCATGTGAGTCACTAAGTGAGATCATTTCTTCACGACATTTCTCAATTTCTTCCAATAATACATAATTACTCACAAAACTATCCTCCTATCTAGTATACTATAATAGGAGAGTATCCAAATTATTGCAATTATAAACTAATAATTTTTTTAATTTTTTTTGAAACCTTTTTGAGGTCTATTTCGTAACAGAAATACCGCATAGTTGGCGGAGGTACCAATATGGATGAAATGATACGAGAGAGAATAAAACAAGTGAAAAAAGGAGATCAATCTGCTTTTGAGGATGTGGTCTCATTCTTTCAGAATAAGATTTACCAGCATTGTTATCGGATGCTCGGTAATACACACGAGGCGGAAGATATAGCGCAGGAGGCTTTTATCCGTGCATATGTTAATATCCATTCATTTGATGAACGCAGAAAGTTTTCGACATGGCTTTATCGGATAGCTACGAATTTAACCATTGACCGAATTCGTAAACGAAAGCCTGATCATTATCTTGATGCAGAAGTAAAGGGAACAGAAGGATTAGATATGTACTCTCAATTGGCCGATAAGGGTCGAAAACCGGATGAAGAAGTTGAAGGTTTAGAGCTGCAACGCTATATTCAGTATGAAATTTCTAAGCTTCCACCGAAGTATCGAAGTATTATCATGCTTCGATATATTGAGGAATTTTCCCTTCAAGAGATTAGTGAAATCTTAGATATTCCATTAGGAACGGTAAAAACCCGTATCCATCGAGGAAGGGAAGCTCTACGGAAAAAGCTTCGTCACGTGTAAAAGGAGTGTGACTCACTTGAAATGTAATAAAGAAGCTGTAGAACTAATGCATCATTATTTAGATGGGGATATTACCAAAGAGCAGGAACAAGCTCTAAGCAAGCACTTAGAAGTTTGTGAAGCCTGTCAGGAGCATTTTCATGAATTAAAAAGGACGATAACTTTTATTCAAAGTGCAGAACAGGTGAAAGCCCCTGCCAATTTTACAGCGAACGTTATGGGAAAACTTCCTACAGAAAGAAAAAGATTAAAATATACAAGATGGTTAAAGGCGCATCCAATGATTACAGCGGCCGCCATCTTCTTCCTGTTTATGTTTAGTGGTATTTTTTCTGTTTGGAATCAAGATAATCAACTGGTTGTCTCAAAACAAGAAGACCTTATTATAAAAGGGGATACTGTAATTGTTCCAGCGGACGTTACAGTAGAAGGAGACTTACTTGTTAAAAATGGCAACTTAATTGTTAATGGAACGATTGATGGAGATGTAACCTTAGTAAATGGGAAATTTATTGAAAAGCCTCTAGAAGGTGAAGGTTTAATGGCTTCTGTTGGAGAAGTAAATGGAGAATTAAAACAAGTGGATCAGGTGTTTGAATGGATATGGTATAATCTAAAGCAATTGTTTCAACGTATTTTTGCATTATAATTTCAAATGGATTAACCTGAATCGTATTTTGTATTCAGGTTTTTTGTTGTCAAAAAAATAGTTACATGCTTTAGATCTCTTGCTATAGATGTGGAGCTTTTTATCGTATTTTTATAGGAACAAGCTTTCCGCTGTGCTCAGAGTTTGGCGATAAACACAGCTTGTGCGTTACATCCTTTGTGAACTTTTATTATTCGTGAGTGTTATCATACATGTTGTTGGTAAAATTATGTTATAATAATAATGTTATAATGCGATAAATTTGGGTATTACTGAAATTTTGTTGAAGAAGGATGTGTAATCATGCTTGATGGGGGATTCGACCTGATACAGCTTCTAAGGATAGGCGTAGATATTGCTCTCGTCTGGTATGTTCTATATAAATTAATCATGCTGATTAGAGGTACAAAAGCAATTCAGCTTTTAAAGGGAATTGCAGTCGTATTAGCTGTATGGCTTTTAAGTATTGTGCTAAATTTACAAACTGTCCAATGGATTACAAGTCAAGCAATTGACTGGGGTCTTATCGTAATTATTATTTTATTCCAACCAGAACTAAGACGTGCATTGGAGCAATTAGGTAGAGGGAATATATTTGGAAGGAGTTCCAGATCTGAAGAAGAGATTATTGAACAAAATATAGAATCGATTATTCAGTCTTGTAATTACATGGCGAAGCGTCGTATCGGTGCCCTCATCTCCATTGAACGGGAGACAGGAATTGGTGATTATGCTGAAACAGGAATCCCGATAAACGGTAAACTGACACATCAGCTTCTAACAAATATATTCACTCCAAATACCCCATTACATGATGGTGCGGTCATTTTAAAAGGAGATAATATCTTAGCTGCAGCTTGTTATCTTCCGTTATCAGAAAGTCCCTTTATTTCTAAGGAGTTAGGGACAAGGCACCGTGCTGCTATGGGAATTAGTGAAGTTACAGATGCATTAACGATTGTTGTATCCGAGGAAACAGGAAATATATCTTGTACAAAAAATGGTGAGCTACATAGAGAGCTTAATCAGGAAAGTCTCCGAGAACTATTACGGGAGAATTTATCATTAAGTATGAAAGCCCCTGATAAAAAGTCAAAAAAATGGAGGGGAAACAAAAATGGATAATTGGTTTAGAAGTAAGTGGTTTGTCCGTGTCGTTTCCTTAGCCTTTGCCGTTTTATTTTATGTTTTCGTATCCGTAGAAGTCAATAATGCACCAAATAATGCAGATTCAACTTTCCCATCTGGTGGGGATTCACAGAATTTAGAAACAATTGATGAGGTACCAGTCGATATACGTATCAATAATGATAAATATGTCGTTAGTGGCGTACCTGAGCATGTATCTGTGTCGATGGAGGGATCTTTGTCCATACTAACTCCAACAATTAAAAATAGAAACTTCAATGTATTTGTGGATCTTCAAGGATTAGAGGCTGGAAATCATACAGTTGAATTGCAGCATGATATACCTGAAAAATTGGATGTATTTATTGAACCAAAGCGAATTGAAGTCACCATTGAGGAAAAAGCAACACAAGAATTTGATGTTAATATCGACTTCTTACATGAAAATCAGCTTGCTGAAGGATTTGAGTTAGGTGATTATGAAGTAAGTCCACAAAAAGTAACCATTACAAGTGCGCAAAGCGTAATTGATAAAATAGGTATTGTGAAGGCGTATGTGGATTTAAATGGCTTGGATAAATCAATTAATAATCGAGAAGTTCCTGTCAATGTGTATGATAGCCAAGGTAATGAATTGAATGTAAATGTACAGCCGGAAAATGTAGTCGTCTCTGCCGATATTAATAATCCAAGTAAAAAAGTACCAATTAGTGTGGAGACAAGCGGTGAACTACCGAAGGGCTATGAATTAACTTCAATTTCTGCTAATGTAGAAGAAGTGGAGTTATTCGGTACAAATCATGTACTGGAAAATATTGAAGGAATTTCGACCGAAAAAATAGATCTATCTGAAATTACCGACTCAGGTACCATTGAAGCAGATCTTGCTTTACCTGATGGAACAAGTGCTAAAGATATCGAAAATGTTGAGGTAACGGTAGAGTTAAAACAGACAAAAACCATTAATGCTTTACCAATTAATGTAGAGTCCCTGGCAGAGGGACAGGAAATAACATTTGCTGATCCAGCAAACTCCGAAATGGATATTACTGTAACGGGTAATCCATCAGATATTAAAGAACTCACTGATGAAGATTTTCGTGCATATATAAATGTAGAAGAATTAGAAGTAGGGGAACATGATGTTCCTATCTCAGTTGAAGGACCTGAAGAGGTATCCGTAGAAGCTGAATTCGAACAAGCTACGATTGAAATTAGTGAACCCGAATAGGGGTTACTTCGCTTGATAAACGGTGGAAATGGATATAAAGGAGAGAAACTACATGGGAAAATATTTTGGAACAGATGGTGTGCGAGGAGTAGCTAATAAAGACCTTACTCCAGAATTAGCCTTTAAACTAGGTCGTGTTGGAGGATATGTACTAACAAAAGAAACGCAACGTCCAAAAATTATTATTGGACGCGATACACGAATTTCTGGACATATGCTTGAAGGAGCACTAGTAGCTGGTTTACTTTCCATCGGAGCAGAAGTGATGCGAGTTGGGATTATTTCTACACCAGGCGTTGCGTATCTAACAAAAGCAACAAGCTCGCAAGCAGGAGTAATGATTTCAGCGTCCCATAATCCTGTGGAGGATAACGGAATTAAATTCTTTGGTCCAGATGGCTTTAAATTAACAGATGCAGAGGAACATGAAATAGAAGCATTAATGGATGGAGAAGATGAATTACCTCGTCCAACTGGTGCTGATATTGGCAGCATCAATGACTATTTTGAAGGCGGGCAGAAATACCTTTCCTTCCTAAAAGACACAGTAGATAATGATTTCGATGGCTTAAAAATTGCTTTTGATTGTGCGCATGGTTCAACCTCAAGTTTGGCTACCCATCTATTTGCGGACTTAGAAGCAGATATTTATTCAATTGGCTCATCCCCGGACGGGTTAAATATCAATGATGGTGTGGGCTCAACCCACCCTGAGAAACTACAAGAATTTGTATCAGATAAGAATGCAGATGTCGGATTGGCTTTTGATGGAGATGGAGATCGGTTAATTGCTATAGATGAACGAGGAAACCTTGTTGATGGTGATCAAATCATGTTCATTTGTGCGAAGTATATGAATGAAAAAGGTGCTTTACGCCATAACACAGTAGTTTCTACAGTAATGAGTAATATTGGTTTTTATAAAGCATTAGAAAAAAATGGTATGCGCAGTGATAAGACGGCTGTAGGTGATCGGTATGTGATGGAAGAAATGCGTCAAGGCGGTTATAACCTGGGTGGAGAACAATCTGGTCACATTATCTTTTTGGATTATAATACAACTGGAGATGGAATGTTATCCGCATTACAGCTTGTTAATGTAATGAAGGAAACAGGAAAGCCATTATCAGAACTTGCTGACGAGATGACTATTTATCCGCAAATACTTAAAAATGTAAGAGTTACTGATAAAGAAAAAGCATTAAATCACCCAGACATTACTAAAGAAATAGAAGATGTTGAAAAAGAACTTGGTGATCAAGGACGTGTATTAGTGCGCCCTTCAGGTACAGAGCCATTAGTCCGTGTCATGGTTGAGTCACCTACAAAAGAAGATTGCGACAAATATGTAACTCGTATCGTTAATGTTATTGAAAAGCTACTTGGAGCAACGGAATAAGGAAATAAAGGATCTGCTCTTATTAACAGAGCGGTGCTTAGCTTGTAGAGAGCCCTGCGGTTTTCTACAAGCTTTTTTTGTTGTTTATAGTATCCGCTCGCTCGGTTTCGGTAAATGGACGTTCAAGTTGATTAAACAACAGCCTTTTTTCTTTTTCGCTTGTTCATGGTTAATTCTATAAACGATCAATTAAACAATGCTCGCTCATTCCTTGGTTATAAAGAATATGTCGTATTATCACATGAACGAGTCTATTAGATAAGCGCCTCATTTAGTAACTTTCTAAACAAATACCGCCACTTCCATGCTGTTGGTTCATAAAATGAATCATCAAGTAAAAGGAGGTGAGAGAATGTTAGGGTTCTCTATGGTTCAATTAACTAGGAAATATAGTGCAAAATTCGACAAAGGAATACGCCAAAGTCTACTTCATTTATATAAACCTATGCGTCGTACTCCTTGTTTCTTGCATCGACCGCTTGAAGGCATATTGAAAAAAACAAAGAAGTTCCCTGTTATTATTGAATTTGACCAAGAGAATACAATCTCACAAAAATCAGAAATAGATAAAGTGCATCAACTTGTTAAACCGCAACTTCGATCAAAAGTGAAACACCAATTTCCCAATGTATGTAGTTGTTCAGCAAACTTAACCGCCTCTGCCATTGAAAAGCTGATGGATAGCGATTGTAATATTAAGAAGATTTATTACGACCGTGAAGTCAAAGCTTTAATGGATGTTGCTTCTCCTTCTATTCATGCTCGGGAATTAAATGAACAGGGATTAACTGGTAAGAATGTTAATATTGCAGTGGTAGATACAGGTGTGCAGCCTCACAAGGATTTAACAGAGCCAACGAATCGTATCATTGCCTTTAAAGATTTTGTTAAAGATAAAACAGAACCTTATGATGATAATGGTCATGGGACGCACTGTGCCGGGGATGCTGCTGGTAACGGGTTTTTATCAGATGGTAAGTATCAGGGATCCGCTCCAGAAGCTGGAGTTATTGGTGTAAAGGTTCTTAACAAAATGGGCTCAGGTTCGCTTTCTACTATTATTGCCGGTATTCAATGGTGTATTGACCATAAAGATGAATACCAAATTGACATTATTTCCTTATCCTTAGGTGCAGAAGCGGATGAGTCCGATTGTAATGATCCCCTTGTGCAAATTGTAAACGCTGCGTGGGAAAACAATATAGTTGTCTGTGTAGCCGCTGGGAATTCTGGTCCAGATCAAAGAACCATTGGTACACCGGCCATTAGTTCGAAGGTTATAACTGTTGGAGCTATCGGTGACCAAAATACTGTTGAACGCGGTGATGATGAAATCGCCTCTTTCTCAAGCCGTGGACCAACATGTGGAGAAACATCTAAACCGGATCTATTAGCGCCCGGGGTAGATATAATCTCCTTACGAGCATCAGGATCTTTTCTTGATAAGACAAATAAAACTAGTCGAGTAGAGAATGATTATTTTTCTTTATCTGGTACTTCCATGGCAACTCCAATATGTGCCGGAGTAGCTGCCCTTGTATTACAAGCGCAACCAGAATTGTCTCCAGATGAAATGAAACAGCAATTGCTTCAAGCCTCTGTTGATATCGGTTTACCGGAGTACGCTCAAGGAGCTGGGTATTTAGATGCAAGTAAAGCAATAATAACGAATCCTTCAGGGAAGTAATCAAATGGGGATACGCATGATAATTGTGTATCCCCATTTCTCATCGATGGAAGTTTTTTATGGATAAGGTTGTTTGATAGATGTGATTTCGTGGTATAGAGTTAAAAGTAAATTTATTCCACTATGCTCTGATTAAATTTAAGGAGGAATTAATTTGAATTTATCGCCTCAAGCTCGCGAAAAGGTCTCACCTGTAACCACTGACAGGCAACGGATTAACGAGATTATCTCCCAACTTAGAAGCGCAAAGGCATTAATCCAGCAAGATGAAAAAGAATACTACAATGAAGAAGAGGATCAACAAACGATGGATCAGTACTACAAAACGATTGACTTTGATTCTTCCGATTATAATGCGATCATCCAATCATTAACCCAGCTGATTAAAGAAACCCACAATAATCAAGTTCGTTATGATCCAAGTGAATATGTTTATCCTTGGGTCGATTTGCGACCCGATGGAAATCTTATAAGTATTTATTCTGGGCAAACAAGGGATCCAGAAGAAACGATTCTAGAGGATCATTTGACTTCTATAAAGCGTGAGGAAGCGTTAAAATTAGTTAGCGATCATAATCAGAAACACCTCCTATCTACACTTCAACAAATTAGTAAGGATCTTAAATTTAATTGCGAGCATTCCGTACCCCAATCTTGGTTTAACGAACGAGAACCGATGCGTGGTGATATCCATCATCTATTTACGTGTGATCCAGTATGTAACTCTATTCGCAGTAACTACCCATACCATGATTTTTTAGATTATAATCCAAATGCAATAGATGGTCAGCGAATTGAGGAAGCTTGTGGAAAATCAGAGGAAGAACGATTTGAACCTGAGTATGGGAAGGGGACAGTAGCTAGAGCGATGCTCTATTTTATGATGAGATACCCTAATGAAATAGAGTCATCTCATAGAGAAAGCATTGATATAGACTTATTAATAGAATGGCACCAACAATTCCCCCCTGATTTATATGAGAAACACCGTAATCGAGCCATATATGAAATTCAAGGGAATCGTAATCCATTCATCGATTTCCCAGAAATACTCACTCAACCGTTTACCATATCAATTTAAAGAAAGAGACGAAGACAAAGGTATCTTATTCTAATCCGAACGATAATTCCGTTCGGATTATTTGCTTACATAAAACCGTCAACATACTTCGCTTTCCACGGGCACGGTTTCAGTTTCCTTGCCCCTCATTAGAACACTTTCCTGCGGGATCTTCAGTTCGTGCTGTCCCCACAGGATCCTACGTACGTTGACTGCACGTTTATCAGCATTTATTTCATTCCGATTTTATCGTTTGCTTTTTGGTTACCTCTTTTGGTTATTTATCATCCTCTTTCTTATTACCGATAGAATTGACAGGTTTACGATATCAATTTATAATTTGATTGATCAGTCAAACAACTAATGAATAGATAAACAAGAGGTGTTTTCATTGAGTGATATACCATCTTTTATTGGCAAGACAAGGAGAGAACAAATTATTACAGCAGCTATCGAAGTGCTCGAAGAAATTGGTTATATTCATATAAGTTTAGCTAAGATTGCCAAGAAAGCAAAGATAAGTACAGGACTTATTTCCTATCATTTCTCAGGTAAAGAGGATGTTATGAATCAAACATTGTATTATTTAATTCAAAAGGAATGGCAATTTATAAATGAGAAAGTACAGGAGAAAAAAGCACCCTTAGACCGTTTGTATATGTTTATTGAAGCAAGTTTGCTATATCAAAAGACACATCGGACTAATCAGATTGCTTTAATTGAGATTATTTTTCATGCACGTTCCGAAGATCATATTCCATATTATCTTATTGAAGGCAATGAAGAAGATGATTTATTACGACAATTATTAAAAGCTATTTTATTACAGGGGCAGGAATCAAAAGTGTTTGCTTCTTTTCATATTGATGCTGTTACAACAATTATTCAAGGCGCTATCTCGGAGTATATGTTTTCTACGGAAACAAAACTCGATGCAGATCGTTATGCTAGCGAATTGAAATATTTGGTGCATAAGATGACTACGTAAAGGAGAGAAAAACGGTGAACCATGATAAAACGATTATTGGTCTAAAACGTATGGAGAAAGCAATTGTTATCATTCTTCCTATTCTAAGCGGTGCGATTTTAGGCTGGTATATACCTGTGCTAGCAGATTGGGTGCTAACATTGCCGATTGTACCACTGGAAGATTTCATTTCATTGATCGCCTCGTTAAATAACTTTTGGGTATCTATTGTTTCGTTAATCCTTGGGATTATTGCTGCCATTGTATTTATTATTATTGTATTTAATGAAACCTTAAAGGTAGAAGTGTCAGATAGAATGGTAGAACTAATTATCGGTGAAAAGCAAGACAAATTTGAAAAACAACAGATATCAGCTATATATGTGGAGGGAAAGCAGCTTGTAATTTTAGGGTTATCAAGTGAAGAAAAATATAGAGAAGTAGTCGAATCAAAATTTGATTATGTAAAGGAAGTTTTTCTTGCTTATGGATATCCATTTAGAAACGAAGATCCATATATAAACTACTACCAACGATGGGAATTAGGTAATGGAGATCTGCCTTCGGATGTTAATTCAATTTTGTATGCAAGATCTAGAGCATTACGGGAAGATCAAAAAAAAGAAGCGAAACGATTACGTGAGGACTTAGCACAGCTAGGGGTAGTAATAAGAGATGAGCAAAACAGTCAATTTATACGAATGGTACAGAATAAATGATTATAAAGATGGGGCTAAGAAACTATCGGCTTGTTCATTAAAACCACATTCTCAACTAGGCATGTTTAACGTGGGTGAGTATTGCTAACTCGTATATATCAAAAACGCTAACCGATTGAATCTCTGTACCTGTGCTGTACCTGCATAAGACAGGCCTTTTTCAGTTGCTATAATCTACAGACAATATCAGGTTATCCTATTCCTTTTAGTAGTAATTATAACTATAATTTAACAAATCGAACAGAAAAAATTTGAACTATTGTTTATAAAAGTCACTTTATTATCAAAATCTATGAATTCAACTAGGATAGGATAGACTAAGTAATGTCAGGAGGAAACGCGGAAATGGTTACAATATTACTTGTCGATGATGATGCTCATATTAGAGAACTATTACGATTCTATCTGCAAAAGGAAGGGTATCAAACAGTAGAAGCAATTGATGGAGAAGAAGCTTTGGACAAGCTAGAACAAACTCCATGTAGCATAGCTATTGTGGATATTATGATGCCAAAAGTAGATGGCTATCAGTTGTGTGAGGAAATTAGAAGTAGTTATGATATTCCAGTTATAATGCTTACCGCTAAAGGTGAAATAGCAGATAAAGAAAAAGCGTACATAGCAGGAACAGATGACTATATTGTAAAACCCTTTGAACCGAAAGAGGTGTTATTTCGTATTCGGGCATTGCTCAGGCGTTTTCGTATGGTACATGATGAAAAAATTCAAGTTGGGGATACGATAATTGATCGAAAAAGCTATGAAGTCTATATTAACGGGGGAGTCATCATTCTTCCTTTAAAAGAATTTGAATTATTAGCACAGCTTGCAAGTTACCCTAATCAAATTTTTTCTAGGGAAAAACTGATTGAGTTGGTTTGGGGATCTGATTATGAAGGAAATGATCGTACGGTGGATGTACACATTAAGCGACTACGAAAGCGATTTTTAGATCTCCATCCTAATTTTATGATTCAGACAATACGTGGACGTGGTTATAAGTTAGATATCGTGGAATAGAGGTATGGAGGGAGTATATGAATGCGAACCCTATACGTTCGAATAATTGTAACCACCATACTTATTATGATAGCAAGTGCAGTCATAGCATTTGTCGTAAGTAATGGTTACTATCAATATGTTTTAAAACCGCAAAATGATGAGAAAGTTACGCATATTGCTAAGAATATTGTGGACTTATACAACAGCAGTGAGCAGTCGATTGACGACTATTTAACGGAGGTTACGGATTTAGGTTATTCTTTTTATTTAGTGCATAATAATGGTGATACGCAGGCGTTTGGTAAATCCTTCGAATCGAAGGATTTACCTTCGAATGTTATTAAGGATGTACTTGCAGGTGAGGTATATCATGGTATCGCTAACTACCCCTGGCGTCTATTTATAACTGGCTTTTTTGATCATACACTTTCCAATACAATAGGTGTTCCTATTAATGAAAACCAGCAAAATTACGCGTTGTTTGTACGCCCGTACGCATCCCAACAATTTGGTGAAATGCGTGTTTTCTTTGCTATAATTATTGGCTTAATCCTTATTCTTAGCTTTTTGTTTGTTCTTATTAGTACACGTTGGATTGTAAAGCCAATTCAAATATTGAAAGAAGCTACGAATAAGGTAGCTGCTGGTAATTACCATTTACAACTCCCAGTTACGCGTAAAGATGAATTTGGACAATTGGCAAAAGACTTTGCAACAATGAGTAAAAGTTTACAACAAACGGAGCAACGAAGGCAAGCGTTTGTATCAAATGTTTCACATGAAATTCAATCACCATTAACCTCAATTCAAGGTTTTTCGCAAGCGCTTCAGGAAGCAAATCTAACGAAGGATGAAAGGGACCACTATTTAGCTATTATCGAAAAGGAAAGCAAGCGATTGTCCATCCTTAGTAGACAATTACTTACACTATCTCAACTTGATCGAGAAGATGAGAAAATAGAACGGACTCCTTTTGAGTTAGAAGAACAGCTGAGGGATGTTTTGTCTACGTTGGAATGGCAGTGGCGTCAGAAGGAGTTAACGGTAGAATGGAAGGTGCAGAAAACAATTATAAATGGTGATCCAAGACTATTGCATCAAGTTTGGATGAACGTGATGACAAATGCAATTCGCTATACACCAGAAGAAGGAGCGATAACCATAGCTGTAGAAAAGACAAAGTCTGAAGTAGAGGTTACTGTGACGGATACAGGTATCGGCATTGCTGCAGAGGACCTTTCTCAAATATTTGATCGTTTCTATAAGGTGGATAAGGCAAGAACAAGAAAAGAAAGTGGAACGGGGCTAGGTTTATCCATTACAAAGAAAATAGTAGAAATACATCAAGGAACGATTATAGTGGATAGTAAACTTGCTTCAGGGACAACAGTTACGATAACACTCCCGCAATAGTAATGATTCGTTCATCTTCTGTTCATATAAAGGAGTTATAGTAGGGACAGTAGAGGAGGGAATCAAATGTTTCTTGCAATTCGGGAATTACTATTTGCAAAGACAAAATATATTTTAATTGGGCTAATTATGGTGTTAACTGCAAGCCTTATCTTTATTATTTCTGGATTGGCACAAGGGCTATCTTCGGATAATGCCTCAGTAATTCAAGACCTTCAAGCAGATGCTCTGATTATAGAAGAAGGAGCTGAAGGGGAGATTGGTAATTCATTTATTCCTGCTGATGAAAGAGAAAAAATGATAGAAGCTCAAGGAGGAAACAATAATGCCAGTACACTTGCAATTCGCATGATGAATACAACCATAAATGACGCTGATCAGCAAATTGATATTGCTCTATTTGCAACCGAGCGTAATGGAATTTTAATGCCGGATGTTGCTGAGGGAATGTTTCCTCAAAAGGCGGATGAAGTATTAGCTGATGCTACCTTGAAGCAAGAAGGTGTTCGATTAGGAGATCAATTACAAGTTGAAGAGAATACATCTTATACGGTTACAGGATTTACGGCAGATCAACGCTATAGCCATACACCTGTTGTCTTTATTAGCAATGATGAATTAGAACAGTTCAATGCTGTTGCTGTCCAAGGTGAAGCTAATACGGATGGATCCTATGAAGTCATCACGAAAGAGACAGCATTAAACGGGATTCCTAGTTATTCCCAAGAACAAGCATCCTTAAATATGATGATTATTTTCTTGTATGTTATTGCTGCTTTTGTTCTAGCAGTGTTTTTCTATGTGATGACCTTACAGAAGCGGGAACAATTTGGCGTCTTAAAAGCTTTAGGTGCGAAAAGCATGTACTTAATTCGTGGGTTAATTGGTCAGGTCATTCTATTGTCACTTATTAGCATTAGTATCGCAGTAGTCGTTACCTTTGGTATTGGTGCCCTGTTTCCAGCCGATATGCCATTTACATTAGAATTAGAGACAATGCTTCAGCCTGCAATCATTATCATAGTTGTTTCCACGATTGGAGCCATTGTATCTCTTTATCAGGTAATTCAAATTGACCCAATAGAAGCTATTGAGGGGGCTGCATATTGACACTTATTTTAGATCATATTACCAAAGCATATACAGACGGACCGAATGAATTTAAAGCATTAGATAATGCATCATTAGAAGTGAAAGCTGGTGAATTTATAGCAATTGTTGGCCCCTCAGGTTCAGGTAAAAGTACCATGCTATCTATTGCCGGTGCACTATTATCACCAACAAGCGGAAAGGTACTGTTAGATGGAGAAAATATTGCTGGTCTTTCTTCCAAGGAAGTAACCAAACGACGTCTTGATAAAATCGGATTTGTTTTTCAAGCTGCTCATCTAGTACCTTATTTGAAAGTCAAAGATCAATTAAACATTATTCAAGTACTTGCAAAAAAAGGGAAGAAGCACGGAAATGATTTACTTGCACACTTTGGTTTAAAGCATCGGATGAACAATTTTCCAAATGAACTATCTGGGGGAGAACGTCAGCGTGTAGCAATTGCCCGTGCACTCATGAATGATCCGCAGTTAATTCTTGCTGATGAACCGACAGCAAGTCTTGATTCAAAGCGGGGACAGGAGGTTGTCAAACTACTTGCAGATGAAATTAAAAACCGAAATAAAGCAGGAATTATGGTGACTCACGATGAACGCGTGTTGTCGTTTGCAGACCACATCGTAACAATAAGAGATGGGAAAATTGAATAAGGTATAGAGCTGTAGAAATTTATTTTCTACAGCTTTCTTTGTTTATAGGCAGATTACATCTAATTAATTATATTCTATAGTATTAGCCTAGGTCATAAGGTATAATTGGACTGTAAATAGTAAGACTAATTCGAATTTGCTAATAACCGAAGGGAGAGTGATGAGGATCAAATTTCCAAAGCCGACCGTAGAGCAGTTTTTCAGAACTTATGTCATTACTAATTTTTCAGTTAGTAATGATGAAAAACGCCTTGTGTTTAGTACGAATTTAAATGGAAAGATGAACTTATGGGCAATGGATTTGCCTGATGAATTCCCGTATTTATTTGCCCATCACGATGAATCATGCAGCTTTATTAAGTTTGATTCCGAGAATCGATTTGTATTAGCTGGATTTGATAAAGCTGGCGATGAAAATCATCAAATCTATGCATTACCTATGGAAGGAGGGCTACCTCAGCCATTAGTCACCGGTGATCCAAATGAAAAATATTTCTTTGCCCACCTAAGTGGGGATGGGGAACGACTTTATTATGTAACTTCCGTTGGCAATCCTTCATTTTTGAATACACATATTCGGCATCTGCAAGATGGGAAGGATGAGTTAATTAATAAGGGAGATCTTTCTCCAACTGAATTAGCGGCAGTTTCTGATGATGAGAATAGCTTTGTTTATACGCGGGTTTTTGCCAATACTTATATAACAGGGGTTGTAAAGGTGGGGAATAAGACATTACATTTAACACCTGATCCAAATAAGGTACATGTCGTATTTGATCCTATCTTTGTCGATAATTCCACCATTTATTTTATAACAGATTATGAAAGCGAATATAGTTATGTGGCGAAATTTGACTTGGAGACTGAGGACTTTGAACAAATCATATCGGTTGATCAAGAAAGCATCCAAACATTGAAATGGAATAAAGACAAAGAAACCCTCTATTTTATAACAGAGAAAGGTGTAATTGATCAATTATATCGTTATAATCTACAGACAAAGCAGTTGCAAGCATTGGATGCGCCAGTAGATGTGATTGACCAATTGCAAGTAACGAAATCGGGTTCCCTTTATGTTTTAGGAAGAAGTGCTACTGTTCCGCACAATATCTATCAATCTATCGATGGAGAAACGTGGAAACGGTTAACAAATAATCCTGTGCTAGGAGTAAGTAATGATGCTATGGTCGATCCGGAAGTTGTTTCGTATGCGTCATTTGATGGAATGAAGATCGAAGCACTCCTCTTTAAAGCACATCCGGAATATGATAACGGCCATACCATATTCTGGCCGCATGGTGGACCACAAGCTTCTGAAAGAAAGATGTTTCGATCGATGTTTCAATGCTTTTTAAATCGTGGATATTCTATATTCGCACCTAATTTCCGCGGGAGTTCAGGATACGGCTCCTCATTTGTGAAAATGGTTGAACAAGACTGGGGAGAAGGTCCTCGTTTAGACTGTATCGCTGGAATTGAATGGCTATTTGAAAATAATATTAGTTCCCAGGACAAACTATTTTTGGTAGGCGGCAGCTACGGTGGATATATGGCGTTATTATTACATGGGCGCCATCCAGAATACTTTAAGGCAGTAGTGGATATCTTTGGCCCGTCTGATTTATTTACATTTGTTACATCGGTTCCTCCTCATTGGAAACCGATTATGGATCGTTGGTTAGGGGATCCGGAACGTGATAAAGAGCGGTTTATTAAAGACTCACCGGTAACCTATTTGGATGGAATGAAAAAGCCGATGCTTGTTATACAAGGGGCTAAAGACCCCCGTGTAGTAAAAGAAGAGTCTGATCAAATTGTAGCCAAATTAGAAAAGGAAGGCCGTGACGTCGAATACCTTGTCTTAGAGGATGAAGGGCATGGCTTTTCTAAAAAAGAAAATGAAATTAAGGTTTATCAACGCATGCTTGATTTTCTACAAAAACATCAAGGGTAGTTGTGCCAAAAAACACAGGGATACGGTTCCTGTGTTTTTTAGCAAATATGTTAGATAAGGAGATATAAACAATGGATTTGATTAAAGAACAATATGATTGGGTACGAATGACAAGAGAAAAATTATTTGATTTTCTTGAGAATATATCTGTTAAGGACTTTCAAACGGAGTTAGAGGATTTTGGGTGGGGCTCTATGAAGCATGCACATTTACATGCTGCTATGTGTTACCATGCTTGGCTAGAGGGATTTGCATGGAAGCGGGAGGTGAAACATGTTTCACCGGAACAAATAACAAAACCAGCGGATATGAAAACAGTCTTTACAGAAGTGGATCAACTTGTTTATGAATTTATCAAGTCGAGTAAGGGAAGATGGAATACCAAAATAGCAGGAACGGTACCATGGCATGAAGAGGAAGTGGAATTTACTAATCTCTGGTTAGTTACGCATATAATGACGCATGAATTTCATCATAAAGGGCAAATTGTTTCGATGGGCAGAAAATTGGGATATGTACCTACCGATACGGATTTAATCGATCCCGTAGAAATAAATCAATACAATAATTAATTTACCCTTTCAAAAAATGTAATTTTTCGGCAAACCATGCCATATAAATGAATAAAGGGGGAAGTAACTTCAACAGTTTGGCAAAGGAAGGAGGTTAAGTTTAGATGAAACGAATCTTCAGGCCATTTTGGAGTTATGATGTAAAGAGAACAGAAAGCTGGCTAAATAACAAGGCCTTATCAGGGTATCAATTAACAGAGATTCATCCGAGTAAAGGCTTATTTTTATTTGAAGCTGGAAACGATCCCCAATCCATTCATTATCATATTGGATATGCCAAATCAGAAGTGCATTCTTTACCTGCCAGCATATCTCATGATGGTTGGAAAGAAGTATGCTGCCAAGGGAATTGGTTCATTCTTTCCAATGAAAAACCGGCGGTTCAGTTGAAGTGTTATCCAATCCGTGAAGGTATTATTAAGCGTAACCGTAATTTGCTATATGTTCATGGCGTGCTCTCTGTGTACATTATTCTAACGGCTTTATTATTCCTTATTCTAGGCGCAACGACGGTGCTCTTTTATGGAGGTGCTTTAAGTTTTAATCCATTTTCGCTTTGGATAACGATCCTCATAATAGGCAGTATTCTCTTGATCGTTGCTCCTTTTCTAACTGTACGGCTATATAAAGCAAATAAACAGTTTTGGTAAAAGCACTTCTATCGAGGTGCTTTTCCTTGTGTCTATTTCATGAACATTACATGTTTGTAAACATATATTAAAATGAAACACCACAAAAAAGGATTGACTGAATTTGGGAATTAGGGTTAAAATGTGGTGTATCCTATTAAGGATGATTTAAAAATAGAAAGGAGCTTTAGCGAAGTTTTATTCGGTTCATAAAGCGCCAGGACTATTTTGCCGAACGGTGGGAAAATAGTTGACGAGGTTGGAGGTTATCGAGTATTCGGCGGGTGCCTCCCGATTGTACATCTCAATTGTTATGCTGTTTCTTAAAACAACAAGGCAACTTGTTGGCCAAAGGAAATGAGCAAGATGATTATACAACAATCACGAGAAAGGGGCAGAACAGCGCCCCTATAACCAAATTTATTGGATCGTTTGTCTGCCCCTTGAATAAGGAGGCCACAAACATGTGTGGAATAGTAGGATATATCGGACAAAATGATACAAAGGAAATTTTATTAGACGGTTTACAAAAACTAGAATATCGTGGCTATGACTCAGCAGGTATTGCAATGCTTAATGAAAATGGTGTCAACCTTTTTAAAGTAAAAGGACGTATTGCAACACTTAGAGAGCGCGTAGATCATTCAATTCATGCAACAATGGGAATCGGCCATACCCGTTGGGCGACACATGGTGTGCCAAGTGAAGAAAATGCACACCCGCACCAAAGCGCGTCTGGAAGATTCACACTTGTTCATAATGGAGTAATTGAAAATTATCAAGCAATTAAAGATGCTTATTTAAGTGATGTTGACTTTGCAAGTGAAACCGATACGGAAATTGTTGTTCAACTAATTGAAAAATTATTTGCTGAATTAGGTGACACACCAGCGGCTTTCCGCAAAGCAATGGGCTTATTAAAAGGATCGTATGCTATTGGTATGATTGATAATAAAGATAAAGAAACCTTCTATGTTGCAAAAAACAAGAGTCCATTATTAGTAGGTTTAGGTGATGGATTTAACGTAGTTGCAAGTGATGCGATGGCAACATTGAAAGTTACTGATCAATACTTGGAAATTCATGATCAAGAAATAGTTCTTGTGCATCGTGATCAAGTTGAAATCCAAGATTTAAGTGGTACGGTATTAGAACGTGAACCTTATACAGCGCAAATTGATGCTAGTGACATTGAAAAAGGAACGTATCCTCATTTCATGTTAAAAGAAATCGATGAGCAACCATTTGTTATGCGTAAAATTATTAATGAATACCAAACGGAAGATAGTGAATTAAAGCTTGATAAAAACGTACGACAGGCAATGAAAGACTGCGATCGTATTTATATTATTGCAGCAGGTACCAGCTACCATGCTGGTTTAGTTGGAAAAGCGTTCATTGAGAAATTAGCCAATATTCCAGTTGAAGTTCACATCGCTAGTGAATTTTCCTATAATATGCCATTACTATCAGTGAAACCACTATTTATTTTTATTTCACAAAGTGGAGAAACAGCAGATAGTCGTGCAGTATTAGTACGTATTAAAGAAATGGGACATCCAGCATTAACGATTACAAATGTACCAGGATCAACCCTTTCTCGTGAAGCAGATTACACGTTGAATTTATATGCAGGACCAGAGATTGCTGTAGCATCAACAAAAGCCTATACAGCACAAATTGCAGTGCTAGCTATTTTAGCAGTAGATACTGCAAAAGCAAAATGCCTAGAATTAGATTTCGATCCAATGCAGGAGCTAGCCATCGTTGCAAATGCAATGGAAGTACTAACCGATCAAAAAGAAACAATTGAAGAATTGGCTCGTGATTATTTAAGCAAGACCCGTAATGCCTTCTTCATTGGTCGTAGTACAGACTACTATGTATGTATGGAAGCAGCTCTAAAATTAAAAGAAATCTCCTATATTCAAGCAGAAGGTTTTGCTGGAGGAGAATTGAAGCATGGAACAATTGCTCTAATTGAAGAAGGTACACCTGTGATTGCCATTTCAACACAAGAGAACGTAAATTATTCCATTCGTGGTAATGTGCAAGAAGTAGTTGCCCGTGGAGCCAATGATATGGTTATCAGCATGAAAGGATTAGAGCAAGATACAGATGCGTTTGTCATTCCACAGGTGCATGAATTATTGACACCACTCGTCAGTGTTGTGCCAATGCAGTTGTTAGCATATTACGCTGCACTTCACCGTGACTGTGACGTAGATAAACCACGTAACTTAGCAAAGAGTGTGACAGTGGAGTAAGGTTAACTGTTTATAAAAAAGTTGCTATAGACTGGAAATAAAGTTGTTTACTTTAGCTGTTACTATGAGTTAATCATAGTAACAGCTTTTCTTATATTTTTATTTGGAGGAATAACATGTCGAAATGCTCAAATAAATGGACAGAGGAGCAAACAGAAATTTCTGGCTGACCATTTATAATTCAAACCGGTCCAGTTTAATTGAATAAACGTCTAAAATTCAAGAATTGGTTTCCATGTTAGAGCGTTTATTTCCTCTGTAAATGAAATAAATAGCAATAATCATAAATAGTAGTGCAACAAGCCGCTTCCAGTCTAAAGGTATTACTAAACTATCGAACCAGCCAAAATGATCAATAATCATACTAATTGAAAGCTGTCCGCTGATAACGGCAACATTGGTCGCTATGACCCCAATTCTTGGAACAGCTATGACAGAGAGAAGTAAGAACGCCGTACCTAAGAATGCAGCGCTTAACTGCCATACTGGTGCCGAAAGTATCCGGAGCACATTACCTTGACCGAAAAATATAATAATAATTGTCAGAAATACTAACCCAGTTAACATGGTTAAAAACGTCGTTTCAATTGTTCCGGCTTTCCGGCTGAATGTTCCATGGACGGATGATTGTGCGCTTAATGTGATACCAGCTAATAAGGTAAATAGAATCATTAATATATCCATTATTAGACCTCCTAGTTAATTAATATAAGGGCAATTATCATGGAAATAACTGCAAATACTTTTTCTTTATTAATTTTGGTTTGCTGAATACCAAGCCAACCAAAATGTTCAATAACCATACTCATAATCAGTTGACCGATAATTACTGTAACCATCGTTATACCAACACCAACAAAAGGCACACTAATAACGATAGCTGTTAAATATACGACTCCTAAGATTCCGCCAAGAAGTGACCATTTTGGTGCTTCCATCGTATAGGAAAGTTTCCCCTTCCCAAAGAATAACCATAATAATCCCATGATGAGAGTACCCATAAAGAAGTTATAAAAACTGGTTTCCAGCTCTCCTATTGTTTCTCCAAGTTGACCGTATATTGCACTTTCGAAGCTAAGTGCTGTCCCTGCTAATACGGCTAAAATATATGCTAAGTAACGCATGACATAACATCCTCCTTAATCCCTATATTTAAATATCTAAAATAACCGATATATCGATTTGTAAAAAAAACAGAAATCTACAATCAATTTAGATTTCCGTTTTAAAATATTCAGCTAACCGAGATAAGATTTCTTCATTTCGCCGATAATAGGTCCATTGACCATAACGAACAGATTCCAGGATTCCTGCATTCTGCATCATATTTAGGTATTGGGAAACCGTAGATTGAGAAGCTTTAGCTTTTTCCTGAATATCTCCTACACATACTCCTCCTTTGATACTTACCCCCTTTGGTAGATGAGCGCCTTGTTTAGGAAAATGCTTCTCTGGTTCCTTCAACCACTTCAAAATGTTAAGTCGAGTTTCATTTGATAATGCTTTAAATACACGAATAGGTTCCATAAACATAATTGTATATCTGGATTTCTCGATATGTCAAGCAGATAAAGAAAGAACATAGTACCAAAAATGAAGTGAAACTTATTTCTTATCTTATTCCTCTTGAATATTGAAAAGGTGAGTTTACTTTATGAGTTAATCTCTTTTCTGCATGTAAACTCCAATAAGGATCATTAAGCATGCCTCTTGCAATGGCCACAAGTTCTGCATCTCCATTTGAAATGGTTGCTTCTGCCAGTTCTGGGCTGCTTAATTTACCAACAGCGATAACCGGAAGGTCTAATTGTTTTTTAAACTCACGTGCAAAGGGCACTTGATAACCCGGCGTATTTTGTGGTTTACGTTCTCCGGGGGGCCCTTCCCCACCACTTGAAACGTGAAAAACATCTACACCAGCTTTTTTAAAACGTTTTGCCATATCAATAGAGTATGGTAAGTCATAGCCCCCATCTATATACTCAATAGCAGACATTCGCATGATTAGTGGCATATCTGCTGGCATTACACTTTTGACCGCCTTTATAACTTCTTCCCCAAAGAGCGCTAGGTCTTCCCCATACTCATCTGTACGATTGTTGCTGCTTGGTGACATAAACTGATGCAAGAGATAACCATGAGCGCCGTGTAATTCAATTGTATCAAAACCTGCTTTTATAGCTCTTTCAGCAGCGAGTTTAAATTTCTGAACGGTTTCTTTCACTTCTTGGTTTGTTAAAGCCCTTGGGGGGCTAAGTTCACCATTCATGGTTTCCTCTGGTAATACTTCTACAGGTATATCGGAAGCTCCTACAGGTTGAACGGCATCTTCTGCTTTTCTGCCTGCATGAGCAATTTGAATTCCAACCTTGGTGTCGTACTTTTTTAATTCATTAACAAGTCGTTGGTAATGTGGTATTTGTTCATCAGACCAAAGACCAAGATCTCCATTTGTAATACGCCCCTCGGGGGTAACACTAGTCATCTCCATAATAATTAGACCTGTTCCTCCAATCGCTCTTGAAACATAGTGAACAAAGTGCCAATCGTTTGGGGCACCATCTTCTTTAGTGACTGAGTACTGACACATCGGAGACATAACAATACGATTTTTCAATGTTAGATTTTTAATTGTATATGGGCTGAATAAACGACTCATAACAGAAAAACTCCTTATTTTTTAGGATTGCTTTCAGAAAAAGGCAGCCAGCCAGGTCGACTTTGAACATATTCCCACATCGCATCAGGGAAACATAAATCTTTATAATCTTTTGGTTTGATTTCAGTACGAATGGAGGTTTCATTACCATCTTTAATTTTGCGTATCCAATCTGGCTCAACGAGTAATCCTCTGCCAATGGCTACTAATGGAAGCCCAAGTTCCAGAGTGTTTAAAGCATCATCAGGAGTTTGAATCTTACCAACGCCTATCAAAGGTATATCTTGTCCAATTTCTTCTTGAATATTGGCTAGTACGGCATCCTTAGATTCTTTATTTCGAATGGAAGACTGCTGCGCATCTCCAACAGATACATGGATATAATCTAAGCCTTCTTTTTTAAGTTTGCTCATTAATGCAAGGGTATCATCTAAGGTAATGCCCGGTTCTTCAATCTCTTCTGGGGAAATACGGTATCCAAACAAAAATGGCTTTTTGGAATAAGTGTCAATCATTTCTTTTGCTGATTGGACCACTGCCAAAGGAAATCTCATTCTTTTTTCTAATGTTCCGCCCCATTCATCATTTCTGCGATTAGAATGTGGAGAAAAGAATTGTTGGATTAGATAAGTGTTAGCTCCATGAATTTCAACACCATCAAATCCTGCTTCAATTGCTCTTCGAGTAGCTTCTCCAAATGCCTTAACCATTTCATGAACTTCTTCAGTGCTTAATTCTCTTGGTGTCTCAGCATCCTTTCGGGGGGCAGGTATAGCACTGGCGCTTACCGTTTGTTCACCAATTGCTGCGCTCATTCCCATTCTCCCAACATGAAAAATCTGTAAAATAGCCTTCGTTCCACAACTCTTTATTGACTCAGCTAATTTAGATAGACTTTCGATGTGTTTGTCTGAAGACACACTAAGTGAACCTGGAAACTTTCCGTTCTCCATCACTTGAGCACAAGAAGTAATGACCATACCAACGCCAGTTGCTCTTCGTTTGTAATAAAGGTATTCATCTGTGGTGACCATGCCATTTTCAAATGATGATTGAGTTGTCATTGGTGCCATAATTATGCGGTTGTCTAGACGAAATCCAGATTTAAACGTAAATGGTTCAAAGAGACTTGAATATTTCACATTCATTTTTGTTCTCACTCCTTTCATATGTTTGCGCATGAAATATCATATTCTAGTTCAGGGAAAAAACTAAAAAAACATTTGTATGCACATGCATATAATATAACTTATGATATAATGATGTCAATAAAAAGAATTGGAAAGGGTTATTATCATGAATAATAATGAGTTGTTTAATGCTTGGATTAATCTGACAAAATATCACGACCGTATACTGAAATCAATGGATTATACACTTCAAGATCAATTCCAATTAGGGATTAAAGAATTTTATCTTATGTATTACTTGGTACAATCAGAACAAAAGAAGATGAGGTTATCAGATTTAGTTTCAAAAGTGGGCCTTAGTCATAGTGCTCTATCACGCTTAGTTACAAGACTGGAACAACATCGAGGCGAGTCGTTAGTTGAACGCCAAACGGATGCAATTGATAAACGATCAGTGGATATCTTTCTCATGAAAAAAGGAGAAGAACTTTTTAATGAAATGCAAATGGTAATTAATAATAGCTTACGATCTCAAATGAGTGAAAAGGATATACAAAATATTAAAAGGCTTGTTGAATAAGTCGGCAATACGGATTGAAATAACCTAATGCTATTCCATTTTGTTTAATAAAAGTAAATATTTTCTTATTACAGTTACTGTAGACGTGAAGTAAAGTTCTTTAAAAAAAACTTAAAAATCCCCCATCAATTAAAATAATAGCTAAGTGTTTAATTTGAAATACATATATGTGAAGAGCCTATGGTTTTTCTATATATTTTAAGTCATGTGAACTTTGAAATGGTTATGTGAACGCAATTGGGAACTGAATCATTATCATTGTAGAATCATCATCTTAAGTACAAATTTTTCCAAACGTTATAATACTTTTAATAAAGTATTCTCGTTTTTGAATGCTCCTTTTCTGTAAGAGACTACGTGTTTACTGCAGAGTTTACATTTAAATATAATGAGGATGTTCGGTGGCCAGCTTATGAAAGATAAGAAAGTCGTACTGTTAAACGCGCGCGTAGGTTTTTATTCTGCTCTGGAAACAGAGATGTCCGTCAACTACAAGGAGATCATGGAAGAAGTCGTGATTGAATGTCATAATGTAAAGCGAGGTCAGGCGACTAAGATTACCGAATTCGGACTAAAAAAGCAGCAGAAGTGCCGGGGAAATTGGTTTGTAAATTCGCTCAAACGGATATTCACTATTTTTTCCAGAAACTTTCCTTTTGAAAATAAGACAAAAGAAGAAATCCCATATTGCACAATTAAGCTAGATCTTAGATAGAAAATACACAAAGTGTGAGCATAATTACTTCTTTTTATACAAATTTCTTTCCCTAAAGATTTGAAGCATATAGTTGCATTCGGTATTCATGTTAGTTATTATGTAATTGATCAATCAATAAATAAACATGAGTAGGTGTTTCCGTATGGCTAGACCAAAAAAAGAAAAACGTAAGGAAGATATTCTTGAAGCAGGGTTGGAAGTTTTTGCAAAAAGAGGTTACTATAATACAACTACTGCACTCATTGCAGAAAAGGCGGGCATTTCTCAACCTTATGTCTTTAAATTTTTTAAAACAAAAGAAGAGTTGTTTATCGCTGCGTTAGATAGAGCTTTTGAAAGAATCCTTCAGACTTTTGAAAATGTTGAGGCTAACCAAGATAATCTGGTTGCCAAAATGATTGATGCGTATGAGGAGTTGTCTGAATCAAATCCCAATGAAATTGCGTTACAGGTTATAGGTTTATCGGTGATGGAAGAGTCCATTCAAAAATCAATGAGAAAAGGCTTATCAAATATTAGAAATTATACACTAGAAAGGTTTCGATCTAAAGGAATACCAAACGGGGAAAGGGAAGTCACGACCTTTATGGCAAGGGGGATGCTCTGTAATATTTCCTTTTTCATAGAGTTACCCGAGCTTATTGGTGGTGAACAAGACCGATGACGAATTATCATCGGTTTTTTCACACTATGTTATTTATTGATTGATCACTAATTAAAAAAGGATGAGATTATGAAAACTGCAATTGTATTAGGGGCGACGGGTGGAACAGGTCAGGTTATCGTTTCAGAATTGCTGGAGAGGCAAGTCGAAGTTATTGCTTTCGGACGTTCCGAAAATAAATTGAAATCATTAATGAAGGAGCACGATTTTGATCAACGGTTGTCATACAAAATAGGTGATATATTCGATTACCAATCTATTGTTGATGCAGCAAGAGACGCAGAAGTTATATTTCAATGTGCCAACGTTAAATATCAAGAAATGGAGGGGAAGCTTCATTTGCTTGGAGAAAGTGTAATGAAAGCAGCAGATATTCTGGGGAAAAAGATTGTTATTGTAGATGGGATTTATGTTTATGGACATCAAATTGCGAAGGGGGATGAGAATCATCCACAACAGCCACATACTAAAAAAGGTGAATTACGAGTAAAATTTGAGAAATTAATATTTAGTAACAAATGGGAGAATGCAAAAGCATTAATTGTAAGGCTACCGGATTATTATGGTGTGACTTCACAGAATTCTTATTTACAACCCACCTTGGAAGGAATGGCTGCTCAAAAAGTTACCTTTTTTATTGGGAATTTAGCAACACCACGAGAATATGTATATTTACCAGATGCAGCTATGATGATTATAAATATAGCAGAAAAAGAAGATGCTTATGGAGAAAATTGGAATATACCTGGATCAGGATTGATATCAGGTAAGGAAATTATCCAGATTGCTCGTAAGGTAACTGGAAACAGAAAAATAGTCATCCCTTTAAATAAAAGTATTATTCGTTTAATTGGATTGTTTGACCCGTTTATGAGGGAAGTGGTTGAGATTATGTACCTCACTAAAGAAGGGTTTGTTTTAAGTGGGGAAAAATACGAAAAACGTATCGGACCCGTTCCTGCAACTCCCTTCCAAAAAGGCCTTGAAGAAACGTTACGACTTTTAATGCATAAAAAAAATTAGAGGTTCAATGATGTAAACAGAAGAATGGTTTAGATGAAAGCTGGTGAAATGATTTGTGTTAAACCTTATTCAGAAATCGGCGTAGTTCAAACAAGAACTATGCCTGTTCTGGATAAACATTTAGTTTTTCTTCATTAGCAACATTGAATAATCTTAAAGGAAAAGCATGAAGGTTACTAAGTAAAAAGGAATGTTAAAAATAATTTTAATATAATACATAGGATTATAAGTTTCTACACTATACTTTAAGTTCTTACACAGACCCCAATCGTAAGGAAAACAGATTTTCTTACTAACTTTATTTGAAGATATTAGAACTGGAAATCAATAGCTTTATTAAAATTGAACAACTTTATTTATTCACAGTCTGCAAAGGCGACGAAGATATGCATGGTGTCGTGTCAAATTAAGTAACTTTATTCTCATATGATCCGTTTCCCCCCTTTGGATATGATTGTCCAAAGGGGTGTTTTTATGTCCGAAAAAAGAAGATCTAAAGTTGATAAGTAGATTAAAGAAGGGAATCGGGTAGTGGAACATTAAACCGTATTGGCGCAACCATAACTGCAGGAAGTACGCTATCTTCTTCAACCTAATACAGCTACCCCTTTAAGGAATGCATAAAACGCATTTCTATATTTTAAATATAATGGTACTGTTTTACCCCTTTGGATGTTATTTGTCTAAAGGGGTTTGTTATGGTAAAAGTAATATAGGTCATGGATATTATAAGAAGTTTTAAGATGAATGAAAATGGCATTATATCAAGTTAGTAGAACATACAGTGAAATACGATGAACTATATTGTTTAGTAGAAATAATCTCTTTTAAATTTACCACCATTTCAAAAGCAAGTGAACCAGTAACAGGCTGTCACTTTTATTGAAACTTCGTAAAAAGAAAGGGAAAGGATGTTTGAAATGGCAGATTTTACAATTAATCAGGAGAATATAAGCGATGCTGCTCTCCCTTTATTTTCCCTTACCATCTACGATTCACATGTGACAGCTGTTTACAGCGATACGGATATGCAAGCTGAGCTGATGAGGGTCCTTCGCGGCGATTCCAATATCTCGGTTTTTGATAAGCAGGAGGGATTGTACAGCCGCATATCGGTGGAAAGCAATGTCGCCTTTTATCATAAATGGTTCGGATGTCACACGCCGTTGCCAGAGATTCTCGTACAGTTTGAACTGCAAAGCTGTGCAAAACAACCTTTGCATCAGTGTTCGGAATCGGAAATCCGACGGATCTATTTTGCAAAATATTATATGAGCGGCGTTAAGCCAATGGTATTCCATGAACCAATACACGGTGTTGATGTCAGGACAGTTAATACCTTTATTACGATGCTTCAAAAAATTAAAGACGTTGCAACACCTGTACTCATTTTAGTATCCAACATGGAACATGCATTGTTACTTGGTGACATTGCATATAAGCTGCAACAAACTGGAATGAAGCAAGTTGAAATTGATGAAGAGGACATAGTAACTTCAGAAATGGAGGGTACTGATCTCCCAACTACTGCAAACCTATTCAAGATCTCTGCAAAGGTGGATGATAAAATGATTTTATTTGATCCGCCTGAGATCGACTATATCGAAAGCCAGGATGGAAAGGCGATGATTGTCATCAATGAGGAATCATATGCGATGGATGCCACACTGGCAGAAGTTGAGCAGAAATTGAAGGTTTACGGCTTTTACCGTTGTCATCGGTCCTACATTGTGAATCTGCAAAAGGTACGTGAAATCATTACATGGTCGAAAAACACATATTCACTCAGAATTAATAATAAAATTCAGTCGACTATTCCGTTGTCGCGAACCAAAATTCAAGATATTCAAGAGAAATTAAGCCTTAAATGAGTACAGTTCATTTTTAATAGCAGGTACAGGGGGCTTTCAAACGTTATTTTTTAACCGAAATTCAGTACAGTTCACCCTCTTTTTGGTACATTCCATTGGGATTTGACTGTGCCCTCAAGCATCAGCCGCTATGATTGAAGCAGTTGATCAAGGGAGGTTTTTCAGTTGAAAAATATCATTGAAGTAAAAGGAATGCAGAAAGTTTTTGGCTCAAATACCGCTATTAAACATGTTAATTTTGGTATTAATCAAGGGGAGATTTTTGGGTTGCTTGGTCCAAGTGGATCTGGCAAAACAACAACAGTTAAGATTTTAACCGGAGAACTATCGCAAACTACTGGTGACGTGAAAGTGCTCGGTATCGATTCAGAGCGTTTTGATACATCCGATTTCAAATCTAAGATTGGGATATTATCGGATAATAGCTCGTTGTATGAGCGGCTGACCGTCTATGATAACCTGAAATTATTTTGTAAATTATATCGTGCATCATTGAATCAAATTGACGTCATCCTGCGGGAGGTTAATTTGCAAGATGATCGTTCCAAAACGGTTTCGAAGCTGTCAAAAGGGATGAAGCAACGTGTACTGCTTGCCAAAGCGCTCATCCATAAGCCTAAACTGGTATTTCTGGATGAACCAACATCAGCTCTGGATCCCGCCAATATGGCACATATACACCGTGGGCTGCAAAAGCTGAATGATGCCGGTACAACGATTTTTTTGACAACGCATAATATGGAGGAAGCAACTGAACTATGTGACCGTGTAGCATTTCTGCACAATGGCGAACTAAAGGAACTAGATAGTCCTGCCGCACTACGATATAAATACTCAACACATGCTTTTCATGTGGAAACTTTTGATGGTGATCAATTGGTCATTGAAAACCAACCGGAGAAAGCCAATCAAATAAAGGACTTAATTGCAAACGGACAAGTAAAAGCAATGCATACCGATAATCCAACACTTGGTCAGATTTTTTTAAAAGTGACCGGAAAGGAGCTGGTATAGATGAACATTCAACGTATATCTGCCATATTTGAAAAAGACATAAAAGATTTCATGAAGAACATGATGCTGTTGGTGTTACCGGTAATACCAATTGTCACTGCGTTAATGTTCGACGGCATTGGTGAAGATAAGCTTCCACTGGCGTTAAGCTATGTAATTGTTGGAGGGACATTTTCAACGGTTACATCAAGCTGTATAATGACCATGATGGCAGAAGAAAATGAGAAAAAGACATTGCGTGGTTTGATACAGTCTCCTGCTTCCCTTTTGGATATTATTGTAGGTAAAAGTCTGGTCACTGGACTCATAACATTGATTTCCCTTGTTGTGTCATTGATGATTATTGGCATAGAACCGTTTCTGAACTTCAGGGTATTCGTTGGATTAATCTTGCTGTTTTTGTTCTTTTTACTGCTTGGTATCGGTATTGGGTTATTTTCAAAGTCGCTTGCTGCAACATCCGCTTACCTGATGCCAGTCATATTCCTATTCGGTTTCACACCGATGTTAAATGCGTTTGGTTTTGCAGAAGACAGTATGGCCATTAAAATTACGGATATGTTTCCAGTTATGCAAGCAATTGAAATACATGATACTAACTCCTGGCTGCCAATGGGGATACTGGCTGTTTGGATCATCGGTGCAGGATTGTTTACGTATGTTTGTTTTCGAAAGTCCATGACGGATGATTAAGAGGTATCTTATAAGTGTAGCCGCATGATTGAACCATGCGGCTGCTTTTTAAGATATCGATTTTGATAAAGACAGAGGGATTATTTCGAGCGGGTTTACGAAATGACACTTCTGTAACGATGGTAATCAACCTAGTTAATTGTTAATTTTTTTCTTTTACTGGCATCCAAATTTCACTATATACATTTTCCGGTGAACCTTCGTGTTTTGTAAAAGAAATGCCAGGTATATCGGATACTTGATAATCTGATGAAGGCAACCATTCAGAATAAATTTTTGCAGTCGTTTCTTGCAGTGTAGAAGGAAATGGTCCTTGATTAGGGAAAATTGCCCATAAACTTTTATCAATAGAAATCTGTTCTAGATCATCGAATGGATTTTCTTTTGTAGTTGCAAACCCAATCATATGCGTTAAATAACCTTTTTCTTCCAAGTAACCATCATCAAAATCATAAGATACATTCAAAACGTGGTGAGGATATAAATCAGCTAATTGATGCATTTCATTTCTTTGTTGTTCGGTAATGGATTTGGCTAATTCCAAGATAGCATTATTTTCACCTTCGAATTGAATGGGTACTCTTTTCGATACACCTACAATATTGAACTTCTCTTTTTCTTCCATTTTGAATTCCATCGATATTCCTCCTCTTATATCTATAAAGAATGTAAATTTGGGAAATGATTTTTGAATTTTATTTTTAGCTACTTCTGATGGTAAAAAACCACTCCATTCACGAAAGGCTCTTGAAAATCCTTCTATAGATTGATATCCATATTTATAGGCTATATCTGTCACTTTTTCTCCGTTTATTAATTCAACATTTGCAACGGATAATCTTCGGTTTTTGATATACGCATTCAATGACATTCCAGCCATATATGAAAACATTCTTTTAAAATGGTAATTAGATATCCCTACAATTTTTGATATATCTTGTTCAGAGATGTCATCCGTTAAATGCGTTTCAATGTAATCCATTAAACTATTGAATTTTTGTAACATCCTTTTCCCTCCCTTTACAAGTACATAGTATCGTTAAAAATGATCCCTTACTTGATATTTTTAGTACGGGATTTATCGGAACTTCTTGTTATGTATTAGTATAGTTATTTAATTAACTCTTTCATAACATTCTTATTCACCATCGATTTATTCACTGGTTGAGATCGTCGAGTAATTTCCGAGTGTAAATGATATTTATTTGCGAAAGGTTAGGAATGTATTTTCCAGATGTTGTTAGGAGAATATGGATTTACTACGTTAAGGATTTCCAAGAATAAAGCCCAATTCCCTACATTCTTATCGAAAAAATTGGGCTTTTTCCTATTTCTTCATAACAAACTATTACTACTCCAGAGGAGCTAGTTGCGTTTATCTTGCTCATTCTATTAAATCATTTGCTTATTGCTTGGTATTGGATTCCTTCCTATAATCTTCTTTTAATGCTTTAACAAGAGACACGATCATAAACAGCAATATAAAGGCGAAAGGAAATGCTGAGACAATAGATGCTGTTTGTAATGCCCCCAGTCCGCCAGATGCGAGTAATACCGAAGCAGTTGCTGCTTGGATAACGCCCCATATCATTTTTATTTTGTTAGGCGGATTTAAACTACCGTTTGTCGTTTGCATGCCCAAAACAAAGGTTGCAGAATCGGCAGACGTAATAAAGAAGGTACTAATTAATAGTATGGCGACGATGGTTAATACTGGGGCATATGGGAATGATTCGAATAAACCAAATAATGTTTCTTCTTGGGCTAACTCCGTCAGACCAGTATTTATGCCATTTATTTCTTGAAATAGACTAGATCCACCAAAAACAACAAACCATAACGCACAAAAAATAGTTGGGATAAACAATACGCCAATTACAAATTCTCGAATGGTTCTTCCTTTAGAGATACGAGCAATGAAGGTTCCTACAAAGGGAGACCATGCAATAAACCAAGCCCAATAGAAAACAGTCCATTGCTGAACCCAACCATTAAAATTATCATCAAATGACCCTGTTTGAAAACTAAGTGATACGAATGATTCAACATAGTCTCCTAAAGTAGAAATAAACGTATTGAGTATAAATGTGGTTGGTCCAAGGATTAAAGTTAAACCAAGAAGTAACACTGCCAAAATGATATTGGTATTACTTAAGTATTTGATTCCTTTACTTATCCCTGACCAAGCCGAGAACATAAACAAAACCGTTACAATAACAATAATAATGAGCTGGGTACTAAACGTATTTTCTATATCAGTAACAAATGATACCCCACCGCTAATTTGCGAAGCTCCCAAACCGAGAGAGGTTGCAACTCCAAAAATAGTGGCAAATACTGCAATAATATCGATAACATTTCCAATCCAGCCGTTTGTTTTCTCTCCTAGTAGAGGCTGAAAGGTAGAACTAATTAGTCCGGGTGCACCTCTTCTAAACTTGAAATAAGCGATAGCTAATGCGATAACTGTGTAGATACCCCAAGTTTGTAACCCCCAATGAAACACAGAAAAACGAAGAGCATTTTTAGCAGCATCCACACTTTCTGGTTCTGCTTCAGGAGGTGACGCGAAGTGAGCAAGAGGTTCCGCAGCTCCCCAGAATATAATTCCTATACCCATTCCTGCACTAAATAACATAGCGAACCATGTTATTTTATTATATTCTGGTTTATCTTCCTTTTTCCCTAACCGCATCTTCCCAAAGCGGCTAAAAATAAGATAGATAGAAAAAATTAAAAATATAGCGACAGAAACAATATAGAACCAGCCAAATTGTGAAGTCAAAAACGATTGAACTTCAGAAGTAATTAGCTCTAAATTAGATGGTGCTATCACTCCCCATAGAACAAAAATAGCTGAAATAAACAAAGATATCCAAAATACTTTTCCAACTTTAATCACAAATTATTCCCCTTTCAAAACTTATATAATACTTCATGCTTCTATCGGCTAACGGATAACAGCTCATTTAATGATATTAAAGATAAATGTGTTCCCGTTATGAAAAAAATCCTCCCTTTTAAAAACAGCTATCCTATTACCTGAAGTATTCCATTTAAATATATAGAACGACCTTTCTAATTCTTAACATAAGAAATTAAAGTAATCAACCATTAAGGGTTTTTAGAGTACTTTATTTATCTAATGAAAGGTCGAGAAAATAAAAAGGGATTCCTGTTGTAGCCTATTTTTAAGGAAATATTTGACGCTAGTACAGGAAATTGATACTCTAAATGTAGAAAGGTTGTTCTATCTAAAAGGAGAAGTTGATCATATGAGTCGATCTACAAAAAAGGATATACTACTTCAAGTAGCTGAACGTTTATTTTATGAGCATGGATTTCGTGGGGTTGGATTGAAGCAAATTATCAGCGAAGCGAATGTAGCAACAATGACGCTTTATAATCATTTTTCTTCCAAGGATAACTTAGTCGAAGAAGTACTTATACAACGGGAAGAACGTTATTGGTCATATTTGGATTCCCATGTAGAAATGGATTCAGATTCTCCTTTCATTCTTGCTGTTGAGGCACATGGACGTTGGTTAAAAGAACAATCCTACAAAGGAGATATGTTTTTAAGAGCGATAGAAGATTATGCAGGGACGGATAATGAGATTGAAAATATTGCAAGAGGACACAAATCCAAATTACTTCAATATTTTCAGCTATTGGCTCAAAGAAAAGGAAAAGATAACGAACGGGATTTAGCTAATCAATTTACATTATTGCTGGAAGGAACTACTTCCATGACAACATTGATTGGCGCAGAGAAAGCGACGGAATATTCTATTGCGATGGCGAGGACACTAGTCCAACATACATCGTAATTTTTTTAATATAAATTAGAAAGGTCGTTCTATATAATAAAACGTTAGGATGAAGTATATGAAATTTTTAATGTTGGTTTTACCTGGAGTTACTATGATTGCTGTCACTTATGGATTAGCAAGATTTAGTTTTGGGTTGCTTCTTCCTGAGGTAAATAAGTCACTTGAAATGACTGAGTTAGTATCAGGAATTATTTCATCCCTATTCTATTTAGCCTACTGCTTCACCATCATTTTATCTACTGTGATTACTACAAAAGAAGGGCCAAGGAGGATGATTATTTCAGCAGGGTTATCAGCCTTTGTTGGATTGCTGCTAATCAGTATCGCAACGAATGTATGGGTACTAGCTTTAGGTGTCTTATTTGCTGGAGGAAGCACCGGCCTGGTTTCTCCACCATATGGAGCGGCAATATCACTTTGGATTAAAGAGCATAAGCAAGGAAAAGCAAATACATGGATTAATTCAGGAACAAGTTTTGGTATTGCCCTATCTGGAGTAGGAGCGTCTTTTTTAACATCGGATTGGAGACTGACCTATTTCATCTATGCTATTTTGACCCTGCTAATCGTGATATGGAATTTCCAAGCAATACCTAAAGCAGGTACGAAACCGCCGAAATTAAGGTTAAAAAAGGGGAATTTATCCATAAGAGGAGTTAAAGGATCCAATCCTTTAATTTTAGCATCACTTACATTAGGATTTTCTACGGCCGCTTTTTGGACGTTTTCCAGATCTTTTATTGAGGTGTCCGGTAATTATAGTGATTGGCAGCTATCTGGATTTTGGATTGTCATTGGATTATTTGGCGTGCTAGGAGGGTTTTCCGGTTCGTTAGTTGAAAGGAAAGGGCTGCCATTTGTTTATAAATTAGGGGGGATGTCTATCGCTTCATCCTCCATTATTCTATCCATTACATCAGGGAATTGGTTTATGTCGTATATATCTGCTGGAATATTTGGTTGCGCCTATATATTTTTAACCGGAGTTCTTCTTGTGTGGGGGATCCGTGTTTTTTTCACAAATGCATCGTTAGGTATTGGCGTGCCATTTTTACTTTTAGCAGTAGGGCAAGTAATTGGCTCCATATTCGCTGGCTGGTTTATTGGAGCATGGGGTTATGTTACAACCTTTATCATTTATGGCTTGGTTGGTATGGCAGCTATCCTGATGGGCCCAAAAAAAGAGTGAGGAAGAGTGTTCTTGGCTGTTGGTTGTACTCTAGGTAGAATTAGAGACCAATTCCTATAGCTTGGCAACTTAATAAAGATGCTTTCTTTACGTTTTTTGCTTGAAAAGAACGAACATGAAACCAAATTGAATTGAAAGAATAACAAAGACTAGATTTATTTAAAATCCAGTCTATTTTTATTTATTTGTCAGACAAATAAATAATTTGAATATTTTAATTGACAGAATATTTTATTTGTCTTACAATTAGACGAAACAACAAGATATTTAAAATGGTGAACCGATCATTAAACAGAAAAGAGAAAGTAGGGAAATGATGAGCCAAACAAAGGATCAATTAAAGATAAAATCTGTAAAAAGAGAAACGCTATCAAGCCAGGTAATTGACCAGATCATCGAATTATTATTGAGTGGTCAATTAAAACCAGGGGACAAGCTCCCTTCAGAAATGGAGTTGCTCGACATGTTCATGGTCAGCCGCCCTGTTTTGCGGGAAGCGATCAGTTCGCTAGAGACTATTGGAATTGTCCGCAGGAAGACGAGAGAAGGAACGTACTTTACGAATAAAATTGGAAGCAAGCCTTTTAAAATTATGCTGTCGTTATCAGTAGGAGATATCAAAGCTTTTATTGAGACACGGATAGTACAGGAACTGGGGCTTGTCACACTTGCAGCCGAAAAGATTACTGATGATGACTTGAGAAGGATGAAAGAAAACATGGAGAAGATGGAAGCACAGGAAGGAAGCACGATTGAACTAGATAAAGAGTTCCACCGAATTATAGCTTACAGTGCAACCAATCCGATTATTGAAGGGATAATTGACCCGCTTTTAAACATGATTGATCAGACACAAGAGACTATTCCTCCAGAGGATAGAGATAAGGCATACACGATCGAACAACACAAAGAAATTTATGCTGCCTTGGAAAAACGAGATCCAATTGAATCTTACATATGTATGTACCGGCATTTGGATCATGCAAGAAAGAGAATCTTAGCTCGGCATGAAGCGAGGCTCTCTTCGGATCTTGATAAAAAATAGAAAGGATGAAAAGGATGACAATTGAAAGAAAGGCACCGACAGGCATTTTAGGATTTCCGATTACCCCATTTAATGAAAGCGGAAACATTGATGAAAAAGCGTTAAGTCGCAATATCGAGTTCTTATTGGAGAATCATTTGGAAGCCATTTTTATTGCTTGTGGATCGGGTGAGTTTAATGCTATAAGCCTGAAAGAGTATGAAAGAATGGTAGAATTAGCTACCTCTGTTGCGGGGAAGAAAGTACCGGTCTACACTGGCGTCGGCGGTGTTTTATCTGAGGCGCTGGAAAAAGCTCAGATTTCTGTTAAGTATGGAGCTGATGGATACTTAATGCTTCCTCCTTATTTAATTGCAGGAGAGCAGGAAGGACTTTATGAATATTATAAATCAATTATATTGAGCACGGATCTGAACGCGATCGTGTATCAACGAGCAAATGCGATTCTCGATCTTAATACATTAAGAAAGTTAATAGAATTTCCTCAAGTTGTAGGACTGAAAGATGGCATCGGTAATATGGATCTTAATATTGAACTTACCCAGACGATTAGAAACCGTCTAGGGTGGTTGAATGGCATGCCGATGGCGGAAGTAACAATGCCAGCCTATATACCTTTAGGATTCCATTCGTATTCCTCCGCAATTTCAAATTATATTCCACATATCTCAAGGGGATTCTACGAAGCACTATTGAATGATCGTAAGGAGGAAGTACAAGCATTATATGAAAATATAATTCTACCAATCAACCACATTAGAAAACAGAGAAAAGGCTATGCTGTTTCTTTGATAAAAGCAGGGATGGAAATTATCGGATTGCCTATTGCTAACACTGTAAGACCACCGATTGTACCGGTAGAAAAAGAACATTACCAACAACTTGAAAAAGTATTAACCAAGGCATTTGAAATGTATCCTGTTGCTAATAAGTTGACGCACCCTTAACAAAGCTATTTTATGGTAAATCCAATAAAATAAATTCTATTTTAATAGGAGGCGAACTATGACTATTAATACGCAAAACAAGCGTTATTTAAACTATGTTAATGGCGAATGGATTGAATCAAGTAAAAATGAATGGACTGAAAACAGAAATCCGGCAAATACAGAAGAAGTTGTTGGATATGTACCGAAGTCGAGTAACGAAGATTTAGACAAAGCAGTGGCTGCTGCAAAGAATTCACAGAAGGAATGGAAGAAACTTTCTGGAGATGTAAGAGGGAAGTATCTATACAAAGCAGCTGACATTCTTGATAGTAGGATAGATGAAGTTGCAGAATCTATGACAAGGGAAATGGGTAAAACTTTACCAGAAGCAAAAGGTGAAACAGCACGTGGAGTAGCAATTCTTCGTTATTATGCTGGAGAAGGTTTACGGAAAGTAGGAGATGTCATCCCTTCAACCGACAAAGAAGCGTTGATGTTTACAACACGAGCCCCTCTTGGTGTTGTTGGAATTATTACTCCATGGAATTTTCCTGTTGCGATTCCAATTTGGAAAGCGGCACCTGCTTTAATCTATGGTAATTCTATTGTCCTGAAACCAGCAACTGAAGCGGCAGTAACATGCGCTAAGGTTTTTGAATGTTTTGAATTGGCTGGTTTTCCGTCGGGCGTCGTGAACATGGTAACTGGCCCTGGCAATGTTATTGGCAAAGGAATAGCTAATCACTCTGATGTTAACGGTATCACTTTTACTGGTTCTAATACGGTAGGGAAGCAAATTGGTCAAACAGCATTAGCAAGAGGTGCGAAATATCAGCTGGAAATGGGCGGGAAAAACCCAGTCATCGTAGATGCAGATGCTGATCTTGATCAAGCTGTCGAAGCAACGATCAGTGGGGCTTTTCGGTCTACAGGACAAAAGTGTACTGCTACAAGCCGAGTAATTGTATTGGAGAATGTGTATGACCGGTTTAAAGAAAAGCTGGTCGCGAAAACCAATGAGATTATAGTAGGAGATGGTCTACAGGAAGGGGTCTGGATGGGACCAGCTGTCAATGAGCGTCAGTTGAATACAGTTCTTTCCTATATTCAAAAAGGGAGAAAAGAGGGTGCCTCCCTTGTTATTGGTGGAGAAAGGCTGACAGCAGGTAGCTTTGAAAAAGGCCATTTCATCCAACCAACGATTTTTGAGAATGTCACTACATCGATGACAATAGCACAGGAAGAGATATTCGGTCCTGTGATTACACTCATGAAAGTGAACACAATGGAGGAAGCATTGAATATAGCAAATGATGTAGAGTTCGGTTTAAGCGCCTCTATCTTCACGTCTAATATACAGAAGATGCTAACATTCATAGAAGATATCGACGCGGGACTTGTTCGAATCAACGCAGAGAGCGCAGGTGTTGAATTACAGGCTCCATTCGGTGGAATGAAAAATTCAAGTTCTCATTCTCGTGAACAGGGACAAGCAGCAATAGAATTCTTCACCTCGATCAAAACAGTTTTAACGAAATAAGAAAAGAATGGTTGCCGCTGGAACTTCTGGCGGCAGACATATTTCTATTCACATTTATTTTTTATATTATATATGTTTTTAAAAGGATAATGAAACGTATTGGAGTTATATGTATGCGATTACAAATTCGGATGGGAGAGAATAAGATGAAGAATTCTTTAATAATTTTTTTGATCGTTATACTCATGCTCAGTTTAACTGCTTGCGGCGATAAGGCTTCTGGTTCAAACGATGAGGGAGAAGTCGATGTTTCAAGGATTAGACTAGTGATCGGTTCAACGTCAACTGGTGGGGATACATATCAAAATGCCGATACGATTAGTCGTTATTTGGAAGATAATTTAAAGACCAATATTAAAGTGGATGCAGTAGGCGCCGTCAGGGCTTTTCAGGAGTTAGGAAAAGCAAGGAATGATGGAAGTACAATCATGTTTTTTCATGACATGTCGTATTTAGGGGTTGAATATGGAAGTATTCAAGAAAATAACAAGTTGGAAAATTGGACAATTGGGCCAATTGTATCTGTCAACCCAGGTAATGCCTTCCTAGCAAAAGGAGGTGCACCATATGACACAATGGCAGAATCCGCAGAGTGGCTAAAACAGAACCCCGACGAAACGATCACTGTAGCAATTGAATCAGGTGGAGTCTCAGAGATCACGTTCAACGGTTATTATCTTTGGGTGAAAGAAAAATACGGAACGAAAGTTTCTGATCGTATAAAAGCTTATGTGACAGGCTCTCAAGAAGATAAGAACCAGGCACTATGGGATGGGAATGCAGATATCATTAACGGTTCCATAGGCGGCAACAGCGAATATGTCAAAGATGGAGTAGATGATGAAATTAAAATGAAGTTTCTTGGTATTACAGCTGGTGAACGGGTAGAAGGCTATGAAATTCCTACTTTTGCGGAACAAGGGATTAAAGTTGATGGCAAAGAGTTCGTATTTGATAAGGAATTTTTCTTCCTTATGCCAAAAGATGTTGATCAAGACTTTGCTTCAAAGTTAAACAATGCTGTAGCCAAAATACAAGAAAACCCAGAATATGCGGAAGACTTAGCTAAAAACTCATATAAAACCAAGTACATCCCAGCTGATAAAGCTGAGGAATATTTACTGGAAAAGAGGGAGACCTTCCAAAAAATTATCAAAAAGGCGCCAAGCTTGGACAATATTACCAATTAATTGAAATAGTCCGTCTGAATAAACAGATGCTTATAGAAGAGGTGAAACCATTGAAAGGTCTGCTTACGGTTGAATTGAAATTTAGTGAATACCATACTATCTTTCCGAACATTATGCTGACGATTTTGATTTTTTTAGCGGTGTTGATGTTGTTTCTCAATGTCATCAGAAGAATAAAAGAAAGAAGGTTGAGGGAGTTTCATTTTCAATTTTTCGTCGACAACTATGACAAACTGAAATTCTTTGGAACCCTCGTGTTATTAATAGCGTATGCGTTTGTCCTTGAATCAATTGGATTTTTGCTTGCGACCATCCTTTTTATGTTTTTGATTAGTTTACTATTCATTGGTGATATCAAAAAGAAATCGATCTTTGTCTCATTAACTAACTCACTTTCTACATCATTGATCATCTGGTATTTGTTCGGCCAGCTGTTCGATATTACTTTACCATAAGGAGGGTGGTATCCAATGGACATGTTTGAAATAATCAGCCCACTATCAGTTTTGCTCTGTTTTCTAGGTGTTTTCATGGGAATTATTTTTGGATCAATTCCGGGAATGACCGCAACCATGGCGATTGCCCTTTTCCTGCCAATCACATATACATTGGACCTGGTTGACTCGATTGCTTTATTAATTGGTTTGTATGTAGGTGGGATAAGCGGCGGCCTAGTCCCGGCGATCTTATTAAACATTCCTGGTACGCCTTCATCTCTCACTACAACGTTTGATGGTTATCCAATGACTCAGAAAGGCGAAGGGGAAAAAGCATTGAAAGTGGGGATAACGGCATCGATTATTGGTGGTTTTTTCAGTTTGATCATTTTATATTTCTTTGCTCCAGTGCTCGCTTCTGTTGCAATAAAATTTTCATCCGTTGAAAAATTCCTGATTATCGTTTTTGCGCTGACCGTCATCGCATCGATTTCAAAAGGAAGCTTGTTAGGAGGAATATTTAGTGGATTCATCGGTGTGTATTTGAGTTTGATTGGGATGTTTGCTGATAACAATCAAATGAGACTTATTCCCCCTGGATTTGAAGAAGAATTGGTTTATGGTTTTTCTCTTCTCCCAGTATTGATCGGGTTATTTGCAATTGCCCAAATTCTTCAGGAATCTGAAACAGGCATGAAAGCTTCGCCCCATCAGAATTTTGACTTCAAAAAAGATAAGAAAAATCGTTTCACGTTTAAAGTTTTTAATGGTCAATTGATAAATACGGTTCGTTCCTCGATCATCGGTACATTTATTGGTATGCTGCCAGGGGTTGGTGGAAGTGCTGCTTCAATTTCCTCTTACTCACAAGCAAAAAACTTTTCGAAGCATCCTGAAAAGTTAGGTACAGGTGAACCAGAAGGATTAATCGCAAGTGAATCAGCTAATAATGGTCTAATCGGTGGTGCATTGATCCCTTTGTTATCGTTAGGGATACCTGGGGACAGTACAACCGCGGTTTTGGTCGGAGCATTTTTATTACAGGGAATTCAAGTAGGTCCATTATTTATTCCGACAAATCCTGATTTATGGGATGGCATTATCTATGCGCTTATCATGGCAAATATCATCATGTTTTTCTTGATGTTCTTCTCGATTAAATATATGGCAAAGATTATTTATATTCCGAAATATATCATTTATCCGATTATCATTGTTATGTGCGTTGTAGGTTCTTATGCCATTAACAATGGTGTCATGTTTGATGTTTGGACACTGCTACTATTCGGTTTGGCAGGATATGTGTTTATGAAAATTGGAATACAAGTTGCACCATTCTTGATTGGTTTCATTTTAGGAGGTCAATTGGAAAAGTACTTTATTGATAGTTTAAAAGGCAGTGGAGGAGATTTAACGATCTTTTTTACGAAAGGCCCGATTGCATTGGGATTATGGCTCTTAATTGCTGTTTCGATCATCTATGCGATCGTGGATAACCGAAGAACAAAAAAATCTACTGCCATCTAACGCAAAGAAATGAAGGAAACTGATTTTACTTGGAAAGATTGGAGAGGATTGAATGAATTCGGTAATGCAGATGACTCCTACCATCGAGGAAATGTCTGTTATCCCTGTTGCAGGGCATGATAGTATGCTGTTAAATCTTAGCGGGGCACATGGTCCATTTTTTACAAGGAACATTGTTATCCTGAAAGATAGCGCCGGTAATGTAGGGGTTGGAGAAGTTCCCGGAGGTAAAGGGATTCGTAAAACATTAAAAGATACAGAAAAGTTGGTTATTGGAAGCTCAATCGGTAATTATAATAATTTGCTCAAGAAGGTAAAAGAGTCGTTTGCTGAGCGGGACGTCTACGGCAGAGGGGAACAAACATTTGATTTACGTATTACAATTCACGCTGTAACGGCATTAGAGGCAGCTTTACTTGATTTGCTAGGCAAGCATCTCAACGTACCAGTCGCTGCATTGTTAGGAGAAGGCCAACAACGAGATAAAGTAAAAATGTTAGGTTATTTATTTTACATAGGAGATCGAAATAAAACGAATCTGCCATATATCGGCGCAAGGGATGAAGAAGAAGAGTGGCTACGACTCCGTCATGAAGAAGCATTGACACCGGAGGCGATCGTCAATTTGGCTACAGCTGCTGAAAAACGATATGGATTCAAGGATTTTAAGTTAAAAGGTGGTGTATTAGATGGAAAAGAAGAGATGAAAGCAGTTCGTGCATTGGCCGAGTGTTTTCCTGATGCTCGTATAACGCTTGATCCCAATGGAGCGTGGTCGCTTAAGGAAGCAATTGACTTATGCAGGGATCTAGATGGAATATTGGCTTATGCAGAAGACCCGTGTGGTGGGGAGAACGGTTATTCCGCAAGAGAGGTAATGGCGGAATTTAAACGGTATACAGGATTACCGACTGCAACGAATATGATTGCCACTGATTGGCGGCAAATGGGACATGCGATTCAGTTAAATTCTATTGATATCCCGCTTGCCGATCCACATTTTTGGACGATGCAAGGATCGGTACGGATTGCCCAAATTTGTAATGATTGGGGATTAACCTGGGGTTCTCATTCTAATAACCACTTTGATATTTCATTAGCAATGTTTACGCATGTCGCAGCAGCAGCTCCGGGTAAGATAACAGCAATTGATACACATTGGATCTGGCAGGATGGTCAACGCCTTACAAAGGAGCCTTTTCGTATTTCAGGAGGCCATGTGACTGTTCCAAACAAGCCAGGACTTGGAGTAGAGGTAGATATGCAACAAATAAAGAATGCACATAGGCTTCATGATGAAATGAAGTTGGATACTAGAGATGATTCTGTTGCAATGCAATACCTCATTCCTAGTTGGGAGTATGACCCAAAGCGTCCTAGCATGGTTAGATAATGTCAGATGACTGAATATGAAATACGGAGGGCTTCATTTTGAATTTTAATAAGGACCAATTAATTCACTATGTGGAAAATATTTTTAAAACAGTCGGATTATCGTCAAAAGATAGTCATACGGTTGCAGATAGTCTGGTTGCTGCTAACTTGAGAGGTGTGGACTCTCATGGAGTCACGAGAGTTCCGATTTATGTGAAGCGTTTGAAAGAAGGTGCGGTGAATCCTCGTCCAAATATCAAGGTGATCCAAGATAATAATTCAACTCTTTTGGTTGATGGGGACGATGGGATGGGTCAAGTAATTGGGCAAAAAACAATCGAAATCGGCATTGAAAAAGCAAAGAAAAACGGTGGGGTTCATATAGGTGTTACTAGATCAAGCCATTTTGGTGCTGGAGCGTATTTTGTAAAACAAGGTGTTGAAGAAGATATGATAACTTTTGCAATGTCAAATGCACCTTCAACAATGGCTCCTTGGGGTGGGGTCCGACCGTACTTTGGGACCAATCCATATACCTTTGCAATTCCTACAGGCAAGAAAGAACCAATCATATTGGATATGGCAACGAGTGTAGTTGCAAGAGGGAAAATCATTATGGCTGCTCAGAACGGAACAGATATACCAACTGGGTGGGCGATTGATAATAAAGGTCAGCCGACCACTGATTCTAATTCTGCTCTCAAAGGGACTGTTTTGCCATTCGGTGGGCCGAAAGGATATGGGATTGCAATGATGATTGACATTATGAGTGGGGTGCTAACCGGTGCAGGGTTTGGCCCCCATATCAAGAATATTTATGGTGACTTTGATAAACCACAAAATGTCGGGCATTTCTTTCAGTTGATTGATATCAATACCTTCATGCCAGCTAAATTATTTAAACGACGCATTAATCAAATGATTGATGAAATTAAATTATCGCCAGCAGTTGAAGGAATCGATGAGATATTCATTCCAGGTGAAATTGAGCATAAGATGGAGCAAACAAAACGTAAAAATGGCATCGACTTATCAAAGGAAGTCTATGATGATATCAAAAAAGTAGGGGCTGATTGCGGGGTGGACATTCGAGATTATGAAGGAAAACGGAACGACACCATCCGCTGATTAAATGAGACTAAGACATGGAACAGGTATATTATTGTACCTGCTAAATAAAAGAGGGAATGCTTTAAATTAGAAAGGGTGAATTAGCCATGTCATTAAATAATTTAAAAAAAGAAACAACGCTTTATATTAGGTTGAATGATAAAGATAATGTTGCGACAATTGTAAATCCAAGAGGGGTAAAAGAAGGAGCTGCATTCTTTAATGGATCTCGAATCCAAGAGTTTATACCGGAAGGACACAAAGTAGCTTTGACCGATTTAGATAAAGATGAAGCGATTGTTCGTTACGGAGAAATAATTGGCTATGCAGCAGTCTCTATTAAAAAAGGAAGTTGGGTAAAGGAAACCTTGGTTAGGTTGCCGTCTCCTCCTAAACTAGATGATTTGCCAATCGCAACAAGGAAACTTGAAGAACAACCTCCCTTAGAAGGCTATACATTCGAAGGATATCGCAATAATAATGAAAGCGCTGGAATTAAAAATATCCTCGGAATTACAACAAGTGTTCAATGTGTGGTTGGTGTTTTGGATTATGCAGTAGCAAAAATTAAACAAGAATTGTTACCTAAATATTCGAATGTTCATGATGTAGTAGCACTTAACCACAATTATGGTTGTGGAGTTGCCATTAATGCACCCGAATCTGAGATTCCAATACGCACACTTCAAAATATGTCAACCCATCCAAACTTTGGAGGCGAAGTCATGGTTGTAGGATTAGGATGTGAAAAACTATTGCCTGATCGGCTTATTCAAGCGGATGACAAACAGCTCAACATTCTATCCTTGCAAGATCAAAAGGGATTTACAAAGATGATAGACGCCATTATGAAGATGGCAGATCAGCGCTTACAAAAGTTAAACCAACGAGAGAGAGTCACCTGTCCAGTTTCCGATTTAGTGGTGGGGTTGCAGTGCGGAGGTAGTGATGCTTTCTCTGGGGTGACGGCAAATCCTGCTGTAGGATACGCCGCAGATTTGTTAGTACGTGCTGGTGCAACCGTAATGTTTTCAGAAGTGACGGAAGTTAGGGACGCTGTCCATTTATTAACTCCACGTGCTGTTAATAAAGAGGTTGGACAAGCGTTAATCGATGAAATGAAATGGTATGATACGTATTTACAAAAGGGGATGGCAGATCGAAGTGCAAATCCTTCCCCGGGAAACAAAAAAGGTGGTCTTGTTAATGTCGTTGAAAAGTCTCTCGGATCGATTGCTAAATCAGGAAGCAGCCTAATCACCGATGTTGTAGCACCAGGAGAGAAGGCAACAAAGAAAGGATTAATTTTCGCAGCTACACCTGCCAGTGATTTTGTCTGCGGGACATTGCAGCTAGCATCTGGAATGCACCTTCAAGTGTTTACGACAGGCCGTGGTACACCCTATGGATTGGCGATGGCACCTGTCATTAAGGTATCTACACGGAATGCGTTGAAGAATCAATGGGACGACTTAATAGATGTCAACGCGGGGCGAATTGCAACTGGAGATGCTACAATCGAAGAGGTTGGCTGGGAACTTTTCCATTTTATATTGGATGTAGCTAGTGGCCGTAAACAAACTTGGGCAGAGCATTGGGGGATTCAAAATGACTTGAGCCTATTCAATCCAGCACCAATCACGTAGGTTAGTTGGATCATTCATAGCAATGATATATATTTTATTGAAGTGACCGCAGAAGGTCACCTTTTTTTGTTTGTAACAAACATTGATACTGAAGATATAAAGGGTTATTAAGTAGGACTGTCGAACATTGAATATATAGGAAGGAGCTCAGGTCCATGGGAACAGATACAAGTTCTGAGATATTATTTAACCAGTTACAAACTTATCGTTCAGATGTTTTATCCGTTACCCGAAAACGTCACCCGGGATGATGCTGAAGCCATACCCGAAAATTTCAATAACAATATCCGCTGGAATCTTGGTCATATATATCTTGATCAATTTCTTTGGATTGAAGCTTTAACAAAAGAACAGAGTGAAACAACAACACTAGTTAATTCTTGGTTTGGATTTGGGACATCCCCCAGTGATTTCACCACGGATACCCCAACATTCGAACCGTTGATATCATTGCTTGAAAACCAGCCTGCAATCCTCAAAAAAATATATGGTCAAAGACTTAGAGTAGAATTCCCTCCTATCGATATGGGGGTGAAAACGATTGAGCAAGTTTTAATTCGAACGATTTTTCATGAAGGAATGCACTTACAAGCGATTATGGATATTAAAAAATGTCTGAAGTAAGGCGGGAGCCTACAAATGGTTAATCGTACAATGAGTTATGAATGGTTAAAGGAGCAATAAATATGGTTATGCGTGGTATTGTTATGTAAATGAGCTGTCAATTTTTATTGAATTAGCCTTTGATCATTATTCGTTAATGGAAGGGGGGACTACTGTGGTAAAATTGCGATTAAACTCTTCAAACTAACTAATTGAGGAGGAATGTAAATTGGTTATAACGTATAAACATGATAAAACAATTGATAAAGAACCATTAATTTGTTTATATAATGATGTACATTGGACGGCATATACGAAGGATATACCTCTTCTTCAACAAGCTTTACTGCAATCAGAAGAAGTGATTTCTGCTTGGGATGGGGAACAGTTAGTTGGCCTAATTCGTGCGATCGGAGATAGGTTAACCATTATTTATATTCAAGACCTACTAGTATTAACTGCCTACCAGAAACAAGGCATTGGCACACAATTAATGCAAATGATCTTGAAGAAGTATCAACATGTACGCCAAAAGGTTCTTTTGACTGAAGATGCGCCTGATGTAAGATATTTTTATGAGAAAAATGGTTTTCAATCTTGTGATAGGGGTAGTGCTATAGCATTTGCTAAGATAAATTAGCAAAGAAAATCCTGCTGTTTACAGCAGGATTTTTGAGTTAACCAGAGAATATCGGAAACACGATTCTATTTTTTAGGTCGTTTGATTTTCGTTTTCAGTTTTACAAATCGTTCTTTCAATGTTTCCTCTGTAGCTACAAAAAAGATTCCCATAATAAAGATAAATACAGCTCCCATTACTGTTCCAATACCAATTCCTGTGAAAGAGCTTCCTTTATGGATGAAAAATCCATATAAAAAGATCGCAATACCAATAATTAAAATAGTTGCACCTGTAAATTTCACGGCACGCATGATTTTTTTTCGTTTTTTCATTGTTGTCATCCTCTCCTTGAATGGATGAATCGATATTCTAATATCATCTCTTCTTATTACATACCCGTTTTCATAGAAAGGAAAAACTAGCAAGTCTATTCGTATGTGGAATATTTTGGGGATAGAAATGTAAAGGATAAGATGGGTGTGTTATTAAAATACAATAAATGGTATAAAATAACACACGAGTTACATTAGCCTCTAATGAGCTTAACCTCTTAACTTTTTCTAATCTTGGACCTTCTAAGTTTGTAAAATGATGTATAAATTAGAAAAATATAAAGTTAATGTATAAATATGCTATTATTGCAAACGGTAAGAATGAGTTGCATAAGCAACAAAAATTTCTAGGAGGTTTTTATAGTGGCACAACAAAACCAACAGCTACAACAAGCACAACAACAGGCACAACAAGCGCAACAAGCTGTTCAACAGGCACAAGCTAGTGCAGATCCGCAACAATTACAACAAGCTCAACAGCAGTTACAGCAGGCGCAGCAAACGTTGCAAAATGCACAAAACCAAGCAGGAGCTAATGCACAGCAGGATCCTAATTTCCAACAGGTGCAGCAGCAATTGCAACAAGCTCAACAGCAGGCACAGCAAATTCAACAAAATCAACAACAATAATTATTTAGATAGAAAGCTGTCTACATTCGTAGACAGCTTTCAATAATAAGAAAAAATACAAGTGCAACACGTTTGCACTTGTATTATTATGTTTTTATTGGCGATTATTCTGTAATAGACTTAGCGCCAATATAGTGGTTTTTCCAGTAATCGATACTGATATCTGCTACGCTAACCCCATCATTTCCAGCATGGATCATTTGATTATCGCCAATATAGATTCCACTATGAGATGCACCTTCTGTTTCATAGGTACCTTCAAAGAATACAACATCTCCAACACTTGGAGCATCTACATGGACACCATCGTTTTGCCACATTTCACTATGTGTACGTGAAAAATCAATACCCACTTGGTCAAACACATAGTTAATAAATCCACTGCTGTCCATTCCGTCCGTAGTGGTTCCTCCCCATACATAAGGAGTTCCTATTACACTTTCTGCAGCAGCAACGATATCAGCTTGAATATCAGAATTATCCCCAGACTCTGTAATCGTTAGATCAGTGGAAGATTCACTTCCTGATAATCCCATTGCTTCAGAAGTATTTGGACCTACTATACCATCAACTTGTAAACCTTGATCTGCTTGATAATCTCTTACCGCTTGTTCGGTTATTGGACCAAAAATGCCGTCAACTGTATATGTATAATAGCCTTGGTCTTGTAGCAATGCTTGTACATCTTCTACAGATTCACTCACATTCCCGCGCTGAATGAGTGATGCCTCATTTGATGAAGTATCTTCCTGCTGTTCTACATTAGGGATATTGCTCTCGCTAATGGTTAAATCTCCTTCCGAAGCACCAGCTCCTGCATTGGCAAAAACACTCCCGCTAAAAATAGGAGTAAGAGCCAAGGAAGTAACAAATGCTGTAGAAAGTACATATTTTCTTGCTTTGTGATTGGTCTGTGCCAACATAATTCCTCCTTTGCCTTTATTAACTCTACTATCTAACTAGTAAAAATCAATGAAATATGATTCGACAAATTCCATCATATTTTTTAACTATCTGTAATGTATCACATAAAAATATCAGTGAGATAACATAGTGATTAAGGAGAAATAACAAATTATTTTAATAAATGACATCAAAAATAAAAGTAAAAAAGGAACTATTTTCATAGAAATGAAGGAAATATCTCCATTATTTTCATGGCTTCCTCCGTTGTTCATATTACATTCATGTTAGGATCTTTACGAATTTCATACCGTCAAGAAACATTCGTGGCAGTTTGTTTCCTTTCTTTTCCAACTTCACGTGAATCTTTTTAAAGGATTTTTAGCTTACGGGGTGGAATCAATTACTATATGATAACAACACGCAAAAATGGATAAGTAGATGGTAAAGGAGGAAGATTCTATTTTTGTGTCAAATGAATATGGCCGTGTCAACGCAGCTTAATAAACATCATCAACAGATGCATATAAAAAAACAAAAAATAAAGAGATCCAGCAAGAATGGACACTTGACTGGATCTCTTCTCCCAAGTGGGGATTTAGGATAGTATCACTTTTCTGGGACCAGACTTTTTCCGAGTGAAAAACAATGGAACCATCGAAAAGGATTATGGAAGTATCTTTATCTTACGAGTTTAAAGGCCTATATGCAGTAATGTTGTAAGAATATCTGACAGGGTTTTTTAAATTTAATTTGTAGTGGAGCTTTTAAATAAGGAGGAAATAGGATGAAGAAGTTGTTTGAATATAATTGGCAAGTACGGAAAGAGTGGCTTACCTGGTGTGAATCGTTGTCCGAACAAGAGCTATTAAAGAGAAGGGTGGGTGGCATCGGAAATATACTCCATACTTTACTGCATATTGTAGATGTAGAGTATAGTTGGATTGCCTTGTTGCAAGGAAAACCAGAGCCAATAGAACCATCCTTGCTAGATTATGCGAGCTTGGATAAAGTAAAGCAGCTATCGGACCACTATCATCCAGAGGTTAACCATTTTGTGGAGAATTGGACAAGTGATTTGGAATGGGTATTACTTGAAGACGTTAATGCGAAAGGTGAACAGGAAATATTTTATTATGGAGAGGTAATGCGCCATATAATCGCACATGAAATACATCATATTGGACAACTTTCGGTTTGGTCACGTGAAATCGAGAGGAAGCCTATTACGGCAAACTTCATTCGAAGAGGGTTGTTTGATAAGTAAATAGTTTATATGAAAAACTCTGTTAGATTAACTTACAAGATAATTGCAGTTACGTTCCTTCACTATAAAATGAAAGCATAGACAAACATTTTGTATTCTATCTATTAATAGGGAAAAGGAAAGGAGATACCAGTTTGAAGGATAGTACAGTCTTCTCATCCATTGCAAATAGTAGTCTTTTGGAAGAAGTGACGGTGGAAAAAATTAATGCTATGGTATGAAGAAGGTTCACCCATTTCAAGGAATGGAAACTTTTTTCTATGACTTGGAACAATACATAAAACATTTGAATCCGGACGATGAAACACTAACCATGGCCAATGTCTTTCATCGTAGTGGGATTATTCCTTGGACGGTCGATGGGCCACTGGGGACGGTTCATGATTTTGTAAATGAAGAAGCAGCTAACGTACACCATGCTCACTTCTAAACTTAACGCAATTTCAAGAAATAAAAGAAAAACTACTTCACATGATAAACATGGTGTTAAATAAGGTGGGATTAGATGGTTTTGTTTATCCGCAAATGTCGGAAGCTATTCCTGGTATTAAAGCAGAACAGGTAGCATCAACAACAATCCCGGAAATCAACATTAGCGGCCTTCCATTAATTACAGTGCCGGCTGGCTATTATACAATGGTTCACCCTTTGCTTTGGCTTTTTGGGGAAAATGTGGAGTGAGGCAGAATTAGTTGGTGGCATACGCTTATGAACAAGCTACAATGCATCGAATAGCTCCCAAGCTTGAAAGTAATTTCTAAGCAGTGCAGACTCTCGTCTGATCGGGAGTCTCTTTTTATTTTCTCACAAATAATAAAATTTACGACAGTGGCTAATTAACCAAGTATCTAGCTGCATCCTGCTTAGCGAACAGCGCCTAGTGAAGCATCCCTTATCTCATTACGATAAAGAGACTTTGTCGCACATATGCCCTTGTGACGGTTAGTAGCGCCTACTTGAGCAATTGCTCTTAAGTAACAAATTAATCGCCCACGAATAAGATGAAAGAGAGATTATTTGTGAGGAGGTTCCATAATGGCAATTAAGCCACCCATTTTGCAACAAGGCGATACGATCGGCATTGTAACTTTAGGTAGTCCTTTAGCTGCAAATATCATTAATGATCGAATAAATACCTTACAAAACTTCGGCTTTCAAGTCGTATTAGGACAACAAGTTTATGCAGAGAATGGCTTCCTTGCAGGTACGGACGAAGAACGTGCCATGGATCTTATGGATATGTTTTCCGATGAACAAGTGAAATTGATATTGCCTACTAGAGGTGGCGTAGGAGTTGCGGGGATACTTCCATTTCTCGATTATTCGTTTATTGAGGATCATCCAAAATTAATTAGTGGATATAGTGATATTACTGTTTTATTAAATGTATTAGCACAGAATAGCAATTTAATCACATTACAAAGTCTTATGCTTATTGATTTTTCTTTGAGTACGCCGAGTTACAATTATGATCAATTTTTCAATGCAACATCACTTTGGTCTCCTCAAAGACAAATTCAAAATCCTCCCCAGTTGCCGCAAGTAAGCAGGGTAAGCGGAAATGTTACAGGCCCAATTGTTGGTGGGAATCTCACCTCTTTTGTCGATACGCTTGGAACCCCTTATGAAATTGATACAACAGGTAAAATACTACTACTTGAGGAGACGCATGAACCGATAAATACTGTTTATCGGTACATGAATGCACTAAAGTTAGCTGGTAAGTTCGATGATTGTATTGGCATTGTATTAGGAGAATGTACAAATTGTCCAACAGCCTATGGGGTAACATATGAGGACTTTATTAATAACTTTGTGGTGCCATTAGGTAAACCGTTAATGACGAATGTTGCTACTGCTCATGGTATATATAAAGCGGCGATTCCAATTGGTGCAACGGCAAATTTGGATACAGTGAATAATAGGCTGACCGTAATGGAACCTACCATTACTTTACCTTAAATAACGATTAAATGAGCCATTTGGAGATCGAATAAATGTAGAGACGGAGCATCGAAAATCAATGGATTATTCGATACTCCAACTGATTATTGACCAGCAGATAGTTCTGATTGAACCTGCTGGATTTCTTGTTGTGTTGCCGCTTGTGGCGGCTTATAAAACCCGTGTTGTGTTGCATAGCTGTATACAGTTCGTTGTCTTGACTCATCGCCATTTCTTAAATTAATTAGGGTTTGTCGTAGTCCCGGATTGTTTGCTTCACTAATGTAACCAGCATAGTTTTTTAAACTTGCATTTAAGCCATTTAAGTAATCGTTGACAATATCCTTATCTTGTAACATCTATCTTCCTCCTATTGTAAAAATGGTAATAACTGCTGTTGTGCCTGTCTAGCAGATTGCGCATCTCTCAGCAGAATGGACTTCAATTCTGGATCCATTGCAGATTCAGCATAAGTCTCTAATTTATTAGCGATCATCCCATGCTCACCAATCATCTTTCTTAGGTTTTCCAACTCTGTTTGTGTTAGTTGGTTCATGGCACAAGCTCCTTTCCATATTAGTAAAGCCTAGTTTTTCCATTTTAATGAGGAATATGCAGTGGCAAAGGTATAGCTCTTGCTGAATTTTTGTTATTCATTTTGCAATTCCTCTTGTGCTATTATATTGGCAGGAGGGTTCATAATGATTTACATAGGATTGACTGGTTGGGGGGATCATTATTCACTCTACCCTGATCAATTGAAATCAAAAGATAAACTTTCAGAATACAGCAGCCATTTTCTTGTAGTTGAAGTAGATGCTTCTTTTTATGCAGTTCAGCCTGTACGTAACGCAGAAAAATGGGTACGTGAGACACCAGAGAACTTTCGATTTGTTGTCAAGGCATATCAAGGTATGACAGGACATCAGAGGGGAGAAGAAGACCCGTTTGAGACAAAGCAGGAGATGTTCCAAGCGTTTAAAGATTCTTTGGCACCATATCAACGTGTTAATAAATTAGCAATGGTCTTATTTCAATTCCCGCCTTGGTTTGAATGCAATAAAGACAATGTCACGTACCTTCGTTATTGTAAACAAATGATGGGAAATATACCAGTTGCCTTAGAATTCAGAAATCAATCTTGGTTTCATGAGCGCTTCCGAAATAGTACATTATCATTTATGAAAGAAGAAGGCTGGATTCACTCCATAGCTGATGAACCGCAGGCTGGTAATGGATCAGTCCCATGTGTACCAGTTGCCACTAACTCCTCGAAGACACTTATTCGAATGCATGGCCGCAATATACACGGTTGGAACAAACCAAGCAGCGCTGAAACCAACTGGCGGGATGTCCGTTATTTATATAAATATAATCAACAAGAATTATTGGAATGGAAACAGCGAATTACCGAGCTTAGTAAGAATTCAAAAGATATCATTATTGTATTTAATAATAATTCTGGTGGAGATGCTGCAGGAAACGCAAAAGAATTGCAGGAATTGCTTGGAATAGAGTACAAGGGACTATCTCCAAAACAATTGGATCTATTTTAATGTAAACAAAACCGCGACATTATCGTCTCGGTTTACTTCATTTCGTTTTAGCTGCAATCAATATGCCGATGCCAACCAGTATACTGCAAGCGACTAACACCCACTGCAGCAACTCATACGGAGCTTTGACATAAATAGCAATAAAGGTCCATATAAACACAAGCGGGTATAAGAAATCAGATTTACGAACTGTAACTAGAAGAGTGATTATACTTACGATAATTAATGTAAGGATTGTCCATCCTAATTCACTTATCCTTAAAATAGGCCAGAGATTGTTACGTACCAAGTATGTAAATAAGTTAACAATACTTGCTAAAGAAACCCAACCAAAGTAAATAGCAAAAGGCGCGTAATCAAGAAAGGTGCTATTCGGATTAGAGGTTACTCGTTGATACATCTGAATAAGCGAAAATAATAATAGGAATATAATGATAGTAGAAAGGAATATATACTCAACGTAAGAATCCATGCTGCATTTAACAAAAGGTTAACAGGAAAGAGGGTTTTCATCGAATGATAAAGAGGTTGATTATCAGGTTTAGCAAAGAATCCTTTAATTACCCATATAACCAATCATATATAAATGATTCCCCAAATGGAAAAAGCGTAGCCAGCTGGTTGAATAAGTGTATCCTGCTGATCAGCGATACGTCCTACATTTGAGCCGACTGAATAATTAATACTAAGTGTAAGAATAAGAAAGATCAGATTACGGATTGTTATTCCAATTGGTGGATTCAAATGGTCTTCCTCCTTTTGTTAAATGGTATACAGTCCTTTTATACAAAAAGGCTAAACGTACTTTACTTATATTTAGAATGGAGAAAGACCATTATGTTGTTTAATTTATTATTGTACTTGCAATGCCACGAATTTGCCATTCTCCATTTATCAAGGCGAGAAGTACATAATCCAAAAATTCCGCGCCACCTTCTCTTGTTGCATTGACTTTAACCAGATAGTGTTCACTATCTGTTATTCGTTCTTGTAAAGGAAGCGGAATTTCTTCACTTAAGCTAGCTTTATCTAATGCTTTAACGGAAACGACGGCTATTTCTGAAACGCTATTCCCTTGTTTCTCAGCGAATTCAAACTCGTCAATAACCTCTCTTTTTGTCATTCCAATAAAATCAAGATATTCTTCTCCTAATAATTGTAATGATGCTTCATAGTTGCCTTCCTTCAACCCTTGGTAATAATTTGTGACAAGGTCCTCCACTTTGGATTCATCAGATTTCATACACCCAATACAAGTAATCAGGAATAAGCAGGCAATAAATAAACCGATCTTTTTCATTCTCTTTCTCCTTTGCAAGTTGCTATCAGTTGGTTTCATGTTGGGACACCTAACTAAACAGCTTTCTGTTTTTACATCAATGTAAGTCTATGCAAGTAATCTAATACTTGTTAGTTGTTTTAAAAATTTTCTGCGGTATTGTATAAATCACCCTTGTTTTTTATGGACGAATAGTGTAGGATATATAAAAATAAAAACGTTAAAGAAGCGATGAACAGGACATGGGTTACTTTTGATGGTTAGCAGAGAGGGGAGGATGCTGGAAACTTCCTATCCTAGCAAAGTAACTTACCACCTTGTGAGCAGTATTGGAGAAATCAAGTAACCATTATCGTAAAGCCTGCGTTAAAGGACCATAAGTCAATCGGCATAGCTTGTCGGTTGGGAAAATGGGTGGAACCACGGATCAACACATTCGTCCCTTGTTTTGGGATGTATGTGTTTTTTTAATACTACAAAAGTTTATATCAAGAAATGCAAGGAAGGGGACATGGATGATTGTCACTCGTTACTAGAGAGGGAAGAGATGCTGGGAACTTCCTAACGAAAGATAATCATTTACCACCTCGGAAGCTGTATTGGGGAACCATAGTATCCAATTACCGTTAGCTGCGTTAAGGCATATAAAGCCAATTTAAGTTTTATTGGAAAATTAGGTGGAACCACGGGTTACGCACTCGTCCTTTGTTTTAAGGATGGGTGTGTTTTTTATTAAATTATTTTATAAAGGAGGACGAATAAAATGGAGAAATTCGTTCACATTCAATTTCCCGATGGAAAAGAGAAGAAATATGAAAAAGGTATACAGTTATCAGAAATTGCATCGTCCATTAGTCAAAGTTTACGAAAAAAAACAGTGGTAGGAAAAGTTGATGGCAAATTAGTTGATCTAAGTTATCGTATTGAGAGAGATGCATCTGTATCTCTTCTTACAACCAATTCTGAGGAAGCATTAGAGGTATTGAGGCGTTCTACAGTACTCGTTTTAGCGCAAGCGGTGAAAAGGTGTTATTTCAATGTTAAATTAGGAACTGGTTCTGTCTTAGACAATGGATATTATTATGATTTTCAGATTCATCAGAGCATTCCTTTAGATGAATTAAAAAAGATTGAAGCCGAAATGGAAAACATTATTCAAGAAAAGCTAGAATTTAAACGCAAGGTTTTATCCTATGAAGAAGCTGTTCAATTGTTCAAAGAGAGGGGAGAATTATATAAGCTAGAAGAAATACAAGAGCTTCCGAAAGATGGAGAAATAACACTGTATAAGCAAGGAGAATTCATTGATGTTTCTCATGGTCCCCAGTTACCACATACTGGGTTCATTAAGGCTTTTAAATTGACGCATATTTCAGGTGCCTATTGGCGCGGAGATAATCAAAATCAGGTTCTCCAACGTGTATACGGTACTGCCTTTCATAAGCGTTCCGAGTTAGAGAGCCATCTTCTTTTCTTAGAAGAAGCAAGTAAACGGGATCATCGGAAGCTAGGGAAGCAACTAGAGCTCTTCATGTTTTCAGAAGAGGCACCCGGGATGCCGTTTTATTTGCCAAATGGCCAAATTATTCGAAATGAGTTAGAGACATTTTTACGAGAATTACAAGATAAGGCAGGTTATAAAGAGGTACGCACACCGCTAATGATGAATCAACGTCTTTGGGAAGAAACTGGACATTGGGACCATTATCATGAAAATATGTATTTCTCGGAAGTAGATGGTATAAGTTTTGCGATGAAACCAATGAACTGCCCAGGACATATGTTAGTGTTTAAAAATAGTCTTTATTCTTATCGTGATCTACCACTTAGAATGGCTGAATTTGGTCAAGTACATCGCCATGAATTTAGTGGAGCTTTGAATGGGCTGTTTCGTGTACGTTCTTTTTGTCAGGATGATGCTCATATTTTTGTGCGGGAAGATCAAATAGAAGACGAGATCAAGCAGGTGTTTCACCTAATAGATCAAGTTTATAATACCCTTGGTTTTTCTTATACTGTAGAACTATCTACCCGGCCAGACCATTCTCTAGGAGAGGATCATCTTTGGGAAATAGCTGAAAAAGCATTAATTCATGTACTGAAGGATTTGAATATAAATTACCAGCTTAACACTGGCGATGGGGCTTTTTATGGGCCAAAAATCGATTTCCATATTAAAGATGCTTTAAATCGAAGTCACCAATGTGCGACAATTCAGTTGGACTTTCAAATGCCAACTAAATTCGATTTATCTTATGTTAATGAAAATAATGAAAAGATACGTCCCGTTGTTATTCATCGCGCTATTTTTGGTTCTATTGATCGGTTTTTAGGGATTTTGATTGAACACTTCGCGGGAGCATTTCCTGTATGGCTAGCCCCAGTGCAGGCGCAAATACTTCCTATTTCAGAGGTACATCTAGAGTATTGCTTCTATATTCAAGCTAGACTAGAAGCATTAGGAATAAGGGTGGGAATAGATAATCGAAATGAAAAATTAGGGTATAAAATTAGAGAAGCGCAGCTGAAAAAGATTCCGTTTATGTTGGTGCTTGGAGATAAAGAAATGGAGAATAGAACCGTCAATGTTCGGCACTATAGTGAACAGCAATCCACGAGTTGGAAGTTAGGTCGTTTTGTAGATCATATTTGTGAAAAGGTGATGAAAAGACTGTGATAGTCATTTTATTAGGGAGGAAGAAGTTATGAAACAGAATAAATATGATGACGTTCTATTTTTTAATGAATATAAGAAGATGCCACGTTCGATAGGTGGATTAGAAGCTGCTGGTGAGTGGCCGGTTTTTCAGCAGATGCTTCCAAATATGAGAGAAAAGCGTGTGCTTGATCTAGGATGCGGTTTTGGATGGCACTGCCGCTATGCTAAAGAACAAGGAGCTCGTGCAGTGGTAGGAGTGGATATTTCTGAACGGATGCTCGAACGTGCCCGCGAAGAAACGAAACACCATTCGATTACCTATAAGCGAACAGCTATTGAAGATATCGAATTTGCACCCGATTCGTTTGATATCGTAATAAGCTCCTTAGCATTTCATTATGTGAAAACAATCGATGTTGTTTTTTATAAAGTATTTCAATTGCTGAAGCGTGGCGGAGCATTTGTTTTTTCTGCAGAGCATCCGATTTTCACATCCCAATCTGCTCAGGATTGGTATTATGATTCAGATGGAAATCGCTTGCATTGGCCGGTCGATAATTATCAAACCGAAGGCATACGACATACAATGTTTTTAACAGAAAATGTGGAGAAATATCACCGAACGATTTCAACCTATATGAATGATTTAATTAAAGCAGGCTTTCGAGTAACGAAGGTCTCAGAACCAAAGCCTCATTCAGGAATGCTAGATAAACCGGGGATGGAAGATGAAATAAGAAGACCAATGTTTCTGTTAGTAGCTGCTGAGAAACAGTAGCATCTACTGGGTAGAGGTCAAAACTTGATTTTGACTTTTCCTATCAAGCTATTTATAATGACAACTAGATGACAAATAAAGGAGGATTATTAAAAATTGACACATTTTATGAGACTTCGTTTCCCAGCTTTGAACCAGTAATTAAATACGTTCAGAGGCTCTGTTTGTTGATGCAGAGTAAACGGGATCAGTCTGTCTTTTTTTAATAATTTTATTTATATCGTACTGCTGACTGAAAGGTGACTCGTTTTGCCTTTCTTTTTCTATGTTTCTAAAGTATGTACGTTTAAAAAAACAACAAATTTATCGATTGAATGAACCTTTGAATGGATGTTCATTGATTTCAACGAAGTTGTGTGGTTGGGGACATCCAAATGATTGTCACGTCTTACGTACTTCTTTTCCTTTTTACTCTGATCACAGGCAGTTGCCTGTGATTTTTTAGAAAGGAAGAGGAAAATGACAAAGCGGATTCATAAATATGGCCGGAAAAAATTAAGTAATGGTGAACCACCAAATTATTTAGGTCAGCATTTACTTCATCATAAGCCTATCATTAATGAAATGGTTAAACAGGCGAATATAAGTAAGGAAGATAGCGTACTGGAGTTAGGAGCGGGGGAGGGTGCTCTAACAACAATTTTAAGCAAAAAGCTAGGAGAGTAATCGCTGTCGAATATGATCAGAGATTTGTATCTATTTTAAAGGAAAAAACAAAGAATGGTTCAAATACGAAAAATATTCATGAAGACATTTTAAAAATTCAATTACCAAGTCAAAGCTTTATTGTTGTTTCTAGTATTCCATATGCAATTACAACACCGATTATGAAATTGCTCCTTAACCACCCATCAAGTGCCTTTCAAAGGGGAGTACTCGTCATAGTGAAAGGTGCAGCAAAACGATTTCCCTCTAAGTTTATTAAGGATGCATATGTACTAATTTGGCGTATGTGGTTTACTATTTCCTATTATAAAGATATATCTAGATACCATTTTTCTCCCCCACCTAGCGTGGACTCTGCGATGCTGGTGATAATTAGAAAAAAAGAATCGTTTCTTTCTACAAATAATTATTTAGCTTTTTATGGGCTCGCAGAATATGCATTAAGACGACCGGAATTGGAGTTTCAAATGGTTTTACGACCGATATTTACTCCACCTCAAATCAAGCATTTAAAAAAAAAACTTGGGAATTCATAAAGAGACACCAATTGGATTATTAACGGAATTACAATGGTCTATCCTGTTTACTACAATGAAACAGTATGTTGCTCGTCCGCTCTGGCCGAAACCAAGTAAACGAAAAAGCAAACGAGGTGCTTATCATGACAAAAAGCAAAAAAATAAAAAGCGCTGAACTTGTATCTGAATGGAGTGATATATTTAGATGCCCGCATTGTGGTACAAAGATGCAGGTGGAAGCATGGAAGAGCTTGACTTGTGTCCATCATCATACGTTTGATTTTACGAAACAAGGCTATCTTAACTTAATGAAGCAGCCAATCAAAAGTAACTATGATAAAACGTTGTTTGAAGCAAGGCAGCATGTAGTTGGAGAAACTGAGTTATTTCAGCTTTTGCATCAACGTATAAGTGAAATTCTGTCACGTCTGAATAAAGAAACCATCACCATATTAGACGTTGGCTGTGGTGAAGGATCGCATCTACACCAGATAATGGAAGGTCGATTGGATCGTTCATTAGTGGGCATTGGCTTGGATATTGCTAAAGAAGGCATATTGCAAGCAGCTAAAAATTATATAGACCCGATTTGGGTGGTGGGAAATCTTGCGAATGCTCCCTTCCAAAAAAATGTATTTGATGTAGTAATAAATATCCTTTCGCCATCGAATTACGTTGAGTTTAAACGGTTGGTGGCTTCTAATGGCCTTATTATTAAGGTAGTGCCTCGTAATAACTATTTAAGCGAATTGAGAGAAGTTCTTATGAAGAGTGAGAAGCGAGAGATGAACAATAAGGATGAAGTGGTGAGCCTATTTCAAGACCATTTTGAAACAACTAAACGCATCCCCTTAACGTATCGTCATAAATTGAACCAAACGGTACTACATGACTTGGTACGAATGACTCCACTTGCTTGGTCGGCCGATCCAAAGCGTATTCAGTCATTTACAGAGCAGGAGTCAGCAGAGATTACGATTGATTTGGATATTCTCATTGGTAGGAATAATTAGAAACTAGAGTAAAAAAACATACACCTACTCGCTTAGTGGGTGTATGTTTTTTGCTTATTTATTCGTTAGTATCCCTAAATAGGCTTGCCAAGGACCAACGTCTTTTTGATATCGCTTTGCCATGACTCGTACTATTTGAGCGATATGGGTTAGATCATGGACTACCCATGTAGATAGTAACTCGCTTAACTTTACTTCGCCAAAGACTGGATGTAAGCCTATGGCGTCCAGATGCGATTCAAGCGAAGGAATGGTTTCTAGTCTAGATAAGTTATGCGCACGAAGCGTTTTAAAATCCATAAGTTTTTGTTGAATTGGGTTATTCGTATCTTTATTTAAATGAGCATACCGATCAAATGGTGGAATAGGTGCATGTTCATCTCCATGGAGAATAGCTTCTAATCGGGGAATCCAGTTATGCTTTTCACTTTCAATAAGATGGTCTATTACCTCATAACTATTCCACGTCCTATCTCCCTCGTTACATTGTAACCAACCATGAGATAAGTTGGATAATAAACAATCCAGTGCTTGTGGGGTGTTATCTAGAACCTCGAGAGCCCCTTTTAATGAAAATTGCATTCCATCACTCCCTTAAGAGATCGCCTTGATACATTTAGTATATCATGATGATGTTAGCTATAGGGTGATATTTCGAAATAATATGTTATTTCAAAAAACAATCAATTACCGTATACTGGATATAAATAAAGGATGGGTGAACGGAGATTCGAGGAAGGGGAGGAAAAGCATGTTAGAAAGAGCAATTATTATTGGTGGAAGTATTGCTGGAAAATTGGCTGCGAAGGCCTTATCCACATCTTTCCGAGAAGTAATTATCCTAGAAACTGGTCCAAGATGGGATGAGAAAACACCAAGAAAGAGAGTTCCGCAAACATATCATCCACATGTGCTGCTAAAGGGGGGAGAAGAAGCAATAGAGGAATTATTTCCTCGTTTTCTTGATGAATTAATTGCGGATGGCGGAATTATAACGAACTTTACAAGGGATTTAAAGTGGCATCACTTTGGAGCATGGAAACAGCGATTTACCGGCGAATTAGTAATGGTTCAACAAAGTCGACCAATGCTGGAATGGCACTTGCAACAACGAATTAATAACATAGCTAATATTGAAACCAAATATGGGATGCGGGTGGACCGGCTGTTGGCAAATTCACGTTATAACCAAGTCATCGGTGTTAATGTTCGTTCATTGCAAACAAACGAGGAAGAAAATATGACAGCTGATTTAGTAGTTGATGCTAGTGGATTCGGTTCAAACGTAATGAATTGGTTGAAGCCGTTTCGAGTAAATGTAGTGGAAGAAAAAGTCGCGATTAAGCTGTTTTACGCCACAAGGTATTTCCGTTTACATCATCATGAAGAACTGGATTGGTGTAATATGTTAATATCCCCAAGTTTTCCAGAAAACCCTTATGGAGCTTTTATTCAAACGGTTGAAGGAGATCGATTTTCAGTAACATTTAGTGGTTATGCTAATGAACAGCCTCCAAAAACGGAAAATGCGTTTCAGGCGTATGCAAAAAAACTGCCAACATCTGAAGTTACGAAATTTTTAGCAAAAGCGGACCCCATTTCTAAAATAAATATTCATAAGATCCCTTATCAAGTAAGGCGGAGATTTGATCTAGTAAATCTTCCAGCCGGATTGTTGGTAATAGGCGATGCCCACTGCCGCTTTGATCCTGTCTTTGGACAAGGGATTTCTGTAGCTGCAATGGAGGCTTTGGCCTTACAAGAAAGCTTAGTAGAAACGAGAACGTTTAATCGTAAGTTTGGTAGGGAATTTCATCGTGCTATCGCCAAAGTGATAGCAACGCCATGGGATATGGCAACTACAGAGGTATTGCGTCACCCCGACATTAAAGGGGATCGATCCGTTATTCTGCCATTTAAGCAATGGTACAGCAGAAAGGTTTATGAGCTATCCGCTGTCGATCCAGAAATATATTTACGGCTAGTGAAGGTTATGAATTTAATGGAGCCTCCGACGCATCTATTCCACCCTAGCGTAGGTAATGCCATCTTAACAAGTAAGAAGCAATCGAGGAAAGTCTAGTTAACGAATAAAACAATTAAGGGGGGGTACATGATGAATAAAAACGTAACTAAAAGGTTTCAATATATAACCAAACAAATGAACTATTCAGGTGCATTGTTGGTACGTGAGGGTAAACAACCATCCATAAAATTAAGTTCTGGCTATAGGAATCGTTCAGAAGAATTACCAAATGAAGTGAACACCAGGTTTGGAATTGCATCTGGTTGTAAGCTCTTTACTGCTATTGCCATTTGTCAACTTATTCAATTAGGGAAGTTATCCTTTCATGACGATATTCAAGATTACTTAGATATTGAATTGCCATGGACGAATGGAATTACGGTGCATCATTTACTGACACATACGTCGGGGGTGCCTGATTATTTTGATGAGGAAGTGATGGGAGATTTTGAAGAATTGTGGGAAGAAAATCCAATGTATCAATTTCGCCAATTATGTGATTTTATTCCATTATTTCAACAACAGCCAATGAAAATGCAGCCTGGAGAAAGGTTCCATTATAATAATACCGGCTATATATTACTTGGTCTTATCGTGGAAAAAGTAACCGGAACATCGTTTACGCAATATATAGAAGAACATATTTTTAAAAAAGCTCATATGTATCATTCGGGTTACTTTTCATTTGACTCATTACCAAGCCAGACTGCTCTAGGGTATATTGATGAACCTGATGGAACATGGCGTACAAATATGTATTCATTACCTATACGAGGGGGGGCTGATGGAGGAGCATTTATTACGGTTGATGATATGGAAAGGCTTTGGGATGCATTAATGAATTACGAATTATTAAATGCTGATTATACAAAAAAATTACTAACACCACATGTTCATGAAAACGAGAACTCTTTCTATGGTTATGGTATTTGGATTGAGAAAAGTAGAGAATCCATACGAAAGTATCATTTGATGGGGTATGATCCTGGGGTGAATTTTCATTCCGCTTATTATCCAGATAATGCTATTACTTTCGTTGCATGTTCCAATACTTCAAATGGATCTTTTCATCTTATGAAAGAACTAGAAAATAACTTACGTTTAAAGCAGCTCCATTGATGAGCTGCTTTTCTATTAATAACTGCGCCATGCCTTTTCATATTTTTCAATTAGGCTTGGACGTATCAGGGTATTCACCTCTGGGGAAACAGTATCTCCCTTATTATTGGTAATATGCTGCTGATCGATGTCCTTTCCAAAAGTAGTTAATCCAGCTAATACGTCATTGGTTAGGAATTTTGTATCTACGTTTATATCGACTTCCTCCAGGTTGACTGCTTCTCGTTTAGCTAATACAAATCCCCAATCACCAAAGCTTGGTATATCAACATGAAGGTTATCCGTTTCTAGATTTGCTGCCTCGATGGTCTGATTAATGGACCAATATACCTCTGTTGCAAAGGTTGGACTAGTTGCTTGAACCATCATGGACCCGCCGGGTTTTAGATGATTACGAAGTAGTTGGTAGAATTCTAAGGTGTATAACTTGTTTAATGACTCATTGTTCGGGTCTGGCAAGTCAACTAGGATGACATCGTAAAATGTTTGGTCTTTCTTTAAATATTGAAAGGCATCTTGATTAACGACTTCTACTCGGTCATCTTCAAAGGCATGATTGTTCAATTCGGTAATTTCATGATTTGTCTTGCCCAATTCAGTGACTTTTGGATCAAGGTCGACCAATGTCATTGATTCTATCTGATCGTATTTTTGTAGCTCACGTAAGGCTAGACCGTCACCCCCACCAAGAACAAGTACATTTTTAGGTGATTTTGCTGTTGCCATGGCAGGGTGTACTAGTACTTCGTGGTAGCGGTATTCATCTTCTGAACTGAATTGCAGCTGCCCATCAAGGAAGAGTCTTAGATCTCCTTGTTCTTTTGTTAAGATCACTTGTTGATAATCGGTTTGCTCATTGTAAACAATAGGGTCTTCGTACAGCTTTTGTTCAAATAAAAATGCTGTTTTTTCACCAAATAAAACGCCGAAAACAAGAATAACAAAGATAATTATTCCAGCAATAAAATGTCGTTTAAATGTTCGTATCTCTTTTCTGAAGTAGTATAAAACCCACAATGCGACAAGGACATTAATAATAGCAACAAGAAAGGCAGTTTTCACAAGGCCGAATTGTGGTCGAAATAAATAAACAAACAATAATCCACCAATTAAGCCACCTGCATAATCAGAAAAAAGTACTTTTGCCGTACTTTTTTGCACGGTTACGCCTATCTCGTTTGCTTTTCGGATCAATATTGGCAGTTCTACACCAGTTAAACCACCAACCACAAGGGTAATAAAATATAAGAAAAATGCGTCCATGCCAGAACTCAAGAAGGCGGTTACTCCAAATAATACAAAAGTAGAGAAACCAGCAAGAATACCAATTGCGTATTCAATCCAAACAAAAGACAATATTAAGTTTTTCGTTACTTTTTCACTTATGGAGGCTCCTATCCCCATACCGGTGAGGAAAAGGGAAATAGTGAGCGTATACTGTTTAACCCCATCCCCAAGTAAGTAGGATCCAGCGGCACCAAATAAGACTTCAAATATAATACCACAAATAGAGACGATTCCTGACGCCCAATAGATAGCTTTGCTTTGCTTTATACTTAAATCATTCACAGTTAGGACTCCCTGTTCAAATTCATCTAAACCTATTTTAAAGAAAAAGGCAATCGACTGCTAGCCGATTGCTGCGTGTGGATTTTATTATGTAATGGATGCTCCAATAACAAATCCTAATCCCACGGATACACACATACTGATAATTCCAACGGAAATATTCCCTTGTTTTAATTGTTCTTCTACGGAGAACTTGCGGGTGAACAGCTCGAATAATACGTATGCTACCATTTGCAAGACAATTCCAACTACACCCCAAATAAGCGTATCAAGAATATGTGCGCTATTATAGATAGAAAATGCAAGAACAATAGATATACCTACGATTTTACCGCCGATAGATAAAGAAACTGCATGATTTCCTTTTAATACTTCATCCCAATCTTTATATTGCTTTGTTATCATTTCAAAGATAGCCAAGCCAACTAAAATAATTGCAACCGCGATAAGGAAATATACAATTGTTAATACGAATGGTTCCATTCTTTTCTTCCTTTCTCCATTAGTTTATTTTTACTTCCCAGATCCAGGCCCTCCACCACGTACGGAGGAAGAACGTATGGATTTGGAGTCGCCTGAATTTTTATAAAAACCACCAGATGAATAATAGCCGCCATAACAATCATTGGTGTTGACGCATTTATTTTTTCTCTTTTTAGCCCAATCGTCGACATCAAGAACTTCGTCCAATAGCCACAACGCAAATAGTCCATTAAAAAAACTTGGTTGATAGTTATCACGTACAAAGTTTTTCGAGGCAACTTCTACTGTAGAATTATCAGGATCTTCCTCATCCTCTGTTATAATGACGAATAAATTATTATAGACAAGTGCTTGCTTTTGGTCACTTTTTTCACTTACTTTTTGAGGTTCCTTATACTCCTGTAATTCAGAAACTACTTCATCCACACTTTTATTTTCCGCTATGTAGATTTCTGAGATGTCAGAGGAGTCTTCTTGACTGCTAACCACATCATGAAAGGTATAAGTATCATTTATAAATTCAGCAATTCCATCGTTAAACGCGGTTGAGCCTGCTGCTTGATTCATACTACCACCACAAGCTGATAGGACAAGCGTAAAAGAAACCAGCACAAAGAAAAGTGATTTTTTCATGGTTTCACCTTCTTCTTTTATGGAATCAATTTTTCAGACATCAGAGGGGGGACCTTTCCTTTCCTCTGATGTCTGATGTTAAAACCAGTTATTCTTTCCCTAGTTTTTTCTTTAATGCTGCAAGCTCATCATTTACATCATTTTTTTCTAATGCTTCAAATTCGTCGTCTAAGCTACGGTTTGACTGACGTAAATCTTCGCTTGTTTCTGCCTCAGCTTCAAATTTTAGTACCTTTTCTTCCATACGCTCGAAACCTTGTTTGGATTCATCACTGCCAATACCAGATAATGTGCGATTCATTTTGGTTCTCGTTTTGGCAGATTCTGCTCTTGCTTTTAAGGAGTCTTTTTTCAGCTTCATTTCTTGATATTCAGCTTTCATCTCATCCAATTTCGTACGTAGAGAAGTAGAGTCTTGCTTCGCGCGATCATACGATTCTTTTAGAGAATCAGCAGATTGTTGATGTGCTTTTTTATCCTCTAACGCACGTTTTGCTAAATCATCATTTCCAGCTTCAATCGCTTTAATCGCCTGCTCATCCCGTTTTTCAACCATTTTTTTAGCATCTTCGTATTTACGGAGCATCATTTTTTCATTGGCAATTTGCTTTGCTACAGCGGATTCGGCTTCACGGATATCTTCTTCCATATCACGCATGAATTGATCGAGCATTTTTACAGGATCCTCTGCTTTATCAAGGGCAGAATTCAATTCGGATTCGACCACGGTTTTCATTCGTTTAAAAAATTTAAACATCTTGTTCATTCCTCCAATAATTTTATTTAAAATGTAAGTAACTTAATGATGAAATTTGTGAATGTTTAGCTTAGGAAATTATTTACTCGCGATAATTTTTAATTCAAATTCTTCAATGGTATAACCAGTACTAACTTCTAGTTCGGATCCCCATTTTTCAACTGATAGGAATTTTTCTTCTTCATCATCCATGTAATCAAAGTAGTTACACGTGGTTCCAGACAGATTTTCGCTTCGCCCAACACCTGATACATTAGCAGTACCAGATTCGTCTAAATAATATGTTGTACCATTGTATTCTAATTGTTTGGGGATAGGTTCTTGAAGAGGTAATTTGATTTTCTCATACATTCCAAGGTTCAGTTCATCATCCATCTCAACACTCAACCATAATGTTTTATGCGTACCTTGCAGCTGATATGCGTGCCATTTAAAACCATGATCATTATAATTGATTTTACCTACCACTTTGTAATCTTCTAGATCAAAAGTTACAATATCATCCATTTCAAGATTAAACATATTTCGCTCTTCAATCGCGTTGCTTGATTCTTTTTTCTTACCAAATAATTTTCCCAGTATGCTCATCTATTCACCTCAACTTATCTATTCTTAACTTCATTATACTAATACGAATGAAAAATGTATAAGTTTCAGTTTTTATAAAAATCATTAAGGACTTTTGTATGAACATTCCGTGACAGAAGAATTTCATGTACAATTTAAGTAATAAGTAGAATGGAGAGGAGGGAATGTATGAAAAGAAAACAAAGAGCCATTCACGAGCCGGAACTACCTGAGAATTTGGAGGAAATCGAGCTAACGCATCTTTCTTATCATGATCTAATTGAGCTGTCGCGGATTGAAAAGATAAAGGGGCCATTAGTGGGGGAGCATGTTCGTTTTGAAGAAGTCTACTTGAAGAAAGTAACGTTATCTCAATCACAACTCTCCTTTTCTAGATGGACGGATGTGATTTTTGATGGATGTGACCTATCAAACGTTGATTTTCAAGATGCATATTTTAATCGTGTTGCATTTCATAATTGTAAATTAGCAGGTGCGGATTTTGATCAAGCAAACTTCCAAGATGTGCAGTTCATCGAATGCGAAGCCCCCTATTGTTTATTTAATCAAACGCTATTACGAGATATGGCTTTTCGCCAATGCTTGTTAAAGGGCGCTAATTTTATGGAAGTTCAATTTGACAATGTTCAGTTTGGCTATTCTGTCATTCAAGATGTTACATTCACAGGTTCCTCATTAGCTTCGATTGATCTAAGTAATTGCCAGTTTCGTACCATTCATCTAACTGGAGAAGAGTTAAGGGGAGCAATCATATCAGCTGAACAGGCTGTTTCATTTATTGAATTATTTGGCGTACAAGTAAAATACGACGAATAGTAGAGGTGATGAACAGGTGATACCTATTTATGGACAAGTAGTTGATCAAGAAACGAGATGTGTACATTATCATTCAACAAAGGATATCATTGCAATCAAGTTCAAATGTTGTGGAAAGTATTATCCCTGTTACCAATGCCACCAAGCAGAAGGTCATAAAATAAGTGTTTGGAAAAAAGAGGAATTTGATAACAAGGTAATCCTCTGTGGTGTATGTAAAACGGAATTTACGATTCGCCAATATCTACAAATGGATAAATGTACTTGTTGTGGATCTATGTTTAACGAAGGATGTAAGCTGCATCATCACTTATACTTTGAATGAAAAGGATGTAAGCCGCAGTATGTTGCATCGAAAGAATATACAGAGACTAAAGTATCAATCACCTCCTAATTGTTAATCCTAATACATTAAGGAGGTGTGATACGTTGGCTAAAGATGTACTTTGTGAAGTGAATAACTGTGTGTATTGGAGCAATGGGAATAAATGTAATGCAGATGCCATTTATGTAGTCAGTCATAAAGGTAAGCAGGCGTCCACCAGTAAAGAAACCGACTGTAAAACCTTTGTTCCAGAATCTTAAAATTTGTTTGGGGGGATAACCTTGGTAGGTTATCCCTTTTAATATGATTATTATTGATAATAATAATCAATTTCATTCATGTTTATACATTAATTTTTTCTAAGGTGATTTCTCCCTACAATGAAGCCAAACAATCGCTTATTGAGCGGCCAAATGCAGAAGAATTTAAAACGAATATCCTTTTCTCCCCTAGAACTGTCCCTTGTACCAACTGAAATATCCTAACTTCATGGAAAAGAGTACGGTAATTAGAAATACGATTAGCATCATGCCTAAAAAACCCCAATCCTTCCATTTCAATGTAAATTGACGATAAAACGTACGATCTCGATCCCCGTTAAATCCTTTTGACTCCATCGCTATTGCGGTACGTTCCGCTTTTCGTATAGCCCCGGCCAGCAAGGGGATAGCAAATCGTTTATATTGTTGAATGGAACCTTTGATGCCATTAGCACGATGGATTCCTCTAATACGATGCGCTGATCGGATTTGAATTAATTCTTCTTTTATTAATGGTAGAAAACGGTACCCTGCTAATACGCCATAAGCAAGTTTAGGTGGAAGCTTGAACTGCTGCATGACACTCAAAATAAAATCAACCATGTTTGTTGTAAAAATAAACATAAATGATAAAGAAGCAAAGGCGAGCATTCGTAATGTTAATGCGGCTGCTACTGTTACATCTTCTTTTGGTAAATCCCAAAATAGAATGTGCATCGTGACACCCGGATTCGTTGGTTGATCTGCAAACGCAATGGTTGTCCAAAGCATGCCAAAGGATAATAAAAAAATAACCGAGAAATAAAGCGTGTACCATTTCCATGCTACTTTTCCACATATAATGGTAACCATTACGGTGAACATGCAGTAAATTAATGGTGTAAAAGGGTCGAATACAAACGTCAGTAAACAAACTAAGAGAACAACTGTAATTGCTTTCAAACTGGGGTTAAGTTGATTTAGAAACGAACACATGGCGATCCTCCTCCATTTGTTGTTTCAATTGAATTCGATTGGGATAATCTAAATGCCATCGTTTAATTACTGACTTTTCTTGTTTCCATAATTGATCAGGCGATTGATCAGCTACAATTTCCCCTTTTTCTAAAACAAGCACACGATCAGCGTACTTATCAACCAGATCCATATCATGTGTAACCATGATAATCGTAGTGCCTTGTCTATGTCTTTGCTCCAACAGATCCATTATTTTCGCAGTGGAGGCAGCATCTTGTCCAAATGTCGGTTCATCTAAGAAAAGGACCTGTTGATCATCCACAATCATTGTTGCTACACTCAGTCTTCGTTTTTGTCCTTGACTTAATGAATAGGGATGCAGATGCCCCGAACCCTGTAATTCACAATGTGATAGCGTGTTCTGAACTTGTTCCTGAATCACGCTTTCTCGATGCTCACCGCCTAGTCGTAAACTAAAGGCAATCTCGTTATAAACCGTATCTGTGATAAATTGATGTTCAGGATTTTGAAAAACGTATCCAATTTGTTTTCGTACATCTTTCTCCTGCCATTCATTAAGGGGACGTTGATATAAGCGAATATCACCATTGGAAGGTTGGTCTATTCCACTTAATAAACGCGTCATGCTTGTTTTTCCGCTTCCATTCGGTCCGACGATTGCTACAAAGGATTGATCGTATAGACGGACAGTTAATTGGTTTAGAATTCGCTGCTGGTTTTTATAAAGATTCACATCCGATGCAGAGAGAATAACGTTCTTTTTCTGTGGCTTTGCTATCTCTACACGGTTTCTTTCTAAGAAGCTGGCATCCATAGTGACCGATGATAACACATCCTCGTTTGACAATGGTATCTTCTTATAACTTGCCTTGTTTTGTCTGGTAGCTGTAAGTACAAGATCAGTTATTTTAGGTAGCCTAATCCCTTGCTGCTGAAGCATTTCTCTATTTGTTTCAATAAGTTTAACGAGAGGACCATCATAGATACCTTTGCCTGTTTTGGACAAGATAAATGCACGGTTGATAAAAGTAATCCAGCCTTCCAGTTGATGTTCAATAACGATAAGCCCGATCTGCTGTTCTTTGCATACATGTCTTATTGTTTGAATAAATTCCTTTGTTGATTTTGGATCTAAATTAGCAGTTGGTTCATCGAGAACAAGATAATTTGGTTGTAGTGCAAGTACGCAAGCGAGTGCTAACTTTTGCTTTTGTCCACCAGAAAGTGTATTTATTGAAGCATGCTTATACGAGCTTAATTGAACCAATTCTAATGCCTCATCGATCTTTGCTTCTATTTCGTTGGAAGGTGTGCGAATATTTTCTAGTCCAAAAGCAATCTCATCTTCCACCGTTAACATACAGAACTGCGTTTCGGGGTCCTGAAATACGACTCCTACTTGTTTACTTATTGTACCAGGATGAGCCTCTCGAATGGAGTGATCGTATATATGGATATCGCCTTTGAGCATACCTTCCAATTCTCGAGGGTATATCCCATTTAAACAACGTGTCAGTGTACTCTTGCCACTTCCACTTGGGCCTAGTAATAGCATTGCTTCCCCTTTATTTAATTGGAAACTTAGCGTTTGGATAATTGCTTTTTCATCATTTCCATCAAACCAAAGAGAAAGTTCGGAAACATTAATCATGATACGGAACGTTCCTTTCTTATTTGTTTTCCTAAAGCAAAACTGGAAAGTACGCCCGTTTTGGCAAGGGAATCGCTGATGGTTTTCCCAATTAAGCCAGCAATAATGGCACCACTAATCATTCTGATGACCAGCATACTTACAATATAAGGGGTGGAAAGAGCGGTAAAACCGGATCTAAAGTAACCCCATACAAAACTAAAGATAGCGGCGCCAATACCAGCCAGCATAAGGACCCATAAGGAATAACGCTTGTATCGAGTGGCAGCAAAGGCAGCCTCTGCTCCTAACCCTTGAATCATTCCTGTAATAATAATAATCGGGCCCATCGCGTTTCCTAGCAACATTTCGACGGTAGCAGCAATCGTCTCTGATAAAAACGCTGCTCCTGGTTTGCGAATGATATAGGCAGCAATGATAGATACGATAAACCAGATTCCAAATATAAAATCGTAACCAATTGGTCCTAGCAAGGATACGAGGAGTTTTCCAACTGGTAAAAATGCTAAATAAACAATTCCGAACACGACGGCAAGTACGGACATCACAATGATTTCTTTCAACTTCCAGTTATTCATTTATTTTCTCCTTCTTTGAAGGGCTGTTGGCAGAAATCGTGGTTGTCATAACAGTATGTGAAGATTTTAAATTTTCCATGTTGGTAAATACGCGTTCAAGGCCATCAAAAACCTTTTCACCATCGCCATCTAGTCGTGTTGCATAGTGAATAGAAGAAACATCAATACCATGTAATTTCATTTCTTCGATTTGGTTATAAATCATATTCATATAATTTCCGCCTCCTAGCGGATACAATGAAAACTTTCCAGCTACTTCCTGGCTCATTCGTTTTAGTAATTTGGTATTTAACCGCTCATCATCCTCTGATAAATAAACATCTCCATCAGAATCTCCAGGACAGCCGATGGAATAGGTGCCACTGAAAACTACATGACGACCAGTGTTTGCCGCATGTAGAAAGAGCGCCTTCGTTACATCAAAAACATGAGATATTCTCCCTCGGACACAGGTTTCTACATCTGTCGTTTTCATCCAAACCTTCGATGTATCAACTTCCTTTAATGAAGCTGTAATAACATCTACGAATTGATCCGTCATTGGATAAATAGCAAATGTACAGCCTGCAATCCTACTTGTGCTACATGTGATCGGTTGGTTGTTCAACGTAATCTCCTCCTTATCGATACATACACAAAAAAACTGCATTCTTGGGAATGCAGTCTTCATAAATAATATGATAAGGCAATGCCTTTTCCATTTTATTGAACGACTGCACTTCCCCACGCTAGTATTATCTAGATCGGGTTCTAAGGGTCAGATCATTTTCCTCTCAGCCATCTTAAAATAGCTCCCCTAGTGCAATAAAAATAGATATGCAGTTTTTATATGTCCATCTATTAGAATAGTTGAATTCGAATCATTTGTAAATATGTTAGATTTTATCTTGTCTTTTAACTAATTAAAAAAATCCAGGAAAATTTTTCAGGTCATGTTGAATCATGGTAATCAGGTATTAGGCTTAGGAATAGGTTTAAGCTGTGTTATAATTAAGAAAGATTTAAGCAAGAAAAGGAGGTGAGTATAAATGACGATTGAGTTGTTAAATGAACTTTTTAATGATGTATCTCCGCTATCACTGTATTTAAGTCTATTATTGACGATTGTCACGACATATCAATTTCTAGCTATCGATGCTAGAAGTATAATGGAAAATAACAATGTATTAACGAGGGAATATCATAATCAGCGGGTAAGATTATTGCCAATGCAGGAACTGCTAGGAGAATGTGCAGAAATCTTGCAATGGTTAGTTAAAAAGACGAAGCGTATCGCTTCACCAGACGATGATACAGACCAGCAGTCCTTCTCGTTTTTTAAAGATTTATTACAACGAGGAGGAAAACAATGCAAGGTCAATTTATACTCACTTTTCTTAAAAAATATGCCATTGTCGGTATCATTCTAATCTTTTTTTTAACGGGGTGCCAAGCAGATAGTGGATTATTTCATTTTGACAATCCATTCTCCGGGCTCATGAAATATGTAGCTGTGTTATTTGGAGGGGATTATGGTCTATCCATTATTTTAATAACGGTGCTTATTCGTTTGCTCTTAATGCCTTTATCATTAAAACAAACAAAAAGCGGCGCTAAGATGAAAGAGAAAATGAATGAAATGAAGCCTGATATGGACGCTATTACAGAAAAATATAAAGGGAAAACAGATCAAGAGTCCAAAACCAATATGCAACAAGAAATGATGCAGCTTTATCAAGAGCATCAATTCAACCCGTTAACCTCTATGGGATGTTTGCCAATGCTTATTCAATTTCCGGTGATTATCGCTTTTTATTATGCAATTAGAAACTCACCGGAAATCGCGACCCACTCATTCTTATGGTTTAATCTAGGCGAAGTTGATCTCATTTTGCCATTTATTGCAGCTGCGATATATTTTATTCAGTCACGTGTTTCAATGATTGGTATGGATGAAAAACAAAAGAAACAAATGGCCATTATGGGACTTCTTTCACCTGTGATGATTGGGTTCATTTCATTTAATACCCCAGCAGCTTTGCCGTTATATTGGACGGTCAGCGGGATATTTCTAGTATTTCAAACATTACTTGCTAAAAAATTATATTACCCTAAAAATGCTGTGCAGCAATGAGTTTAGTAAAGATGTGATTGACATCCTTTTACTCGATATATATAATTAGGCGAGAAAATGGATATTCGGATCCATATAAAATTGGAGAGGTTCTTAGCTATAACCCTCTATAAAAAACTAAGGACAACTGATGCGATAAAAAGCCATGTGCCTTGGGCCATGGCTTTCTTATATGAAAGAATAAACATATGTGACAACTGTCTAATTCAGGATCCCCCCCTTAAGTTTTCCTTCATACGTTGGGTTACATTCGATGAAAAAGTTTGCTTTAGGAGGAGCTTGAGCTGTGTGAGCTCGAAGGGGGCAGTAAACATGGAAGAGGAGGTTTTACTTGTGTCTGGAAGAAGTAATGATGAGTTGCATGGCGTAACGTTATTGGGAAGTCAGGGGACGAACTACGCTTTTGATTATACCCCCGAAGTATTGGAGGTATTTGACAATAAACATCCAAATCGTAATTATATTGTAAAATTCAACTGTCCTGAATTCACAACATTGTGTCCGAAAACAGGACAACCTGATTTTGGGACAGTCTATATTAGTTATATTCCTGATCAGAAAATGGTGGAAAGTAAATCGCTAAAGCTCTATCTTTTTAGTTTTCGTAACCATGGCGATTTTCATGAGGACAGTATGAATATAATTATGAATGATCTTATTCATCTTATGGAGCCACGTTATATCGAAGTTTGGGGAAAATTCACACCACGCGGGGGTATTTCCATTGATCCATATTGTAATTATGGAAAACCTGGTACCAAGTTCGAACAAATGGCAGAGCATCGTCTGCTGAATCATGATATGTATCCAGAGAAAATAGATAATCGTTAAGTTTATGAGGGTTAGCTATGTTCCTCTACTTCAGAAGAGGATGAAATACGATGTTTGTTTACTTAAATGCTTTGTTTGTGGGGCTTTTACTTTTATCAAATATATTAGCAGTGAAGCTATTTCAAATTGGCGAATTTATTTTGCCAGGTGCTGCAGTAGTTTATGTCATTACCTATTTGCTAACAGATGTTATTGGGGAGGTTTATGGGAAGGAAACCGCTAGAAAAACGGTTCAAGCAGGGTTTATAACACAATTGATTGGGATGTTATTTATTTTCATTGTGGTTCACTTACCTGCTGCTCCAGCATTTGGCCTGCAGGAAGAATTTGAACAGATCCTTGGGGGTAGCTTTCGAGTAATGATTGCAAGTCTTCTATCCTACCTTGCCAGTCAACATCTAGATGTTACTATATTTCATAGGTTGAAAGCGAATCATGGGGAGAAAAAACTTTGGTTGCGAAATAATATTTCAACGATGACCAGCCAACTCATAGATACTTCCATTTTTATTGTGATTGCATTTTGGGGAGTTGTACCTTTTAATGTATTGATTGGTATGGTTATTACACAATATGTATTTAAATTAATTATTGCTATTATTGATACCCCTTTCGCTTATCTATTAGTAAAGTGGGCGAGAAAGCAAGAAGTACACCAGGAAGGCTTGCGTGTTTATTGAATTTTCGGTAAACTCAAGTTATATAAAAATTAACTGCTGAATCTAATTGACTTTACTGATAAGTAAAGCGCTCCGTTAGATCAAAACCAGTTATATTGATAGATCTACCTTAGGTGATTTCTGTCTATATGACTGGTTTTTTGTATAAAAAGGAGGTATTACTGGGAGCAATTTATTCGAATTAGATAAGAAGCATTTTTTCAACCAATATCATCCATTCATGAGCAGCAAGCTAATGGGACAAAAGTGATTTTGCAAGAAGGCAGCGGCATCTATGGGACGCTGTTTCTTCCCTTTGGAATCTAAATATTGGTCTTATAATAGAAGAATTGGCAGAAACGGCAGTACTGCAAATGGAATAATTGGCCTTTAGCTCCCTTCTCCACATTGTGTCATGAACCAGCAATAACATTGGCTGAAAAGATTGCTTCACTTGCTCACTTGCACCTGAAGGATTGAACGCTGTTTTCTTTACGTTGGTTGGATCAGAACCCAATTTATTTGATGTATATCATAAGTAACATCGTAAAAGAAAGAATTTTTATCATGATATTTCGGAATAGTTTGTTAATATAAAAACACATGATCTGGAGGGTTTTTATGAATGAATCTGATAAGTTATTAAAAATTCTAGGTAATAAAGATGTGCTAGCACTAGCATTTGGAGCTATGATCGGCTGGGGATGGGTGGTTACATCTGGATTATGGATTACAGAAGCTGGATCAATAGGAGCTATTTTGGCATTTGTTATTGGCGGCCTACTTGTCGTTTTTGTAGGATTAACCTATTCGGAGTTAGCTTCAGCGCTTCCCTTGGCTGGTGGAGAACATGTGTATACATATAAGGCGATGGGGAGAGTGGCTTCTTTTATTGCTACATGGTCAATTATCCTTGGTTATGTATCTGTTGTAGCCTTTGAAGCTGTTGCTCTTCCAACTGTATTTGAATATGTTATACCTAATTATAGTCAAGGTTATTTATATACCATTGCGGGCTGGGATGTTACGCTCACCTGGGCAGGTGTAGGTATTATTGGTTCCATCCTAGTTGCTTGGATTAACTACCGGGGGATTAAGCTGACTACAGTTATTTCATTTATATTAACATTAATCATTTTAGTAGCTGGCCTTATGTTAATTACCGGGAGTACATTCGGAGGAAAAATGGAGAACATGCAGCCCTTGCTAGAAACAGGGCTTGCTGGTATATTGACGGTTGTTATCATGACACCATTTATGTTTGTAGGTTTTGATGTTATTCCACAAGCAGCTGAGGAGATTAATCTACCACAAAAGAAGATTGGGCAGTTATTAATATTTTCTGTTATTCTGGCAGTGATTTGGTATATTGCAATTATCTTTGGAGTTTCTCGGATATTAAGTCCTGCAGAACTTAATGCGTCTAGTTTAGTCACGGCAGATGCAATGGCAAAGGCGTTCGGCGGCAGCCAACTAATGGGGAATTTCCTTGTGCTAGGTGGGATTGGTGGTATATTGACAAGTTGGATCGGTTTTTATGTTGGAGGCAGCCGAGCAATCTATGCCCTTGCCAAAGCTGGGATGCTGCCGAAATCACTTGGCGACATACATCCAAAATATAAAACCCCACATAAAGCAATTTTATTAATTGCTATTCTCTCCACTGCTGCACCTTTATTAGGACGTCCCGCCTTAGTTTGGCTAGTGGATGCTGGTGGATTAGGCTTAGTCGTAGCATGGCTAATGGTAGCTATATCATATATTTTATTAAGGAAAAAAGCACCTACCATGGCTCGACCGTTTAAACTACCTTTTGGAACCACGTTTGGTTGGGTCGCTGCCGTGATGTCTTTTGGTGTTATGATACTGTATATGCCTGGTATGCCGTCGGCTTTGATATGGCCATATGAATGGGTTATTGTTGGGGTGTGGGCCATCTTAGGGGTGATCTTGTACAATTATTCAATGAAAAAATACGGTAAGGCATATGCGGATGATCATATGAAGAAAGAAATGAATAGAGTGGCATAATTTGTTGATGTCCCTCAGCTGGTAGAGCAACTCGTATTTTATTTGCCTTTAGGAGCACAGATCTTCCCCTTCCCGCGGACAACGCTCAAGCCTCCTCGTGGAAAAAACACACGGTGGGGTCTGGAACTGTCCGTTTTGCTGCAGGGAGTGTCACGCTCTGTGCTTCTTCGCTCTTTGCCTATGGCTGAAAAAGACTCTTCTCGATAGTGTGCCCCACAAAGTTAGCGATCCTCTTTCTTTAAATAAAGTTTTTCCTTTCATTACAGTTTTTAAAATTTCATAAACAAAGCCATTGAGATTTTGATATAATATAACCTATATATTCAGAAAAGAATGAGAATAAAGAACTAGCTTTCTGATTGGAGGTTATTATGACACGTATTATTAAACCTGAATCATTACATTTACAGGCTTATCATATTCTGAAAGAAGAAATCTTGGAAGGGGAGTATAAACCTTCTGAACGTATTGTTGAGGCAAAAGCAGCTAGTAAGCTAGGCATCAGCAGAGGACCAGTAAGAGAAGCTATTCGAATGCTTATTCAAGATGGTTTACTTACTTATAATGAAGGCTATGTTCGCGTTTACACACCTACCGTTCAAGATGTAGTGGATATTTTTCAGTGCCGAGAGAGCTTGGAAGCTTTAGCTATTAGCCTTGCCATTTACCATATCACGGAAGTAGAGAAAGAGCAGCTAACCAATAATTTACAAGCTACATACCAAGCATATGAGCAGCAGAAGACAATTGAATTAGGGAAGCTGGATCAAGAATTTCACGATATCATCATTCATGCATCCAAAAATAAACAATTAAAAGAATTGTTAGAAGTAATTCGTACAAAAATTCATTATATGCGAATAAGCATGGTAAAGGGTGAATTTTATCCTTCTTTTGTAAGTGAACATGAACGACTTGCTGAGCTGCTATTTAAGAGAAATGAAGCAGAAGCAAATGAATTGATGAAACAACATATTAAAAAAGGACTAGACGGTGTACTCATGCATATAGAAAAAGCTCAATCCAGATAGGCAACGTTATCTGGATTTTTTCATGTAAAGCTAAAGCGCGAGCAGGTGACTTTTAAGGATATTCAAGAGCTGTAGTTGTTCGAAATGTTTCTTTGTTTATATTCCTTAACAATTATGCCATTCTTATATTATAGTTAACTGTATGCAGTTGACTATAGTTATAAGATATTGTAACATACAAAATATACTAAAAATTTAGATACGTACGTTTCGAAAGCAACCGGATAAAGATTAAATCATATTGAAAGCGCATACATTATTTGCTTAGGAAAGAGTGATAGTCAATGAAGGAAGGGCTGTGTATTGGAGATACAAAGACAATTACGGTAGAAGTAACTAGAGAAATGTTTGCTCAATTTGGAGGAGAAGTTGTGCATCCAGTTTATTCCACTGCGTCAATGGTTTATCACATGGAATGGGTATCTAGACAGTGCATTCTTCCATACTTAGAAGAAAATGAAGAAGCTATGGGTGCAGCAGTTGCCTTAAATCACATAGCACCATCCGCGTTAGGGACGAACGTTAAATTGACGGCTGCGGTATCAGAGATAACAAAGCGAATGGTAACAACTGAACTGATTGTAGAGAATGATAATGGAAGGATAGGTGAAGGAGAAGTTAGGCAAGCTATCTTACCTAAGCACATAATTCAAGAGAAAGTCAGAGCAGCAAGCATTGGAGGAAACGTTTCAATATCTAGCCAGTTAGAAAGGAAACCAATTACCTTCTTATAATGAAGGGAATATAAAAGTAGAAAAAGGTGGGATATAGATGAAAGAGAAATATCCATTATTTCAAGTTATGGGTAAAGACGGGAAATGGCAGGATCAAACGTATGAAAAAGAATTAAATGAAGCCAAAGTAAAATCATTATATTACCATATGTTACGTATTCGTACGTACGACCAGAAGGGGGTAGCTTTACAACGACAAGGAAGAATTGGAACATACGTACCATTTGCAGGTCAGGAGGCAGCCCAAGTAGGTAGTGCACTTGCTTTGGGAGAAGAGGATTGGATGTTTCCTACATATCGGGACCATGGTGCGTCTCTAGCCTTTGGCGCAGATCTAGACATGATGCTATTACATTGGAATGGTCGGATAGAGGGGTGTCTTCCATCAAGGAAAAAGCATATCATGCCTGCTTCAATACCAATTGCTACTCATTTGCCTCATGCTACTGGTGCAGCAATGGCCGAAACGTATAAAGGAAGTAAAAATGCGACAATCGCTTATTTCGGGGATGGAGCAACCTCAGAAGGGGACTTCCATGAAGGATTAAATATAGCTAGTGTTTTTAAAGCTCCAGTTGTTTTCTTTAATCAAAATAATGGATATGCTATTTCGCTTCCGGTTGAAAAACAAATGAATTCGGAAACAATTGCCCAAAAAGCGGAAGCATATGGAATCCCCGGTATTCGAGTAGATGGAATGGATGTATTGGCTGTATATATCGCTGTACAGCAAGCGCTAGATAAAGCGAAAAGAGGGGAAGGTCCTACATTAATTGAAGCAGTAACAATGAGATTTGGTGCACATACAACTGCTGACGATCCATCTAAATATCGTAACCAAGATGAAATCAACCAAAAAAGTGAAGTGGTTGACCCGTTAATTCGTATTGAAAAGCATATGAAGGGGCGTCATATTTGGGATTCTGCATGGCAGTCCTCCCTATCTGAAGAAATAGGAGAAGAACTGGACAATGCAATAAGTCGAATGGAAAACTATCAAAAACCCGTAGTCTCGGATATGTTTGATTATGTTTTTGAAAAACCAACATGGACGATTGCGAAACAGAGACAACAGATTATTTCTAGAGGAGGACGGGGCTAGTATGGTTATGTCAAAGGAATTAGCCAAAACAGGGGAAAAAGTAAAAACAAATTCATTCAATATGATACAAGCGATTAATGATGGGCTAAAGACAGTACTGGAAAAAGATAAGCGAACACTCTTACTAGGTGAAGATATTGGCAAAAATGGTGGGGTGTTTCGGGCTACTGATGGACTACAGACAAAATTTGGTGAACAGCGTGTAATGGATACACCCTTGAGCGAAGCCGGTTTTGTTGGCACGGCTGTAGGGATGGCCTTAAATGGACTAAAACCAATTGTAGAAATTCAATTTTTAGGGTTTATCTATCCAGCTTTTGAGCAAATTGCAACACATGTGACACGAACACGAACACGTACGTTAGGTCATTATCATATGCCGATGGTAATCCGGGCTCCATATGGTGCTGGGGTACGTTCTCCGGAGATACACTCGGATAGCGTAGAGGCATTTTTCGCCCATATGCCTGGGATAAAGGTGGTATGTCCGTCTACTGCATATGATGCGAAGGGATTATTGCTCGCAGCAGTAGAAGACCCGGATCCAGTTCTATTTTTAGAACCAATGCGGCTGTATCGCGGTAAGCGCTACGAGGTACCGGTGGAGGAATATCATATTGAACTTGGCAAAGGAACAATGGTTGCTCAAGGAGGAGATGTGAGCATTTTCGCTTGGGGAGCAATGATGCCAATTGCGTTGGAAGCAGCTGAAAACATGAAGCAGCAAGCTATTTCATGTGATGTCATCGACTTGCGTAGCTTATACCCACTGGATAAAGAGATTATTGCTAATTCCGTACAAAAAACGGGAAGAGTGGTTATTATTCATGAAGGTCATGAAACTGGAGGAATTGGTAGTGAAATCATATCGATCATTAATGAGACCTCCTTCCTTTATTTAAAAGCACCGATTGAGAAAGTGACAGGATTTGATGTTCCCGTACCACTCTTTGCCTTAGAAAATGATTATTTACCAACAACAGACAGAATAGAGCAGGCGATTCTAAAGGTGTATGAATTTTAGGAGGTGATATTATGGTTCAGATCAAATTTAGCGATATAGGCGAAGGTATGACAGAAGGAGAAATTATACATTATTTTGTCGAGGTAGGAGATGAAGTATCTATCGATCAGCCTTTGGTCGAGCTACAAACAGATAAGATGGTAGCAGAGATACCTGCCCCATCCGCTGGTAAGATTACATCTATTCTATATGAACCAGGGGACGTTGTAATAGTCGGTACAGTAATAATGGAGATAGCTAATGATAAACAAATTAATTCTAATAATCAGGAACAAACAACAGAAATAATGGTTGATGATACGAAACCTCTCATAGAAGAAGCATTCCCTGCTGCTTCGTTCAATCAATATAACCGCATTTTAGCTGCGCCTTATACGAGGAAGATTGCTAGAGAGCTAGACGTTGATATAGAGGAAATAAAGGGAACTGGCCCTTCTGGACGCGTTATAGATGAAGATGTGTATCGCTTTGCAAATCAATCTGCACCTTCAGATGACATAGAGGTTGAAAAAACAATCGAAAAGAAACAGGTAGATAAGCAAGGTGAAGTTATTCCATTTACTGGAATTCGTAAACAAATAGCGCAAAAGATGAGCTATTCGTTGCAAACGATCCCGCATATTACCCATTATGATGAAGTAGATGTTACGTATTTAATCGAGGCTAGTAATGCCTTGAAGGAATCGAAAGATACGGTTTCCCTTGCTGCCTTTTTTGTAAAAGCAATCGTTGTTTGTTTAAAAGAATATAAGCTTTTTAATGCAAGACTTGATGAAGAAGCTGAGGTCATCCAATTACTAACGGATTATCATATTGGAATTGCAACGAATACAGAAAATGGTTTAATGGTACCCGTTGTTCCGGATGTAAATCAAAAATCGATTCGTACCATTGATCAACAAATGAAAGCCGTTGCTGCGAAAGCAAATAGTGGTCAACTTGCATCGGAAGCCCGCGTCCAAGGTACATTTACTGTTAATAATGTAGGTCCACTTGGAGGTACTGGTGCAACACCCATTATTAATCATCCCCAAACCGGAATTATGACTTTTCATAAAACAAGGAAGATGCCAGTCGTTATGAAAGACGATGAAATTAACATACGATCGATAATGAATGTCTCCTTATCTTTTGATCATCGTGTAATTGATGGGGCGCAATCCATTGCTTTTACCAATCGCTTTAAAGAACTGATTGAAAATCCGGCGAAGTTATTATTGGAGTTGATGTAAATGGTTGTGGGCGAATTTGCAGAACAACGGGAATTAATTATTATTGGCGGTGGGCCTGGGGGCTATCATGCAGCAATTCGCGCTGCAAGGTTAGGTTTACAAGTTACTATGATCGAGCAAGAGCATCTAGGTGGGGTATGTCTAAATAAAGGATGTGTTCCTTCTAAAGTATTTGCAAATGCCGCTAAGCATTTAGATGAAGTAAAGCATCTTTCATCATTTGGTATTTCAGCAGAGAACCTGTCTTTCCAAATCCATCAATTGGTCTCCTATAAAGAACAAACGATGCAACAATTACGAGCAGGTGTAGAAAACCTATGTAAAACCAACAAAATTGAAGTGATTCATGGTAGGGCCAATTTTATTAATGAACATCGAATTGGTGTAGAAATGGAGCATCGTTTTGAACTGTTTGAGTTTAAACAAGCAATTATTTCAACCGGCAGATCACCAATTTTGCCTAACTCCCTCATGGGCAACCCTCGTATCATGACAGAACAGACCATATTTAATTTAAATGAGGTCCCGGAAGAACTGGTGGTTTATGGAACGGATTATATCGCATTAGAAGCAGCTTTTAGCTATCGGAAAATGGGATCAAAGGTGTCGATTGTTTTGAATAATCGAGCCGATTTTCCATTTGATCATGCGATCAATCGAGAATTAAAGCGAATTTTAAAGAAAGAGAAAATACATGTTTACCGTGAATATCAATTGAAACAAGTGACTCCGAGGGGAGATCGCATTCTTCTACAACTTACCAAGCATGATAATCAATTAACACTTGCAGGAACGCATCTTTATGTAGAAACAAACCATCAGCCAAACATTGATTCTTTAGGCATTGACCAAGTCGGAATTCAACTGTCAGAAGCAGGTTTTATAGCCATTAATCAAGAAATGAAAACTACCATTCCTTCCGTATTCGCTATCGGTGACGTAACCGATGGAGTCGCTTCAGCTGTTAAAGCTATGAAACAAGGGAAAGTAGCGGCTGAAATTGCCGCCGGGTTATCAAGTGAGGTTGACTTAACAATGATTCCAACAGTTGTTCATAGCATTCCTCCAATTGCAGTCGTAGGTTTAACCGAACAAGCAGCAGAACAGCAAGGATATCATGTGAAAACAAGCCAGTTTGGATACGTTGCGAATAGTTATGCAACGATATCGAATCAAACAGATGGGATAGCAAAGGTTATTAAAGATGCTGATTCTGACCTTCTATTAGGTTTCCATACAATAGGAGCAGGTGCAATTGAGCTAATAAGTACAGGGGTCACGGCATTAGAATTAGTAGGAAGGGATGAAGATTTGTCATTCCCGCTTTATCCTCATCCTAGCTTTAATGAAACTATCTTAGAAGCAATTGAAGGATTAACCGATAAAGCTATTCACATAAAGCCAAAGAATAAACCGTTAGACTTAGCAAACAAATAGATATTGCTCAGATTCTTTTGCCACGTTTGGACATGTATTCAACTAACGATAGAACCCACATGATCTTGTTTTAACGTGAATAAAACAAAAAAAGGGGTAGTTATATGTATCGTATTAAAGCTGTTCAAACACCATCTTTATTGGAAGCTGTCATTATTACTTTAGCTATTGTGGGCATTATCAGTACGAGTATTATATTTTTTGAAGCTGCTCCTCATGTGCCGCTAGTGATCTCATTATTACTCTTGTGCACATATGGTCTCACTAAGGGGATTTCATATAAAGCGTTGGAAGCTGGAATTATCGAAGGAGCAACATCCGGGATGGGCGCTGTCTTTATTTTTTTTCTGATTGGTGTATTAATTGCTTCGTGGATGTTGGGTGGAACAATCCCAACGCTTATTTATGGAGGGCTTCAGTTAGTTACCCCTAGCTTCTATTTCGCGGTCGTATTTATTATAACCTCACTGATTGGAATTGTTGTGGGCAGTTCCTTAACTACTATTGCGACGGTTGGTGTGGCTTTTATTGGTATATCGGAAGCTGTCGATGTTTCCTTAGCGATAACTGCAGGAGCTATTGTGTCTGGGGCTTTTTTTGGAGATAAGATGTCACCATTGTCTGACACAACTAATATGGCATCGGCAACACTAAAGGTGGACTTATTTGATCATATAAAAAATATGATGGGTACGACGGTTCCCGCCTTCATTCTTACGTTAATCATCTTTGGCATTATTTCTCCAACGCTTACAGATGCTAATTTTGGCAAAATGATCGATTTTCAAAATGGTCTATTAGATACTAGATTAGTACATTGGTATAATGGATTTTTTCCGCTTGCAGTACTGCTTGTACTTTCAATAAAAAAAGCCCCAGCGATGTTAACGTTAGCTGCAGGCTCTCTAACAGCGATCCTACTGTCTTTATTCCATCATATTCCTTCACTTGAACGTTTATTCGGGGTTTTAATGGGTGGGTTTGTTTCGGAAACAGGGGTTGAAGCGATAGATGCTTTATTAACACGAGGTGGTATTAATGGAATGTTATTTACCATTGGCTTAGTACTGCTTGCATTAAGCATGGGTGGCTTGATGTTTACACTCGGAATCATCCCTAGATTGTTGGCTGCAATTGAACATTTATTACATAAGGTATTTTCAGTTATCATGGTTTCGGCACTAACTGCAGTAGGATTGAATGTATTAATAGGAGAACAATATTTATCCATTCTCCTAACAGGGGAGACTTATCGATCGCAATATGAAAAGGCCGGTCTTGCTAAAAAGAACCTATCTCGTGTAGCAGAAGATGCTGGAACGGTTATTAATCCATTGGTACCTTGGAGTGTTTGTGGTGTATTTATTACAACTGTTTTAGGTGTGTCTACACTGGAGTATCTTCCATTTGCATTCTTTTGTTTATTATCCCCATTACTGACTTTACTATATGGTTTTACTGGATGGACATTAACCTATGAAGTTAATGTCCAGAAAGAATCCGGTGCTGTAAGAGCGACGGGTACGGAATAAAGGTGGAGCTTTTTTATCCCTTGCTTTTATAGCGAGGGATTTTATTTTATCGTGTAATGAGCACAAACAACAAGATTTTCTGTATAATAGATATTGCGTTCATTTTAACATAGAGCTGTTAGGAGAAAAAATATGAATAGATTGAGCTTTGAGAACATATATACAGCAGGTGAAATCGTATACCAGTCGGATTTATATGTACATTATCATTATCCCGAAATGTTAATAAAATTTGATAGTAATTATTTGAAATTTCAAAACATGCCAACGTTAACTGCTTTTAAAGAAGCAGCTACTTATTTGTACAATTTTCATTTGCAGCAGCATCAATATCATGTCAAATTCACGTTTCCAGAGAATAGGAAGCCAACAGAAGAATTAATTCATCATTTTTTACAGAATAATTACGCGTATAGTTATTTGGAATTGTTCTCGATTCAACCCGACCAGTTTCCTCGCATCGAGAAAAATATGGATATAGCTATTGAGTTAGTAACAGCAGCTAATTTTGATACATACTTACAATTACAATATCAACAAGATATCTCATACGGGAAAGCGTTTGCCGAAGCAAAGCCATATGAATATCGACAACAATTTCAATCGGAAAATGTCATGCAGATTTTGTCTTATTTCCAGGGAAATATTGCAGGTTCTGTAGATGTAATTCTCGACAAGGATACTGCAGAAATTGACAGCTTATTCGTTCTTGAGGAATATCGTAGAAAGGGGATTGCTACTAGATTACAGCAATTTGTTATGGATCAATTTCCTAATAAAACAATCATTCTAGTGGCAGATGGCGAAGGTACGCCCAGAGAAATGTATATTAATCAAAATTACCGCTACCTTGGATTCCAATATGAAGCGATTAAAATATTTAAAGAAGAGAACTAGGTGTGTGTAATTTTGTAGGTTTGTTATCAGATATCGTCACATACCATAGATAAATAGCTATAAAAAAGACAGCAATCTTGATATCAATGATTGCTGCCTTGAAAAAAGAAATTGGTTACTGCCATTTTTCCATATTCCATACGTTTGTGACCCAGTCCTGATAAAATGTTGCCTCATGTGATACAAGAAGTAATGTTCCAGTATAGTCTTGCAGTGCTTTTTTAAGCGCATTTTTTGTTTCCACATCCAAATGGTTGGTGGGCTCATCTAGAATAAGGATGTTGCTTTTAGCAAGCATAAGCTTACATAAACGAACTTTTGTTTGCTCCCCTCCGCTAAGCGAAGCTAACGATTGAAAGATATGCTCTGTTTTTAATCCGCATCGTGCCAAAGTCTGTCTTACTTGTTTTTGAGTTAAATTTGGATAATTACCCCAAACCTCTTCTAATGCTGTATGTTTGGCAGCAACCCCCATTTCTTGCTCGAAAAATGCAGGTATAACACAATCGCCGATGCTTATACAGCCATTTAGTTCCGGGATTTCACCCAGTAATGTTTTTAAGGTGGTTGTTTTGCCAATACCATTATGTCCTATTAAGGCAATTTTATCACCACGCCTTAACTGTAAGTTGACGTTGCTAAATAACGGTTGATCATATCCAATATCCAGGCTTTCCGCTTGGAAGACAATATTGTCTGGTTGATTTGTAACGGAAAAAGAGAAGGTCGGCTTTGGGTTCATTGTAGGTTTTTCTATTCGCTTGATTTTATGCAACTTTTTCTCGCGACTTTTTGCTTGCTTGGCAGTAGAAGCTCGAGCTTTATTTTTTCGAATATACGTTTCAAGTTTTGTAATTTCTTCCTGTTGCTTCTGGTATTCCAAGTGTATTTGTCTTCTTCGTAAATCATAGGCTTCTAAAAATTGTTCATAATTACCGGTATATTTAGTTACCTTCTTATGTTCCAAATGATAAATAATTTGCACCACATGATTCATAAAAGTCGTATTGTGTGTAATTAAGATGAATGCATTTGGATAGTCGGTTAGATATAAAGTCAACCAGTCAATATGTGAAACATCTAGATAGTTCGTCGGTTCATCAAGTAATAATACATCTGGCTGCTGTAATAGTAGTTTTGCCAGTAATAGTTTTGTCCTTTGCCCACCACTTAATTTACTTACATCTGTATCTAAGCCTAATTGCGTAATTCCAAGTCCTGCAGCCACTTCTTCAATTTTTGCTGGGATACGATAAAAATCATGGCGGTCCAGTTTTGCTTGTAATTGACTGTAGTGATGTAATAATTGTTCAAGATCTTCTGTGGATGTACGCATTTTTTCGGTTAATATCATCATTTCGTTTTCGGTATCAAATAAATCATGAAAAGCCCCTTGAAGAAATTCCAGTATCGTCTTTCCTTGACTTAATTGAATATGTTGATCTAATGTTCCAATTCGTGCCTTAGGATGCCAGGTTATTTCCCCTTCATCTGGTACGAGCTTTCCAGATAGGATTTGAAAAAGTGTCGATTTTCCAGCACCATTTGCACCGACAAGTCCGATATGTTCGCCTTTTAACAAACGAAATGAAAGATCACGTAAAACAACTTTATCACCAAAAGCATGGGATACATGGTGAACGTCTAAAATACTCATCTTTATTCTCTCCTTTAACCCGAAAATCGTCCTTTTGCCTACAAGTACAAGGAGAGCAAACACCTTTTACCTTTTTAAGGTATAAAAAGAGCAGAGCGCAACGCCCTGCTCCACCAATTAGATGTTGACATAAATCTGCCATCCATATTTTATGAGTTCAGGTGTTAATCCGCTGCTTGTAACTTGCATAGGCTTGTTAAAAATGGACAGACTTCTCCCATTCTTAAGCACAAACAAGTTGAAGCAGAACAGATAAAAACATGGATCACCTTCACTCCTTTTGATGTTAGAATAATCAATCTTATTTATGAATATACCATGTAATCGCTCGTAAAGCAAATGAGTAAACATAAGAAATAAATTGTATGTTATAGTAAGTAAAATATTTGCTAGAAAATATCACACTACTGTTGATTGAAAAGAATGACATGCTAAAATAAATACATTTATTCGTGAGTAGACGTTTATGTAAACATAATTGAGAAAAAGGCAAAGAATGAAATGATTGGAGGCTGAAGGAATGAGTGATAAAACATTTATTAATAAAATTCAGGTATCTTCTGGGCGGGAGCTTGCTGATATTGTGATAAAAAATGGAAAAATCGTCAATGTTTTTAGCTCAGAGATCATGGAAGGCGATCTAGCAATAAAGGATGGCTATATTGTAGGTATAGGTGAATACGAAGGAAAAAAAGTAATTGATGCAAATCATCGTTATATATCACCAGCGTTTATTGATGGACATGTTCACATTGAGTCTTCTATGGTAACTCCCAGTGAATTTGCTAAGGTTCAACTCGTTCATGGGGTAACTACAATGATTTGTGATCCGCATGAAATAGCGAATGTGGCAGGAGTTAAAGGCATTGAATATATGCTGAAAAGTGTACTTGATTTGCCATTTGATTATTATTTTATGCTGCCATCCTGTGTGCCAGCAACACCGTTTGAACATGCAGGTGCAACCGTTACATCAGAGGAGCTGCTTCCTCTATATGATTATGATCATGTACTTGGCTTAGCTGAAGTAATGAATTTCCCTGGGGTGGAAAATGCCGACAAAGATATGATTGATAAATTAGTTACTGCTAAAAATCGAGGGAAGAAAATTGATGGTCATGCAGCAGGGCTTTTTGGAAAACAGTTAGATGTATATATGACTGCTGGAATTCGCACGGATCATGAAGGTACAACAGTTGATGAAGCTAACGAACGCTTGCAAAAAGGAATGTATGTCATGATTAGAGAAGGGACTGCAGCAAAGGATTTTAGGCAATTAATACAAGTAGTAAATGAAAGAAATGCACGGCGCTTTTTGTTTGTAACAGATGATAGACATTTGGATGACATTATAAAAGAAGGAAGTATCGATCATATGGCAAGAATGACGATTGAAGAAGGGATAGATCCTATTACTTCCATTCAAATGGCTACGTTAAATGCTGCTGAATGCTTTGGTCTTAATGAGCATGGAGCAATAGCACCTGGTTATAAAGCAAATTTCCTGTTTCTTGATGATTTATCAAGTTTACACATATCTTCCGTTTATAAGGATGGGATATGCGTGGTTAACAATGGGGAAATTAAAGTAGACCTAGAATCGGTATCTCCACCTTCTGAATTAATGGATAGTATAAACTTTCATCCTATAAAAGAAGCAGATCTATCTATTCCATTGCTGGGAGAATCGGCTAATGTCATTGAACTTATCCCAAATAGCATTGCAACAAATCACCTGATTGAGTCTGTCCCTACTAATAATGAGCAACATTTTATTCCCTCCATAGAAAGAGATTTATTGAAATTAGCGGTTGTTGAGAGACATGATGCAACTGGAAACATTGGGTTAGGTATCTTAAAAGGACTAGGTTTACAGGCTGGAGCAATTGCTACCACCGTTGCTCATGATTCTCATAATTTAATTATTGCGGGAGCGAATGACCCAGATATGGTACTTGCTGCTAAAACAATTCAAACAATACAAGGTGGATTAGTAGTTGTAAATGCTGGAGAAGTAATAGCAACAATTGCATTACCGGTTGCGGGATTAATGTCATTGGATTCGTATGAACAAGTAAATACCAAGCTGGAAGAGATCTCCCTTGCCTTACAATGGATAGGTGTAAAAAAAGACTTTAACCCTTTCTTAACGTTAAGCTTTTTAGCATTACCAGTGATACCAGAATTGAAGCTGACAGACCAAGGGTTATTTGATAATCGTAAATTCAAACATATATCGGTTGATGTATTAAATCATCCGATCGAGTAGTCTATAATAAAGAGGGTGGCTTATTTAAAAGGCCATCCTCTTTATTTCGAAAGTATCATTATCTATTCAAATTTAAAAGAAAGCAGGATATAAGGAGGAAAAAGGATGCGGACAGAAAGTGAAATGCTGGATTTGATCTTACGCTTAGCTAAAGAAGATGAACGGGTACGGGCTGTCGGTATGAATGGATCTAGAATAAATCCAAATGCACCTGTAGACCCATTCCAAGACTTCGATATTGTTTATTTAGTAAATCATATGCAATCATTTATTGAAGACCCAGAATGGGTTGATGTGTTTGGAGATCGATTAATAATGCAGACACCAGAAGCAATGGCGTTATTCCCTTCTGAACTTGGGGAGAGGTTTTCATATTTAATGTTGTTTACAGATGGAAATAGACTTGATCTGATACTCGCCCCAATTCAAGAAAAAGATATGTATGAAAAGGAAGATTCATTAACGATCCTATTACTAGATAAAGATGATCTACTCCCAGAAACATCCGCTCCAACAGATCAAGATTATTGGGTGAGCGAACCAACCGGCATTCTTTTTGACAATTGCTGTAATGAATTTTGGTGGGTATCAACATATGTAGCAAAAGGTTTATGGAGGAAGGAAATTCTTTATGCGTTGGATCATATCAACTTGGTTCGTAACATGCTAATAAAAATGCTAGAGTGGCGCGTTGGATTCGAAACAGATTATAGCGTCAGTATTGGAAAAAATGCAAAGTATTTAGAACAATTTGTTGATAAACAAACATGGTTAACATTGTTGTCCACCTATCCACCGGGAGAATATGAAGCGATTTGGGGATCTTTATTTAAATTATGTGAATTATTCATTGAAACAGCAACATATGTTGCAAATTCGTTACATTTTGACTATCCATACAGTACCGAAAGGAATGTAATGCAGTATTTACGCCATATTAAAGATTTGCCTTCGGATGCTACTGTTATTTAAAATCAATTGTGGAATTAGAAAAGAGTTATCATACTCTTTAAAAAATGAATATCTTTAGACCTAAGGACAATCAGATCATTTAATTCAGAATATTGATAATTATATTGACAAATTAAATGGTGTATTGTAATGTCAAGAATGAAGAATAATTCCAGGAAAATATAAAAATTTGAAGATTTATTTCTTCATTAGAATTTATTTCGAATGGAGGGGGTTTCTATGTTCCAGTACACAAAACATAGAAAAGTATCATTAATTTATTTAATCCTATTACTATGTTTCATACTAGTAAGTATAAGTCCCCAGGTGTACGCTACAGAGAACGAAACAAACATATCCGTGTACCCAACGCCCAAAAATATGGATGTCAAAAAAGGCTTAAGATTTCCATTAACACCAAAAGTCGGTGTTGTTGTTCCTAATGAATATGATCCAACGGTTTTAAAAGAATTAGAACAAGTACTGAAATCCTTCAATGTGAAGAAAATACAGAAATTCACTCCTCATGATAAAGTAACCACACCAGTAACTATTTATTTAAGCAGTAATTTGAAAGCCCCATACATTGTTACCCAATTAAACACATTAGATATAGAACCCCAAAGTTATCCTGCAGAGGGTTATCTCTTGGCATCAGGAAAAGGAAATGATGGAAAGAAAAAAATAATAATTGCAGGCGAAGATTGGGATGGAACTTATTATGGAGTGAAAACCCTTAAGCAGATTATAGAACAAAATTCTGGACGGGCCAGTGTTCCTGAACTAGTAGTAGAAGATTATCCAGAAATGGAATATAGAGGAGTAATTGAAGGGTTTTACGGTACGCCTTGGTCACATGAAGAGCGGGTTGATCAACTAAAATTTTATGGTGATAATAAGATGAATACTTACGTCTATGCTCCAAAGGACGATCCTTATCATCGGGATGCATGGAGAGAGCCTTACCCCACTGGTAAACTGAATGAATTGGCGGAGTTAGTGGACATTGCTAAAAAAAATCATATTGATTTTGTATTCACAATTTCTCCTGGTTTAGACATTTGCTACTCGGATAATCAAGACTTTAACTTGCTTTTTGAAAAAGCGCAAGCATTATATGATGTAGGTGTTCGTGATTTTGCTATTTTATTCGATGATATTTTCATGGAGATGAGTTGCAAGATGGACGAGAAAATGTTTGGAGATGAACCTAGTCCTACAGCAGCAGCACAAGCATTCTTACTTAATAAATTTCAAGATAAATTTATTGAAAAAAATGAAGGTACAAACCGTTTAATAACTGTACCGACCGAATATTACCAAGAGGGCACTAGTCCCTATAGAGAGCAATTTGCAGACTTGGTAGATTCCAGTGTTCTTGTTTATTGGACGGGTATTGGAATTACAACTGACACTATTACAAACGAGGATGCACAAAGGATTTCAGATATATTTAAGCATGATTTATTAATTTGGGATAATTATCCTGTTAATGACTTCTCTGAATACCGAATTTTTTTAGGTCCGTTAACCGGAAGAGATGCAGGCCTAACAGAACATGGTGTTCATGGTTTAACTGCAAATCCAATGGAACATGCAGAAGCATCAAAAATTCCGTTATTTACTATTGCAGATTATACATGGAATCCAAAAGACTATACTTCTAAAGATTCATGGGATGCTAGTATTAATGATTTCACAGGATCTTATACGGAAGAGGTAACAACCTTTGCGGAAAATGTATTATCTTCACCCTTAAACCAAAGTGAATCGAGAACGATAAAACCAATAATTGATAAGTTTTGGGAAGGTTTTAATGGAAGAAATGATTTTCAGGAGATTGCAAGTAACTTATATAATGAGTTTTTCATACTTGAAAATTCTGCTGACACTTTAGAAGAAGATTTTACAAATAGGGGATTCATAAAAGAGATGAACCCATGGATAGATAAAATGAGACATTACGGCATAATTGGAAAGTTAGCAGTACAAATGGTACGTGCAAATTATAATGGTGATACGGAATTAGCCGAAAAATATAAAAATCTGCTTGAATATGAGCTAGAACATGATACAACGGATGTTGTCTATAGAGAAGATCAAATAGCTTCAAGGCAACTCGATGGGATTAATAAGGAGAGGGGCTGGGCTGAGTTCGTAATGTACACTCCGGAATATGGAGAAAGCACGCAAACAAATCAGTGGGGATTTGAAATCAAAGTGATAGATGGAGAGGTTACCGATGTGGGAGGAAATAATTCAACTATCCCATCTGATGGCTATGTCCTAAGTTTACATTCTGGTGGAGATGGTGACTGGTTAGCTAATAACTCAATCGTTGGTGCAAGCTCTTCTATTAGTGAAAACATTGTTACATTAGAAATTGAAAAAGGTGAATATGATATACCTAATGAAGCGAAATATGGATTTAATGTTTTTGAACCATTTATTAATCAAGCACTAAAAGTGGTTGATTAGAAGTCGTTTGTAGTTTTACCACTAATAGAAATTAAACAAAGTTTGTCAGATGAAACATTTGACAAGAGGGCTTTGTGAAAGCAGTAGGATTAATGAAAAAGACGAGTAAGGATGATCTTAAAAATGACGAAGCCGATAAAAGAAATCATCAATCGTTCCTTTCCAATATTAACAAATTCCGAAAAAAAAGTAGCAGCATTTGTATTAAAGAATTTAGAAAATGTAATATATTATTCGATAACTGATCTAGCAGACAAAGCTGGCGTTGGTGAAACAACGGTTCTACGATTCTGCAGAAAAATTGGTTTAAAAGGATATCAAGAATTTAAACTTACTATTGCGCAAAATATACCAGAGGATAATGCGAAAGAAAATTCTGGGTCTATAAATCTTATTCAATCCATCTTAGTAAATACTACAAAAGCCTTAGAGAATACCACCACAATGATAAACGATGAGAAACTAAATAATGCAATTGAGTTACTCCATCATGCGCGTTCGATACACTTTTTCGGAGTTGGAACCTCAGGTTTAACAGCTCAAGATGCAAAAAGTAGGTTATTGAGAATTGGAATCATTTCAGAAGCAATTACAGATCCACATCTACAAGCAATGTCAGCTGCAACATTAACGAGTGAGGATGTTATTGTAGCACTTAGTGTATCTGGTAGCACAAGAGATACATTAGAGTCCCTTGAAATAGCCAAGAAATCAGGAGCAAAAATTATTGCGATAACTTATTATCACCGATCACCAATTACACAGTTTGCAGATGTCGTTTTACCAGGGGGTGCTATGGAATCCCCACTAGAAGGGGGGTCATTAACGGCTAAAATCTCTCAGCTTTTTGTAATTGATTTACTATACACAGGATTAGCTTTAATGAAGAAGGATAAAGCGCTTGAAATGAAAAAGAAAACAGCAGAAGCAGTTGTAAATAAAATCTATTAAATTAAAGGAGGTGAATTACAATTTCTGTAAGAGATAGACAACTATATTATTAGTAATAGGGTGTTATAGAAGAAAATAGTATAAAAATATGGAGGGACAGTAATGAAAAAGTGGCTTCATATCCTACTGACAGTAATTATTGTTATGACAATGACAACTCCAATTCAAGCTGCATCAGACAAAGGCCGAGAACAGGTACTATCAAATTTAGTTAAAAATAAAAATATGAAAGGCCGAGTACTTTGGTATGATCTATCAGCAAATATTCACAATCTAAATACACCCGAAAAAGTTTCAGAAGTTGTCCAAAAAACAGCGAATGCAAATATTGACACGATTGTATTAGATGTAAAAAATTACACAGGTTTCGTAGGTTATAATAGTGAGATCGCTCCTCATATGAGTGAAGCAAATATCTCTAATTACAGTGATTTTCCAGCTGGATATGATTTATTAGCTACTGTTATTGAGGAAGCAGATAAGCATGGGCTTGAGGTTCTTGCCAATGTAAACGTATTTTCTGAAGGGAATAATACTTACAAAGATGGTCCTGCTTTCGACCATCCCGAGTGGCAATCTCAATTTTATACAGCTATTAGGGTAGTAGAAGCAGTAAATGGTGAGTCAACAGAAATTGACGGTATCAATACAGATAGAGGTAAGGACCAGCTTGTTCTTTATACGCCAGATCAATATGATCAATCTCCTTCTAATAGATGGGGCGTGGAGATTCAAGTTGTTAATGGAGAAATTACTGCGATTGAAGATAGATCGATAACTGGAGCTGACCCATTAGAAGTTCCTGAAAATGGGGTGTTGTTATCTGCTCATGGAGAGTCGCGTAATTGGGTATTAGAGAATTTGAGAATTGGAGATAAGATTGACCATGAGAAGACAGAACAAAATTTTATTCCAGCATCTGAATACCCAGCTTCATCGGTGTTCATTAACCCAATTAGAGAAGATGTTCAAGAATATGAACTCAGTATCATTGAGGAGATTATTACAAATTATGAGGTTGATGGTATTGTATTAGATCGAGCAAGATATGCAAATGAGCATGCAGACTTCAGTAATTTAAGTCGTGAAAAATTTGAGGAATACATTGGCGAACCAGTATCGAATTGGCCAGAGGATATTTATGAAATTCAATTAGACGGGTCAGAGAAAACAATTGAGGAAGGTCCACAATACAAAGAATGGATTGAATTTAGAGCGCATAATATACAGTCTTTCTTTACAGAAGCTGAAAATCTGATCCATTCTTATGAAGAGGATTTGATATTCACTACTTATGTCGGCTCCTGGTACCCACTTTATTACAATGAAGGGGTAAATTGGGGAAGTCAAACATATCAGCCTGATTACGATTGGGCAAGTGAAGATTATCATAAGACTGGCTATGCAGAATACCTTGATTTTTTAATGACAGGCAATTATTACTATGAAGTAACTGAAGAGGAATTAGAAGGATCTGGACTGCCGTATTGGTATAGTGTGGAAGGCTCAGCTCAATTGGCAATGGAGGTGGTCAATTATGCGACACCATTATATGGCTCCCTTTATCTTGCGCAATATCAGGATGATCCCGAACAGTTTAGAAAAGCAATAAGAGCCGTAGAGGATAATACTCATGGAACGATGCTATTCGATTTGGTGTATTTAGAAAACTATGACTGGTGGTCTATTTTGGAAGAGGAATTTGCCAATAATACAAACGCTCCTCATCAAAATCCTGGAATATTGAAAATGATTAGAGAAGACAACTAGCATATACGAATAATTAATTATCTTTATTTTATGGACTGGGTAATCCAGTCCATTTTTTAATAACGGATTAACTCGCTGTAATGGCATGAAAGTAATTCATTTTAATATTAATAAGTTTAAAAATTATTTTTAAAATTAAAAATAAAACAAAAATATTTTTTAAAAAGCATTGATATATGTTGATTGACCAATTAAGATATACATAAGAAAGCGTTTTCTTGTGTGTATCAAGCTGACTATTAATGAAAGGGAGGAAAGGGAAAATGGGGGAAAGTGTCAAAAAGATCACATTAGCTTTACTTACGGTATTACTTTCTATCGGGTTAGTAGCTTGTAGTGACGGAGAGGAAGATGCAGGGGCGGCATCCGATTCTGGTTCATCGAATGAGCTATCAGGAGAAGTCACGATGTGGACCGCATCTTTATCAGGGGAACCGTTTGATAGTTATTTTGCTGATTTGGAGCAACAGTTTGAAAAAATCCATCCAAACTTAGACGTGATAATTGAAGATATCCCACAAGGGGAAATTGAACAAAAGGTATTAACTTCTCTTACTACAGATGATGTCCCCGATCTTGTTAACTTAGCACCCCGATATATGGTTAGTATTGCAGCTCAAGGCGGTCTTTTGGAATTAGATGATTTAGTTAGTGAAGGAACAAAGCGCTCTTTCTTAGAAGGTCCTTTTGAATCAGGGTATTTTGATGATCATTTATACGCTCTTCCATGGTACTTAACAACAACTGTTAGTTGGTATAATGACAATCACTTCGAACAGGCCAATGTAACTAAACCTCCTCAATCTACTAAAGAAATTTACGATACAGCAAAAACAATTACAGAAGCAACTGGAAACCCTTCTTACTATCAAATTATTAATGAAGGAGACACGGTTATTCAAAAGATGATTACACTTGCAAATGGGGAACCAATTGTAGAAGAAGGTAAAACAGTGTTAGCAGATAATGAAGCTATTGTAGAGTTCTTTACTTTAACACAACAAATGTACGAAGAAGGTATTATGCCTCAAGAAAATGCCGAAGGTTCGTTCTCTACTGCACAAGAATTATATATGGCAGGTAATCTATCTTTGCTTGAGAGCGGTGTTACTTTCCTAGGTCCGATTGAATCTGGTGCACCAGAAACCTATGAAGTCTCAAAAGCTGGGCAACCGTTAAATGATCCAAATGCACCAGTTAATGTTGCTGTAATGAACTTCTCTATCCCTGCGAAAACAAAAAATCCAGATGCAGCAGTTGCATTAGCAGAATATGTAACAAATGCTGAGAATCAGCTAGAATTTGCAAAAGTTGCAGGAACCGTACTGCCTTCAACTAAAGAATCATTAGAAGCTGATTATTTTACAGATCCAGGTGATTCACCAAAAGCATTGGGAATGCTTGAAGCGTCAAAGACGCTTGAACGGTCAAAAGTATTAATTCCACCACTTGAAAATAGTGCAGAACTACGTGAAATCGTAAAGATGGCTTTTGTTAAAAACTTACAAGGGGAAGTAACATCGGAAGAAGCCTTAAAAGAAATCGCTGAAAAATGGGATACATCTTTTGAAGAAACGGGTATTGCACCGACATTTTAATGTGGAAAAGATGAGACTAGCAATATTGCTAGTCTCTATATATAGGAGTGAATACGATGAGTAAAATCACCTTTTCGCTAACAAAAAAGAGAATGATAAAAAACATCACCCCATGGTTGTTTTTACTTCCATCCATTGTGATTCTGGTGACATTTTTAATTATACCAATTGTTGAAGCTTTTCAATGGAGTTTTTTAGATTATAAGATTATTGCTGGTACAAGCGAATTTGTAGGATTTTCTAATTTTAAGGAAATATTTTCAGATGAATTATTTTGGAAAGCACTGGTTAATACAGTTTTATATGTGGCTATTGTTTTACCCTTAAATGTATTTCTTCCAATGATCTTAGCCGATTTAGTCAATCAAAAGGTGCGCGCAGTAGGATTGTTTCGTGTGCTTTATTATTTACCAGTTGTTACTCCAATCGTTGTCGCTGCTTTGATGTGGAAAATGTTGTACTCACAAGACGGGGCTTTATCAAACTTCTTAGTAGGGATCGGGATCATTGATGATCCAATTAATTTTCTTACTAATTCAACAACTGCATTAATGGTTGTCGCTTTTATCACAGTTTGGAAAGGTCTTGGATATTATATGATTATTTACTTAGCCAATCTACAGTCCATTCCAAATCAATTATATGAGTCTGCCAGTATCGATGGGGCAAATAGTATTCAAAAATTCACAAAAATTACAATGCCAATGATGGTACCTTCAATGACGTTGGTTTCGGTTTTAACAATTATAAATGGACTGAAAGTGTTTGAAGAAATTGCATTAACTACTAATGGTGGTCCAGCTGGGGCAACGACAACGCTTGTTATGTATATATATGATAAATTTATGAATCTGGAAGTTTCGATTGCTTCTGCTGCTGGCTTGGTGTTATTGGTATTAGCTATTGTGGCATCTTTACTCCAAATGAGGTTAACTAGCAAACGTGAAGATGATTTGAGGGCATAAAGGAGCTGGAAAAATTGGGTTCTACGAAGTGGAGAAAACTATTGGTTTACAGCTTGATGATTTTTATTACTGTTATTACGGTAGGTCCTTTTCTATACACTTTATTTATTGCTTTGAAGTCTTCAGGTCAAGGAATATATGATGGGATACTACCAACTGATCCGACCTTTACGAATTTCGTCTATGCGTTTAATCAAACCGATTTTCTGCAATATTTATGGAATACCGTAATTGTTACTGCAATTGCAGTTCCATTCAACCTGTTATTTAGTAGTATGGCTGGTTATGCACTTGCTCGAATTGACTTCAAAGGAAGAAGTATTGTACTAACCATTATTATCTCTACTATGACAGTACCATTTCAACTTTATATGGCACCACTCTTTCAAAGTGCTGGGGAATTAGGTTTACGGAATACTCATGTTGGACTAACAATCTTACAAATTTCAACAGCCTTTGGTATATATTTTATGCGACAAGCATTCTTAAATGTTCCGAAAGATTTAGAGGAATCTGCTTATTTGGATGGAGCTAATCGTTTCCAAGTTTGGTTCAATGTTGCTATACCGCTTGTGAAACCAACACTAATTTCTCTCGCAATCTATACCTTTACTTTTACTTGGGGGGATTACTTATGGCCATTAATTAATACAACTGAAAGTAGCATGTATACCCTGTCCATTGGGTTAGCTCAGATGTCACAGAACTTTAATGGTGGGAATTTGAAATTAATTAGTGCAGCATCTATTTTAACCACCATACCAAGTTTATTAATATTTGTATGGTTACAAAAGTACTTTATTTCAGGTCAGACAGATGGTGCATTAAAGGGATAATGGAAGATTGTACGTTGTCTAAAAAACTACTTTTAATGAATAATAAATACATAGGACTAGACTCCCTATTCTTAACTTAATATAGGAATGATAGGGTCCATTTTTAAGGAGAGGTAGCATGAGAAAATTCCTAGCAATAGATATTGGGGGTACGTTTATTAAATATGGTGTACTTACTGAAATGGGTAACCTTATTAACAAAAATGAAATACTAACAGATGCTCATCTAGGGGGAGCAGGAGTATTAAGAAAAGTAAAAAAAATAGGTAAACAATCTTTGGAAGAGCATGATCTAAGAGGAATTTGCATTAGTACAGCTGGTCAAGTGGATTCTAAGAAAGGGGTGATCTTGTATGCTTCGTCCCTTATCCCTGATTACACAGGTATGTCAATTAAGAAAGAGTTAGAAAGTTATTTTGGCTTGCCTGTAGAGGTTGAAAATGATGTGAATTGTGTTGGATTAGCAGAATCATGGGTTGGAAAAGGAAAAGACGTAAAAAGCTTGTTTTGTCTAACTATTGGAACAGGAATCGGTGGGAGCTATATTATTGATAATAAGCTACATAGTGGTCATAGCTTTAGTGGAGGGGAAATTGGTTATATTCCAATAGAAGGAAGCCAATTTGAAGAACTTGCATCTACAAGAACACTTATTAAAAATGTAGCCATTAAAAAAGGCATACCTGAAAAGGCAATTGATGGGAAGCAGATCTTTGAGTTAGCAAGAGATGGAGATGAAATTTGTAGTCAGGAAATAGAAAAACTGGTTTATTTTTTATCGAAAGGAATTTCTACTATTGCTTATATGATGAATCCAGAAATGATTGTTATTGGAGGAGGAATAACCCATCAAAAAGATTATTTGTATCCATTAATCATGGAAGAATTAGAGAAAGATCTTATTCCTTCCATTCTCCGTAAAACAAAAATAGAAATTGCAGGTAACCTTAATGATGCAGGAATGATTGGAGCATTACGTCACTTTCTAATACAGGAATCAATGAAACCATTTAATCGAATTACAACGTTAATTGAATCAAATAAACATAAACTCACAAAAGGAGAAGGAAGAATAGCAAAGTATGTCATGATGAATCTTAGTGATGTGCCAAGTAAAACAATCTCAGAAATGGCTGATAAGATAGAGGTTTCTGAATCGATGATAACCCGATTTTGTAAAAAATTAGAAATTGGTTCATTTAATCATCTTCGTTTAATGGCTAAGGAAGCAATTGTAGGTACACGAATACATGACAAAACGGAAACAAGTAGTTTAATGGAGATAAAGCAAAAGTATATTAATGTACTAAATAAACTCGAAACATTAAATCAACCAAAGGATATCTCAAAGTTGAAAAACCAGTTTCTAATAGCAAAACAAATATTAATATATGGTTCAGAAGGAATGGAGTTTGTTATTAACCAAATAAAATACAAATTAATGCAATTTGGAATTCCTGTGGACGCTTTTTCGACTAAGTTTCAAATGGAGATGTCAACGCATTTAATGCAACCAGAATCTATTGTTATTGGGATTAGTATATCGGGATTTGATTCAAATATTATAAACATACTACAAAGCGCGGAAAGTAAAAATGCAATTACAATTGGTGTTACGAGTCAACGTGATTCCCCAATTTCAGAGGGGGCCGATATTTCGTTTCTAATTCCATCGTCAAACGATTTGGAAGCGGATGTATGCTCAATTCATGAGGTATCGGTATTTTATTTACTGGATATTTTTTTAAAAGAATTTCAACGTAAAATTCAGAAAGAGGTGATATAAGATATTGTTCATAAGGCTATGTGGTAATTGTTAAAATTAAATAAGAGGGTGAGAGCCTGTGAGAATTATCTATATTCCAATAGATGAAAGACCTTGTAATACGGAAATTGTTAAAAGAATAGCGAATTCAACACCTGAAATTAAACTAATTTTACCGCCAAATGAATTTTTTGGAAACAAAAAATCTCCCGCACATACCGAGGAGCTATGGGAATGGCTGAACGTGGAGGCAAAGAATTGTCACGCACTTATCCTTAGCATCGATATGCTCATATATGGCGGGTTGATACCATCCCGTCTACATTATTTGTCTGAAGATACAGGTATGAGATGGTTGAACAGATTGCGTTCATTCCATAGAAACCATGCTAACTTACCCATTTATGCATTTAATTTAATTATGCGCACACCAAGTTATAGTTCAAGTGATGAAGAGCCGGATTATTATGAGGATTGGGGGCGTGAGATATTTTTAAACTCGTATTTGCATAACAAGAGTAAGCACGAAGATTTATCTCAGAAGGAATTAATTCAATTACATGATGTGCAACTTCGATTACCAGAAAAGTATGTTGAGGACTATGAAACTAGAAGGGAATATAATCTTCATATTAATGAATCGATGCTTGAACTAGCGAATGAAGGGGTTTTCACCTTTTTAGCTATTCCTCAAGATGATAGTTCGGAATATGGCTATACAGCAAAGGACCAAAGAGTGATTCTATCTAAACGAGAATCCTTACATTTATATGAGAAGGTATTAATTTATCCAGGAGCAGATGAGGCAGGTGCCACATTACTGGCACGTGTATATAACGATTTAAAAGATTGTTGTCCTAAAATATTCCCAATATGGAGTAGTATACATGGACCACAAATCACCCCCATGTACGAGGATCGAACATTTGAAGAGAGCATGAAATTCCATATACGAGCTGCTGGCTGCTTACTGGTAGATGATGCTAATAGTGCAGATCTAATCCTTGCTTATAATACACCTGGACTTGTAATGCAGGAATCTTGTGATCAGTATAATAAGGATGCAACTTATACTAGTTTTCGAGATATGAAGGAATTTGTTAGCCAAATGAAGCGTTATATTCTTCATGGGAGAAAGATAATTGTAGCGGACTCGGCTTATGCAAACGGGGGGGATTTTGATTTAATAACGCTAATGGATGAAGAAGGGATTCTCGATAAAATAGTATCTTATAAAGGGTGGAATACAAACTGCAATACGTTAGGTACGACACTTTCACAAGGGGTTATCGGACAGAATGGATATTCAGTGCGGTTACAGGAAAATATAATATATCATTTATTAGATGATTACTTCTATCAAGCTGAAATTCGTAAGGAATTGACAACTAAATTCCTGCCAAATCATAATTTGAGTTATTTTGATCTAAAAAATAAAGCTGATTTAGTAAACAAGGAAAGAGATAGACGAATGATTTGCTATTTTACAGAAAAGATTAAAAATAGTTTTCCTCAGATTAATATTGAGGAGTTGTACACATACGCCCCATGGAATAGAATGTTCGAATGTGGCGTTCGATTGAAAGTAAAGTTTCTAAGATAGTATGAATAATGTACTGCTCAAAAACATTTTGGATTGAATTAAAAATAGAAACGAGGGAGATCGTTTTGTTGACTCAAGATAGTGCTGACGTAATTATTGTAGGTGGAAGTCTGGGGGGCTGTATGGCCTCTTTAGCAATTGCTAAAATGGGATTAAATGTCATCATGACTGAAGAAACAAATTGGATTGGTGGTCAGCTTACAAGTCAAGCAGTACCTCCAGATGAACATCAGTGGATCGAAAAATTTGGTTGTACTTCTACATACCTGGAATTTAGAAATCGAGTTCGTAACTATTACAAATCTAACTATCCGCTAACGAAATCTGCAAGGGATAATGAGTTGATAAACCCTGGAAACGGATGGGTTAGTCGATTGACCCATGAACCAAAGGTTGCGTTACAGGTAATTGAAGATATGCTATCCCCTTATCTTAATAGTGGCAGAATTCAGATACGCTTAAACTTCAAACCAGTAGATGCCAGCATGATTAAAGATAACATTACTTCTGTTATTGTTCAACATGTATATAATCATATAAAGGTAGAATTAACAGGTAAATACTTTTTAGACGCAACGGAATTAGGGGATCTTTTACCATTAGTAGGTGCCGAGTATGTAACGGGAGCAGAGTCCCAAAAAGATACTGGAGAACCTCATGCATTAGAAGAAGCGAATCCATTTGATACACAATCGATTACACATGTTTTTGCTGTTGATTACGTAGAAGGTGGGAATTTTACAATAGAGGAACCTGAGCAATATAATTTTTGGAAGAAATTTGTCCCTGAATTTTCTGATATGCCGCTATTAAGTTGGTATACCGTAAATACAAAAGATACAACAAAACTAAGAGAATTTACTTTACTCCCGAATGATAAAGGTATTCCTTCTTTATTTACCTATCGCAGAATACTAGATGTGATGAATTTAAAAGAAAATCTATATGAAGGCGATATTTCGCTCATTAATTGGGCACAAAATGATTACTTTTTAGGTTCAATTATTGACGTTTCTACAGAAGAAAAGGAAAAAAACTTAAAGAATGCGAAACAACTTAGTCTCTCTCTTTTATATTGGCTACAAACCGAAGCTCCTCGTTTAGACGGAGGAAATGGATATCCAGGATTACGACTGAGGAAGGATGTCCTAGGTACAGAAGACGGTCTAGCTAAATCACCATACATTCGTGAATCACGCAGGATTAAAGCCGTGTACACGATTACAGAACATAATGTAAGTCGTGAGTTAATAGGTAATAAAGGGATACATAGCTACTTTGACAGTGTGGGAGTAGGAAGTTATCATTTAGACTTACATCATACGACAATAACAAATCGAGCGTTTTATATTCCCTGTTATCCTTACGAAATCCCATTGGGGGCATTCCTGCCGATTCGAATTAAAAATCTATTACCAGCATGTAAAAATATCGGGACGACTCAAATCACCAATAGTTGCTATCGCTTGCATCCAACAGAGTGGAATATTGGAGAGTCTTCTGGGTATCTAGCAGCTTATTCAATCCTTAATAATATAGATGCCCATGTAGTCCGGCAAGATCAGAGTCATTTATCAAAATATCAAAATCTATTAAACAAATTTGGCATCCAAATCCACTGGCCAGAAAGTTTAGATTTGTCCGGGTTAACAGAGGAAGTAAAGACTCATAACTCACCTTAAACAAAAAAGAAAAAAGGTGTGGGAATCATTCTGTAAGAGGCCTATACTTATTGAAAATACTTTTAAAAAAACGGGTTGGGAAAGGGATTTTGATGTTGTGAAGAAATTTGAAAAGGTATTTTATAGTGAATTTCTAAACAAGAATTTTGATTACTATCTCTTAACATCCGATGATACAGTTAATGCATATGTTTTGTATATGCAAGATGGCAAAGATTATTTAGAATTAGGAGGATTAGAGAACACCGTAGAGAATATAATAGAATCCTATCCTGAATTAGCTAAAAAGCTTGTTTTTGTTTTAATACACCCTGGAGATTCCCTTGAGAGATGGCATTCCTACCATCATAGTGGCAACAATTTTTGTATGTATATTCAGTTCATGAACGATGAGTTCATTCCTGAAATTGAGGCTTCGTTAAAAAGGAATGTTGTAAAACGGGGGATTCTTGGGAGTTCACTAGGTGGGAACGTCTCGTTAAATATTGCGATAAAGGAACCTAGTAATTGGACACATCTGTTACTCCAATCTGCAGCAATTTCAAAGAAAGACATTGCTGTTATAAACAATGTCGCGACACTAAATTGGAATATTTATCAAACCGTGGGGATAGACGAGGAACAGTTTGTTTCTCCCATTACCAAAGAAAATCTATATATTCTAACGAGAAATCGTGAGTTATATCATACGTTTCTTAAGCAAGAAGCAACAGTCCAGTATAAAGAACAAAAGGAAAGACATGAATGGGCGTTTTGGGAAAAGGATTTAACTAGTGTTTTAGATTTTTTTATAAATACCCCGTAATGAGTTATAGCAGAGCCAAGCAGTTTATTAACTGCTATAAGGTTATATAGCATAAAAACTAAATTTTGTAATGTATCTAGTAGCTTCTAAAAATAAAAAAGTAGTAAAAAACCTCCATAAACATTTAATGGAGGTCTTTTACTACTGGGTTTGTTTTTCTTTGATAAAAGGTAATTATTACCTATCAAAAAAGTTGTCATTAATTAGCCCAACCATGAAAGCGCTAAGAAGGTTAGTATATTGCTAATAAGTCATTTTATCCCAATTTTTACTACCTATATTCTGCCATATTTTATTCATTAAATGTTCATTTTTTGTATGATAAAACTTGAACATTTTCTGACATCCAACACATCAATATTGTTTTTCAATGGTTATGGTATTAATATTGATGATGGATTTTGTGAAGTGTGTAACAAAAGTATTTCAATATATTTTCATTTAAACAACATGCAGGGGAGGGTATCTCTTATGAAAATGAAATGGGTGATGCTAGCATCGTTATTCACATTATTAGCGGTTCTTACTGGTTGTGAGCCATTATTAGTATTAGACCCTGAAGGTCCGCAGGCTCAAACCCAGGCGAATGTCATCTGGATATCAATTGCTATTATGTCTGTTATTGTAATTGTGGTATTTGCTATGTTGGCTTATATCCTATATAAATACCGCGCATCAAAACAATCAGACTCATATGAGCCACCGTATATAAAAGGGAATGTTATAGTTGAATCACTTATTGTAGGGATTCCGGTACTTATCGTAATCGTACTATCTGTAATTTCAGTTCAAAGTAACTATAAAGTAGAAGCTACTCCAGAAGGATATGAGAATGATGAGCCACTAGTGGTTTATGCTTCTTCTTCAGATTGGAAATGGCATTTTAGTTATCCTGAACAAGATATTGAAACGGTTAACTATCTTTATGTTCCAACTGATAGACCACTAGAGTTTAGACTTTATTCTTATGGACCAATTACAAGCTTTTGGATACCGCAACTGGGCGGTCAAAAATACGCAATGTCCGATATGATAACTACGCTGCATTTAGCCGCAGATAATGCTGGAGAATTTATGGGTAGAAATGCGAACTTTAGTGGGGAAGGTTTCGCTGAGAATACATTCAGCGTAGAAGCAATGCCGCAACAAGAATTTAATGATTGGGTGAAAGAAGTCAAACAAACAGCAGATCCACTAACGGAGGATAAATTTAATGAATTGCTTGAGCCCGGTCATCTTGGTCAATTAACCTTTACAGGCACACACTTAGAATTCAACCCTCCACCACAAGGGCATCATGAAGGTCATGGTGCTGGTTCGGAAGGTGAACATAATGATGAATCTAGTTCAGAACACGATGCACATGGTGAACATGAATCAGATTCCGGTCATGCAGATGAAACAGAGGAAAACACAGAGCATCAACATTAAGAATTAGTACATCTGGGTTATCCGGAAAGGAGAAATAAGAATGGACTTTTTTGAACGATTTCTAATTCCGCATCCGAGTCCAATTATTTACGCATCGATGGCTGCTATTGTTCTTACTACAATAGCAATCATCGTCGGTCTTACCTATTTTAAAAAATGGGGATATCTATGGCGTGAATGGCTTACAACGGTTGATCATAAGAAAATAGGAATTATGTATTTAATCTCTGCCTTGCTCATGTTGTTTAGAGGTGGAGTAGACGCTATCATGATGAGGGCGCAAACATCCATGCCAGAGAATACGTTATTGGATGCACAGCACTATAATGAAATATTCTCTACGCACGGTGTTGTAATGATCTTCTTTATGGCAATGGGATTCATTATTGCTTTAATGAACTTTGTTATTCCTTTACAAATTGGTGCAAGGGATGTAGCATACCCACGGTTAAATGCTGTTAGTTTCTGGCTGTATTTTATGGGAGCAATGTTATTTAACTTGTCATTTGTAATTGGAGGTTCTCCTAGTTCTGGTTGGACGTCCTATTTTCCACTGGCGGGTAGTGAATTATCGCCTTCGGTCGGAACGAATTATTATATGCTTGCACTACAAATTTCTGGTCTAGGTACGTTAATGACGGGTATTAACTTTATTGTTACCATCCTAAAAATGCGTGCCCCTGGCATGACCTTAATGAAAATGCCGATGTTCACATGGTCAGGACTAATTACAAATATTATTATTGTATTTGCTTTCCCAGTCTTAACCGTAGCATTAGCGATGGGAACGATGGACCGTTTGTTTGGAACCAATTTCTTTACAACCACAGACGGTGGTATGGATATGCTTTGGGCTAACCTATTCTGGGTTTGGGGACACCCTGAGGTCTATATTCTAATTTTACCGGCCTTCGGAATTTATAGTGAGGTTATCTCTACCTTTGCTAAAAGGAATCTGTATGGATATAATTCCATGGTCGCTTCGATGGTCGTTATTTCCTTGTTATCCTTTGTTGTATGGGTTCACCATTTCTTTACAATGGGGCAAGGAGCAATGGTAAATAGTATTTTCTCTATTACAACGATGGCAATTGCCATTCCAACAGGAATTAAGATCTTCAACTGGCTCTTGACCCTTTGGAAAGGAAAAATCGTGTTCACGGTGCCGATGCTCTATTCATTAGCATTTATCCCGATCTTTACGATTGGTGGAGTTACCGGTGTGATGCTTGGAATGTCAGCAGCAGACTATCAATATCATAATACGATGTTCTTAGTGGCTCATTTCCACTTAGTAATCATACCAGGTGTTGTATTTGCAATGCTTGCAGGTCTAACTTACTGGTGGCCGAAAATGTTTGGGTTTATGCTTAATGAGCGTATTGGTAAATGGGCGTTTAGTTTCATTTCAATCGGAACTTGTGTAGCATTCTTCCCAATGTTTATTTCTGGATTAGATGGGCAAGCCCGTCGTATGTACACGTACTCTGAATCGACTGGTTTTGGTATCTGGAATATGATTTCCTTTATTGGTGCAATCGGTCTGGCCATTGGATTTATCCTAATCGTATACAATATCTACTATAGTACGCGTTATGCTTCTAGAGATGTTGGAGACGACCCTTGGGATGCACGTTCCCTTGAGTGGGCAACGCATAATCCAGTACCTGAATACAACTTTGCAATTACACCACATGTTAATTCTAGTCAAGCATTGTGGGATTCGAAGAAAAATGGTCATACGTTATTTAGAGATGGACTGAAAGAAATCCATATGCCAAACAATAGTGGTGTCCCATTTGTTATGAGTGTCTTCTTCTTTATCTTTGGATTTTCATTTATCTTTAGTATGTGGATCACAGTCATAGCTTCTCTAATTGGTATTTTTGCTTGCATGCTTCATCGTTCGTTTGAGAATGATCATGGGCATCATATTTCCGTAGAGGAAATTAAAAGAACAGAATCGGAAGTGCGGGGTGCTAAAAATGAATAATAATAATACGCAACCGCTTGAATACAGTACAGAGCAAGGACGTATGAATATACTTGGTTTCTGGATCTTTATTGGAGCAGAAATCATGCTGTTTGGAACGTTATTCGCTTCGTATTTCACATTAGAAACCCGTACAGGATCGGGACCAGCTGGTGCGGAGATTTTTGAACTGCCACCAGTTCTTGCGGAAACACTTTTATTATTAACGAGTAGTTTCATTATTGGTTTAGGTATCCATGCAATGCGGCTCGGCAGAAAAAAGGCAATGATGACATTTTTCATCATTACGCTTATTCTAGGAGCAGCCTTCTTAGGTTTTGAGATATATGAATTCATTCACTATGTTCATGAAGGTGCTAGTCTACAAACAAGTGCTTTCACGTCCATCTTGTTAACAACCTTAGGAACGCATGGGTTGCACGTTACGTTTGGCTTAGCGTGGGGGATCGTTATTCTAATTCAAGTAATTAAACGAGGATTAACTCCGCAAACAGCCAATAAGTCATTCATATTCTCTCTTTACTGGCATTTCTTAGATGTTGTTTGGATCTTTATTTTCAGCTTCATCTATTTGAAAGGAATGATGTAAATGAAAGAATTATTCCCAGCTAAACACGTCATGGGCTTTATATTTTCACTAGTGTTAACTGGTGTTGCACTATCTGTGTATTTCTTCGATATGTCATTTTTCATGGGAATGACTATTCTGCTTGTTACAGCATTTGCCCAAGCTGCATTGCAGTTAGTGCTGTTCATGCATGCCGGTGAATCTGAAGATAAGAATACGATTTACACCAGTGTATATTATGGGATCATTATAGCTGTCATCACTGTACTAGGTACGATGCTAGCAATGATCTGGGGTTATGTATAAAATAAAAAAGCAATCGGCGAGAAATATTGTCGATTGCTTTTTTATGTTTTTTGATCACAGCACAAGTGACACATTTCTTTTGTTTGCTTCATTTTTATTTATGAAAGGGTTCTTCCATTTTCTTATTACGCTTTTCTAGCATTTCCTCTGTAGCAACAAAGAATATTCCCATTAGAAAGATAAACACTGCCCCCATGATTGTACCAATGCCAATGCCGGTAATTGTGCTGTATCCGCTTACAAAAAATCCATATAAAAACAATGCAATTCCGATCAATAATACAGTTGCCCCTACATACGTAACAGCATGAAGCATTTTATCATTCTTTTTCATCTCGCTCATCCTCCTTATACATATATTATTCACATTGTTCACAAAGTTGTCAAATACTTTACAAAAAATTGTTAAAAAATCCAATTGACATAATTAGTTCACTCTCATAGACTATAATCAAACAATCAAATAATTATTTGACTGAGGTGACGGTATTGATGAAAGACAATGTTCAAATGAAAAATGATACATGTGAAACATTCTGTTTTGATGAAGATAAAGTAAATCGAATTCAACCGAAGATAAATAAAGTAGAAGGTGTTGAACAGATCTTTAAAGCACTTTCAGATGCAACTCGTTTAAAAATCGCCTATGCACTCACACTAGAGAAAGAACTATGTGTTTGTGATGTAGCTAATATAATCGGTTCTACAAAAGCCACAGCATCCCACCACCTTAGACTTTTGAGGAATATGGGTTTGGCAAAATATCGAAAAGAAGGGAAGCTGGTTTTTTATTCGTTAGAAGATGAACACATTCATCAATTAGTAACGATAGCTACTGTTCATGCTAAAGAGGGTGTAGCAAGTGAAGGAAAATAAACAAGTTTATCGTTTAGAAGGCCTATCATGTACAAATTGTGCTGCGAAGTTTGAAAAGAATATTCGCGCTATCGATGCAGTTGAAGATGTTCAGTTGAATTTTGGGGCATCCAAAATAACGGTTCAAGGGGAAGCGACCATTGATCAACTTGAAGAAGCTGGTGCTTTTGACGGAATTAAAGTTTATCCAGAACGTCAACGAATGGCTCCGAAGAAACCTTTTTGGAAGAAACGTGAAAATATAACGGTAATGGTTTCGCTATTATTAACAATGGTTGGGTATGGTTTTTACTTCCAGATAGGAGAAGTCAGTCCGATAACGATTGGTATATTTGCTGCAGCGATTCTAATTGGTGGTTATGATTTATTTAAAGTTGGATTTCAAAACCTTATTAAGTTGCAGTTTGATATGAAAACACTAATGACGATTGCTATCATTGGAGCTGCTATTATAGGTGAATGGGCAGAAGGTGCAGTTGTCGTATTTCTCTTTGCCTTAAGTGAAGCATTGGAAGGGTTTTCGATGGATAAAGCAAGACAATCCATCCGCTCCTTAATGGATTTAGCACCAAATAGAGCAACGATTCGTCGTGGTGATACTCTTATTGAAATCGATGTTGAGGATGTCCAGATTGGTGATATTATGGTCATTAAACCTGGACAAAAGATTGCGATGGATGGTGAAGTTGTAACTGGACAATCTTCCATTAATCAATCTGCTATAACTGGGGAGTCGATTCCTGTGTATAAGTCGATTGGAGATGAGGTGTTTGCTGGAACAATTAATGAAGAAGGTTCTATGGAGATTCGGGTTACCAAGTATGCCAAAGAGACAACGATTGCTAAGATTATTCATTTAGTAGAAGAAGCACAAGCTGAGCGAGCTCCTTCTCAGCAATTTGTTGACCGATTTGCAAAATACTATACACCTGCGATCTTAATCATCGCTTTCTTGGTTGCAGTTATCCCACCATTATTTATGGGTGCTGTTTGGTCAGAATGGATCTATAGTGGTCTAGCTGTTCTTGTTGTTGGTTGTCCTTGTGCATTAGTAATATCAACACCTGTGGCAATTGTAACGGCAATCGGTAATGCAGCAAGGCAAGGTGTATTGATTAAAGGCGGTATTCATCTAGAACAAGCTGGTAAGTTAGATGCTATTGCATTTGATAAAACAGGCACACTTACAGAAGGAAGGCCTGTAGTTACAGATGTCATTCCGGTAGGTAATATGACAAAGGAGGATGTCCTTGCTACTGCTTCAGCAATCGAAGCCTATTCGCAGCACCCACTTGCTTCAGCGATTATCCGTAAAGCCAAAGAAACAGGAGTAGTGCGATGTGTGGCTACTGATTTTCAGTCTTTCACTGGTAAAGGGGCAAAAGCCTTTATCCAAGAAAAGGAATATATCATTGGCAGCCCCTCTTTACTCAGTGAAAAGCTAAATCGTTTAACTGAAGTGGAACAAACCGTTCAACACATGCAATTAGAAGGAAAGACAGTCATGTTGCTTGGATCAGAGGTAGGTATTGAAGGTATCATTGCTGTTGCCGATGAAATTCGCAGAGGCAGCCCAACTGTTATTCAAAAACTAGTCCAATTAGGTAAGAAAACGATTATGTTAACCGGAGATAATCAAGCAACTGGGCAAGCAATTGGGAAGCAAATAGGTATTTCAGAAACAAGAGCAGAACTTATGCCAGAAGAGAAACTTAATGCTATTAAACAACTAAGTAAACAACATGGAAGTGTAGCAATGGTGGGAGATGGAATTAATGATGCTCCTGCTTTGGCTGCGGCTGACATTGGAATTGCTATGGGTGGAGCGGGAACGGATACTGCTATGGAGACTGCAGATATAGCGCTTATGGCAGATGATCTCGGTAAGCTTCCATTTACGATGGATTTAAGTAGAAAAACATTACAAGTAATAAAGCAAAATATTATTTTTGCTCTAGGGTTGAAAGTTATTGCCTTGCTTCTGGTTATTCCAGGTTGGTTGACCTTATGGATTGCTATTTTTGCAGATATGGGTGCGACATTGATTGTCGTCTTAAATTCATTACGGCTGATGAAAACCAAGGTTAGTGAGTAATGGTAAAGTGTAACCTCAAGCTTTGAGAGGGTTACCTCTTCGGATTAAAGATACTGCTTAATGCTAGTTACAACTGATATAAAAAACTTTACAAAAATGTTATTGACAATGAGAATGAATCGGAGTAAATTATACTTTATCATAGGCACTTATTCATCGTAAGGATCAGTGATAGAGGCTACTGATAAACGCAGATTTTTGCCATGAACATGCAGAGCATAAACGGAACTTCGTTCTTTGATTCTGTGTGATGTTGAATGTTTAATAAAATAATGAATATCCAAACCTTTTAATCGCTTAATCTCAATGAGCGGGGGAACCATTTTTTGATAAGATGAAATACTTATCTAGGGGTGAATCTTACTTGCTAGTAAGATGGGATACTCTCAGTCCCTAATCCGACAGCTAACCCCGTAAGCGTCCATAAACACGAGAGAAAGGTCCAAGGGGTTACCTTTAGACCATTCTATTTGTAATGGTCTTTTTTATTACCATTATTTAATGAACTGTTTTTGGATAGAATGATAAAGGTATTTGCGATGGTTACACATGGGGAGGATATAGAAAGAAGGATGCAACTTGGGAAAACAATTTGCGGTTATTGGTCTAGGGAGATTCGGAAGTAATGTTTGTAAAGAATTATACCAGCTAGGACATGAAGTATTGGCAATTGATGCGAACGAAAATATTGTAGATAGATTAAAACATCATTCTTCTCATGCGGTAGTTGCGAATGCGACCGATGAAGCGATTCTGAAATCACTTGGTTTGAGAAATTTTGATTATGCAATTATTGCTATTGGTGAACATATTCAACCGAGTATTTTATGTACATTGATATTAAAAGAAATGGGTATCAAACAGGTATGGGTGAAAGCGCAGAATACACAACATCATAAAGTGCTGGAAAAAATAGGTGCAGATCGAATTATTCAGCCAGAGAAAGAAATGGGGATGCGAATTGCACATCAACTGGATTCTGAGAAAATCATTGATTATATTGAGCTGTCAAAAGAATACAGCATTGTGGAAGTCGTTGCTACTGCTAAGATAAGTAACCGCACATTAGTAGAAGTCGATGTTCGTAAGCGATTCGGCTGTACAGTTTTAGCAGTGAAACGAGACGAACAGGTTAATATATCTCCATTACCAAATGATTTTATATACGAAGGAGATATATTAGTTGTAATGGGGCATAAAAATGACATCAAACGATTTGAGAATAAAGGAATGTAAGCAATGATTAAAATCATTTCATTGCATCCATTAAGAGGAAAAACCATCCGTTTAAGCCCGCCACAGATTCTAGCGTTAGGATTTTTAGTATTTATTATAGTAGGGACGCTTTTATTAAAGTTACCATTTGCTACTACTGTTTCTGTTTCATGGTTAGATGCCCTGTTTACGGCAACTTCTGCGATTACGGTCACTGGTCTTGTTGTCGTTGATACAGGCAGTGCTTATAGCTTGTTTGGCGAGATTGTCATTATGAGTTTGATGCAGCTAGGCGGTTTAGGATTAATGACATTTTCTGTTTTGTTATTAATGATGCTTCGGAGAAAGGTTGGATTGCATCAACGGATTCTGACGCAGGAGTCATTAAATTTAAATGAGGCCTCAATTGGTGGTTTGCTTCGATTAGTAAAACTATTATTTGTTTTTTCTATTGCCATAGAGGCTATTGCCTTTGTTTTATTATCTATACGCTGGATTCCTGAATATGGCTGGTCAGAGGGGATACATCAAAGTGTTTTTCATAGTATTTCTGCCTTCAATAATGCTGGTTTTTCGCTTTGGTCTGACAGCCTGTCTGGTTATGTTGGAGATCCTTTGGTTAATATTGTAATTACGGGATTATTTATTACAGGTGGTTTAGGCTTTACCGTTTTGGTGGATATCTGGGATAAAAAGAGCTTTCGAAAGCTATCGTTACATTCGAAATTAATGCTCGTCGGTACATTTATTATCAATATAACCGCGCTATTAACGCTATTTATTTTAGAGTTTTCAAATCCTGAAACAATTGGTAGTTTTTCATTTACAGATAAGTTATGGGGTTCTTATTTCCAAGCAGTTACCCCCCGTACTGCTGGATTTAATTCACTACCTATAGCGGAAATGACAGTACCATCCATCTTATTTCTGATGTTACTAATGTTCATTGGCGCAGGAAGTGGTTCAACTGGAAGTGGAATTAAAGTAACGACATTTATCGTCATGTTATTAGCAACTGTCTCCTTTTTACGAGGTAAAAGCGAAACGACGGTATTTAATCGAATGATTAAGGTGCATACAATTGTGCGTGCACTATCGATTATGATTATTAGTATCTTAGCTATCTTTATCGCTGTTTTTATCCTGTCCATTACAGAAGCTGCACCGATTATGGAGATTATTTTTGAAGTGATATCTGCTTTCGGTACAGTTGGGTTATCAATGGGGTTAACAACAGATCTTACTTCATTTGGGAAATGCATTATTATGGTTATGATGTTTATTGGAAGGCTGGGACCACTAACATTGGCTTTTGTATTTGCTAGGCAGAAGCAATCATCTATTCGTCATCCGGAGGAAGAGGTGTTTACCGGTTAATTCAAGGTTTACAAAATAATCATACTTCAGTACAATAATAAAAAGTTTTAGCTAAAAGCAATGATGAGAAGAGTAGTTGAATAAGAGCTTCTGCAGAGACCTTCCATATGCTGAAAAGGAGGGAGTATCAAGTTCATTGAAACAAGTCTCGGAGCTGCACACAGGAGTTTTCTAATAGAATTGGAAGAGGATGGTGTGACGGGATCTCCCGTTATTGAGATAGAGTATAAGCATGCGATATTTTAGCTGCCGTACTTGATAAGATTTCTGTGGCGACACAGAAATAAACTGGGGTGGCACCGCGATTTTGGATTCCAAATCTCGCCCCCAAGACGATGTTCTTGGGGGTGGGGTTTTTTATTTTGATTTACTAGATGATGAATAACTTAGGGGGAATCTAAATGCGGTTAAAAGGATTGGTTCAAACTTGGCGCTATCCTGTTATCTTATTGTTCAGTATCGGCATTTCCGGTGTGGGGAATTGGGTTTATTTTATTGCTCTAAATCTTATCGTTCTAAACATGACAGGATCTGCACTTGCCGTTTCTGTTCTATATATTGTTAGAGCTTTGTCGACGGTATTCACTACCATTTGGTCGGGAACATTAATTGATCGTTTAAATAAAAAATACCTTATGATCATACTAAATGTATTCCAAACGGTGCTAATTACGATATTACCTTTTGCGTCTTCTTTCGTGTTCATTTATTGTATGGTATTTATTATTACCATAGCTAGTTCTATGTATCATCCAACATCTATGACATACATTACGAAGTTAATACCGTCCAAACAAAGAAAACGATTTAATTCTTTACGCAGCTTACTTGATTCTGGAGCCTTTTTGACTGGTCCAGCAATTGCAGGCATGTTGTTTACCGTTGGTACCCCTAATATGGCTATTTTTATTAATGCTATTGCTTTGTTCCTATCAGCCTTATTTACACTAGCAATGCCTAATTTGGAGAAGTCTAGACAACTAGAAGGAACGATAAATAAAAAAATGTCGTTAGTGAAAGCTGATTGGAGTATTGTAATAAGCTTTAGTCTTCAAAACGTATACCTTATGATTGTCTATTTTTTATTTAGTGTCATGATCGTTATAATGACAGCTACAGATTCGTTAGAAGCAGCCTTTGCAACCCAAGTGCTGTCTTTATCTGAAGGAGAATACGGGGTTTTAGTCAGTATTGCTGGTGCGGGAGTATTCGTAGGTTCTTTCATAAATACCATCGTAGTCGAGAAGATACCAACTTCTTGGTTGATTAGTGTAGGATCAATCATAACCGCAATTGGTTATGTTGTCTTCTCGATGTCTGTAACATTTTTGATTGCCTCCGTCGGCTGTTTTGTTTTATCATTTGCTACTGCTTTTGCAAATACTGGCTTTTATACATTTTATCAAAATAATATACCGGTCGATATGATGGGAAGAGTAGGAAGTATCTATGGATTTGCTGAAGCCTTTCTAATTATTTTAGCCACTGCCATATTTGGAGTTGCTGCTGAGCTTATACCAATTAGATGTATTGTTGTTTTTGGAGCTACCCTGATGTTGTTCGTAGCAATTACCCTATTTATTTGTGCAATTCGATCATCAAAAGCAGGGTATTATCAAAATGTTACAGCAAAGGCAGAAGAAATATAAGTATCTTTTGGCTCCTCAGTATATAAGTGTAGTTCGGGTAACCACAGATAGAATGCATCCACCTTGAAACAGGCTTACGTTCACATGGTTCAAGGTGGATCAGAAATTCAATAAAATGAAAAATAGCTTTGGAATAACAGAAGGAATACATGAATCCAGTCTGGGAAGTAATTGGACCATGTATATGATTAGTAAGTAAAAACTTATTTGGTTATAGGAGCAAGTTCATCTTCTGTTACCCATTTGTGGTTTTTAACCGCCTCTCCATCTGTTGTGGATTGATAATCAACCATGTATACCGTTGTTTCTTTAGCTGAAGTTATCGTCGCAGTTGCTCCGACCATTCCTTCCATATGTGACGCGTTTATGGTTGCTGTTGAACCAGCATTAATCGGCTCTTGTTCTACATCAGCTAGCTCTTCACGAATAACCCATTTATGGTCTTCTACTTTTTCACCACCATTGGTTGGGGTGTAGGTTATTGTATATACGGTAGTATCATATGCGCCAGAAATGGTTGCTTTTGCACCATTCATCCCTGCCATGTGATCCGTTTCAATGGTGGCTTTACTTCCAACTTCATACTTTGGATTATCTGCCTCTTTCAAATCATCTGGTACCTCTCCAGAACTAGAATGATTCATACCTTCATGTCCATCGTGTTCACTAGAGGTAGCTTCTGTTTCTGTCGTTTGCTGTTCACCTGAATTATCTGGCTCATCCTGACTATTGGAACAAGCGGTGAGTACGATGAGAGACAATAGGGAGATCAAGCCAATTACGTAAGCTTTTTTATTCATGCCGATAGTTCCTCCTGTGTTTATTTTGTCTATATTATTCTAGCCAATAAATTTGCAGATTATCTGCACTTTATATGACACCTTTTCTACAACAATAGGAAAATATATTTGCAAATATGCACAAAAAATTGATAATCAAGGATTAGTATAGATTATAGTTAAAGCAGATGAAGGGGATAGGAAAATGTTTAATAAGCTCTCTTTAAAGGTAGGGATTCTCTTCTTTTTCGTTATTGTAATTATTGAAGGGTTCCTTTATTTTGTTCTTTATATTAATTTAGCTAATGAGCGGATCGATGAAGTAATTGGAAATTTATTAGCTAGAGGGAACACACATCGTGAGGTATTGGAGGATAATTTCACACAAACCACCTTAGAACATGTTGGTTTAATGGAATCAGCCTCTGATTTTGTCGTTGTCATTACAGATCCAGTAGGTGAGGTTATCGTGAACTCAGATCCTATTGATCCAGAAATGACAGAACTGATTCATAGCATAAATTATGATAAGATACCTACAGAGGGTATCGTTATAGAGGATCGTTGGAAGGATGAGCCATTTATTGCTACGGATAGTCCAATAAATATAAGTGGAGAACATCGTGGTCATGTGTTTATGTTTGCAAGTACCAATCAAGTGAAGAAAATCTTGAATCATCTAAGTGATCAATTTACCTTAATCGGATTAATTACAATTGGTTTGACCATCATTACGATTTTTTTACTCACACGGTTTATTACCCGTCCCTTATTAAATATGAAACATGCAACTGAACAATTAAGTAAAGGTAACCACCAAGTTGTATTACATACAGAGCGGAATGATGAACTTGGAGAACTTGCAAAATCAATTACATCATTATCAAATGATTTGGATCGAATGAAAAAGGAGAGGAATGAATTCCTTGCAAGTATCTCACATGAACTGCGAACACCTTTAACATATGTCAAAGGGTACGCAGATATTGTTCAACGTCAAGATCTAAAAGCTTCCGATCGAGAAGCATATTTGGAGATTATTAGGGAAGAAACAACCCGGCTTTCCATGTTAATCAAACATTTGTTTGAATTAGCTAAAATGGATCAGCATACATTTACCATTCATCGAGAAAAGGTGCCTTTTCATCTGATATTAAAACCAATTGTTGATTTAATAAATCCTGTACTGACGAAGGAGAAATTAACCTTGGCGATTGCATGCCCTGAGAGCATAGAGGGAATTGTAGATCCAAACAGATTTCAACAAGTATTGTTAAATATTCTTGATAATGCAATAAAGCATACACATGAACACGGACATATTTCTTTGGAAGTAAAGCAACAAAAAGATCGCCTTGACATTTCGATTTCAGACAATGGCGAAGGTATACCGGAAAAGGAATTACCCTATATCTTTGATCGATTGTATCGAGTAGAAAAATCACGATCCAGAAAAAGCGGAGGCACTGGTTTAGGGTTAACCATTGCCAGAGAAATAGTAGAGGCACATGGTGGTACAATTGATGCTTTCAGTAAAAAAGGTGCTGGTACAAGAGTAATAATTAAACTACCAAGGAGTGAGGTTGATGAATAGCATATTATTAGTTGATGATGAACAACGAATGTTAGATTTATTAGCTTTGTACTTAAAACCTCATGGTTATGTCTGCGCAAAGGTAAAAAGTGCCATGGAGGCACTAAACTATTTAGACAAAGAAAACGTTGACATCATACTGCTGGATATTATGATGCCTGAAATAAACGGGTGGCAGTTATGCCGAACCATTCGAGATTTTTCTGATGTTCCTATCATTATGATTACCGCTAGAGATCAACAAGAGGATATTGTTAAAGGTCTACGATTAGGGGCGGATGATTATATTACCAAACCGTTTGATGAATCAGAGTTATTGGCCAGAATAGAAGCTTTAATAAGAAGGACAACGTCGAAGGCGCTTATTGAAGTAGACGGATTATTTTGGGACAAGGATCGGTTTGAGATTACCTATGATAATCAGGTCATTCCATTAACACCAAAAGAATTTCTGATGCTTGGTCATTTAATGAACCATCCGAATATCGTTGTTACTCGGGAGCGTTTCTTTGAATTCATTTGGGGGCTGCATGCAAGCACGGAAGCACGTACGATAGATTCTCATGTTCGTAATATACGAGATAAATTGAGAAAAGCAGGTTTCCCTATTGACCTTTACCTCAAAACAGTTTGGGGTATTGGCTATAAGTGGGTAGTACCCAAAGGGAAAACAGATCGCATCTAATGCGATCTGTTTTCCTTCATTACATTAAGCTGCTTTGCATGCTTCTGCACAAGTAAAGCATTTTTCTGCGCAATGCTGACAATGATTATGTGCATGTTTCTTGCATTCTTTTCCACATGCTTCACAAATAGCGGCACAAACATTCGTTAGTTCAGATAAGAATGGGGTACCTCTTGTGATTGCTTGTTCTACATAACCACAAATATCTGCGCATTCTCTATCTAATTGAATACATGTTGTCATCATCTTTATATCTTCCTCCTGAAGACATGCATTATAACAATGATTACATGCTGTCATACATTCATGCAATGTGCTAATAAGTTCTTGTTGTTGGTGTGGCATTCGAATCCTCCTGTTTTACTTTATCATGAATTAGGATCCCCTAGAATTTTATAAATAACCACACAGATTATTCTGTTAGACTTAAAGAAAAAGAAGCGTGAAGGAGGAATGTTAAGGTGAAGGACCAATGGCTGAAGTGGGCTCAAAGGATACAAGCATTATCACAGGCTGGGCTAACATTCTCAAGGGATGCATTCGATCGAGAACGGTATGAAGAACTTCGGAAGATTAGTAAAGAAATGATGGCGTTACAATCAGAGCTAACGATGCAACAGCTAAATCTTTTGTTTGATAAGGAACAAGGATATCCAACTCCAAAAGTTGATGTTAGAGGGGTGGTATTTAAAGACAATACAATATTAATGGTTCGTGAAAAAATGGATGATAAATGGTCTCTGCCGGGAGGTTTTTGTGAGGTAGGGCTTTCTCCAAGTGAAAATATTGCAAAAGAAATAAACGAAGAATCCGGCTATCATGTCGTTCCAATTAAATTACTCTCCTTATTAGATACGAATAAACATGAACATCCACCGCAGCCATTTCACTATTATAAAATATTCATACAATGCGAAATAGTCGGCGGATCGCAGCAGATTGGAATAGAAACCAATGATATTGCTTTTTTCTCTGAGAATCATTTACCGAATCTTTCGTTACGAAGAAATACACAAGAACAAATTCACATGCTCTTTGAATTTTATCGTAATCCTAATAAATCAACAGTTATCGATTAAAATAGCAAATCAGAGATTCGAGAAAGGTCATGCAGGGAACAAATAAGTAATTGTAGAAATTATACCTAAAACAATATTAATTGAGGGGGAAACAAGATGGGTTCCGACGTTTTAATCGTAGGTGCAGGTCCTACTGGTCTGGCGTTGGCTTTAAGTATGGCAAAACAAGGTGTGTCCACAAAGATTATTGATAAAGCAGCAGGACCTGGTACTGCATCTCGAGCAATGGCTGTTATGCCGAGAACATTAGAGTTTTATGATCAATTTGGATTTGCGGATGAAATGGTTACAGAGAGTATTAAAATAGAAAATATCAACCTTTATGTAGATGGTAAGAAACGAGCCAGAATGCATGTGGGATCATTAGGGGAAGGAATAAGCAACTACACGTCACCGTTTAGTTTTCCGCAAGATGAGCATGAGAAATTATTGCTGAAAAAACTAAGCTCCTTTGGGGTTACGGTAGAGTGGAATACAGAGTTGATTTCTTTTCAAGAAAGACAGAATAATGTTACAGCAACCTTACAGAGTTACGATGAAACGGTGGAGGAAGTGTTTTTATATGTATGTGGTTGTGATGGTGCTGGAAGTGCTGTTCGCCAAGAAATACAAGCAGATTTTCCTGGAGGAACTTATGAAGAGAAGTTTTATGTAATGGATATTAAAGCTACAGGAAAACCCGTAGGGTCTCATAATTTGTCTTTATGTTTGCGTGATAATTCGTTTGTAGTTCTATTACCCGTAAGGAGCACTGGTACAACCAGAGCAATTGGTGTGTTCCCCCCACAAATGTCCATGCAATCGGATGCTGGTGACAATGAACAATTGGTGTCATTTATTGAAAAAGCATATCAATTGCAAGTCAGCGATGTGAATTGGTTTTCCTCTTATAACGTTCATCATCGAGTTGCTAGTCATTTTCGAAAAGGGAGAGCATTCCTCGTCGGTGATGCTGCGCATATTCATAGTCCTGCGGGTGGACAAGGAATGAATACAGGGATTGGCGATGCAATGAATCTTGGCTGGAAGCTTGCAGGGGTGATACAGGGAAAAAGTAACCTTAAACTTCTGGATACTTTTGAACAGGAAAGAAAAAGCTTTGCCGAACGATTAGTGAATACTACGGATCAAGCCTTTACTAGAGTTGTATCAAAACGCTTGTTGGACCGTGTTTTACGCAAGCAACTGGCACCTGTTGCTATCCCTTTTATTAATCGTTCCAACCGAATTAGACAAGGCCTATTTCGGGTTATCTCTCAGACTCAAATTTCATATCCAAATAGTTCGATAAGTAAGGGGGAAGTTGGGGATATTCAAGCAGGGGATCGACTCCCATATACAAAGGAGAATTACAAATCATTACAAATGGTTGATTGGCAAGTTCATATTTATGGTTCTGCAACTTCGAAAATGCAACATTTTTGTTATGAAAATGGGATAAAGCTCTATACATTCAGTTTTGATTCGATTGCAGAAGGGAAAGGATTACAGAAAGAAGCAATATACTTAATAAGACCAGATGGCCATATTGGGTTTACCAATTCCCATCAAGATATTAATAAACTGAAAGCTTACCTTGATCACTGGGGTATCATTCCATTTCGGAAAACAAAATCAAATAGTTAAAATATGGAATTGAGCCCTTTTATTAAAAGGGTTCAATTTTATTGTTTGACAATTACCTTAGGGGGGTATAGTATTTGTGTATAGGATTTATATATAAAATAATAATAACTTATTAAATAGAGGAGGCTATATAATGGAACACGAGAACCATAACCATACAAACCATCAACATCACGATAGTGTAGAAAATGAGCATTCACACGGACATCATCATGGTGGACATGATCACAGCCATATGGTAGATGATTTTAAAAAGCGGTTTTTTATATCAATTGTTATCACGATTCCAATTCTTGCATTATCTCCGATGATCCAGGGGTTTCTAGGTGTAGATTGGCGTTTTCCGTTTGATTACTATATTCTATTTGCGTTATCTACCTTTGTCTTTTTCTATGGTGGATGGCCATTTATTACCGGAGCTATCGATGAATTAAAAGATCGCAGTCCTGGAATGATGACATTAATTGGGCTTGCGATTGTAGTTGCTTATGGTTATAGTACTTTAACCGTATTTGGCTGGGAAGGTAAGGACTTCTTTTGGGAATTAGCAACGTTAATTGATATTATGCTCCTCGGTCACTGGGTAGAAATGCGCTCGGTAATGGGAGCCTCCAATGCACTTGAACAACTGGTTAAACTAATGCCTAATGAAGCGCATAAAATAGATGAAAATAATGACAACGTACAAGATGTGCCTTTGGCCAATTTAGTAAATGGCGATTATGTATTAGTGAAACCCGGAGAAAAGGTACCGGTAGATGGATTGATCATTGAAGGGAAATCTGCCGTTGATGAATCCTTACTAACAGGTGAATCTGTACCGATAGAGAAATCGAAAGGCGATGAAGTTATTGGCGGCTCCGTGAATAAAGAAGGTTCATTAACAGTCCAAGTAGAGAAAACAGGAGAAGATTCATTCTTATCGCAAGTTGTTACTATGGTAAAAGAAGCTCAAGAATCCAAATCAAAAACACAGGATCTGACAAATCGAGCGGCAAAGTGGTTGTTTTACTTAGCGCTATTTGCTGGATTTGTAACCTTAGTTATTTGGCTGCTATTAGGGTATCCGTTTGATGTTGCTATTGAACGAATGGTGACTGTGATGGTTATTACATGTCCACATGCTTTAGGTTTAGCTGCTCCTTTAGTTGTTGCGGTATCGACATCAATTTCAGCAAAGAAAGGTTTGCTTATTCGTAACCGAGCTAATTTCGAAGGAGCAAGAAATTTGAACGCTGTCGTATTTGATAAAACTGGAACATTGACAAGGGGTGAGTTCGGTGTAACGGATATTGTTACTAACGATTCACATCAAGAGGAGGACGTAATAGCATATGCTGCAAGCATTGAACAACATTCAGAACACCCGATAGCTACAGGTATTATTCAGGCAGCGAAGGATAAGCAAATAACTTGGAGTAAAGTGGCTGATTTTGAATCGATTACCGGCAAAGGAATTCAAGGAACGGTAGATGGAAAGGTTGTCAATGTTGTTAGTCCTAAATATGTTCAAGAGAAACAATTTAAATATGATAAAGAGGTTTTCGAACAACTTTCTGAGGAAGGTAAGACAGTTGTATTTGTGTTAGTAAATGAATCGATAATCGGAATGATTGCATTGGCAGATATGATTCGGGAAACCGCAAAAGAGGCAGTTGCATCACTTAATAAACAAGGAATTCATCCCATTATGCTAACAGGTGATAATCAGAAAGTAGCCAATTGGGTGGCTGATCAATTAGGGATTGATGAGGTATATGCTGAAGTAATGCCAGATGATAAAGCAAATCAAGTGAAAAAAATTAGACAAAAGGGTTGGAAAGTCGCTATGACTGGTGATGGTGTTAATGATGCTCCAGCACTCGCTACAGCTGATTTAGGAATTGCAATTGGGGCAGGCACTGACGTAGCGATGGAGACTGCTGATGTCGTACTTGTAAGAAGTAATCCAAATGATGTTGTTGCCTTAATGGACTTATCGCAAAAGACATATCGAAAAATGGTCCAAAATCTTTGGTGGGCGGCAGGATATAATATATTTTCTATCCCGCTGGCAGCAGGTATACTGGCTCCAATTGGTATTATTCTGAGTCCAGCTGTTGGGGCTGTACTAATGAGTTTAAGTACTATCATTGTTGCCATTAATGCCAAGTTATTAAAGGCGTAAGAACAGAAAATCGAGTGATGCACAAAGCTTTTAGTTTTAAAACTTGCATAAAGAAGAGCCAAGACTTGAGCTTGGCTCTTTGTTTATTCTATTCTAATATTTTATCTACAATACCATATGCTTTTGCCTCTTCAGCGCTCAAAAAGAAGTCTCTATCTGTGTCTTTAGCTATTTTTTCATATGGCTGGCCGGATTTTTCAGCAATAAATTGATTAATCTCTTTCCGTTGATTAATGATTCGCTTGGCATAGATATTCATATCGGCTGCTTGGCCTTTCATTCCGCCATGTGGCTGGTGAATCATAACTTCTGAATGCGGAAGTGCGATTCGCTTACCTTTTGTACCACCAACAAGTAGGACTGCAGCAAAGGATGCTGCCATTCCCGTACATATAGTTTGAACATCTGGCTTAATATGAGTCATCGTATCTAGGATAGAAAATCCAGCAGAAACAGAACCCCCTGGACTGTTTATATACATAGATATATCAGCTTTAGCATCTTGAGATGCGAGAAATAATAATTGTGCTGTGATGCTATTTGCTAACGTATCATCGATTTCAGAACCAATAAATACAATTCGGTCTTTTAAGAGCCTTGAATAAATGTCATAGCTTCGCTCACCGTGATTTGATTGTTCCACAACATATGGAATTGGTACGCTCATTTGTAAAAACACCTGCCTTTTTTGATAAAAGGTCATTGAAAAAGGATGAAATTACTGTGAGTTTCTCATATGAATTAAGCAGCCATTTTGCATTCCATAGGAGTAGTAGTTGTTTGTTGTTGGGCGTATAATGAACGAACGGTAGCATTGTCTGTCAATAAGCTGGCCAGTAACTGCGTATCTTCTGTTTGTAGAGCAGTTATATAAAGCTGCACGCGAAGTACTTGATCCTCTTCTATAGGGGGGTCCATGTCAATATTTTCTCTAACATGAGATTTAACCTTTTGACGTGCTCTGAAAAGATTGGCCTTCACTGCACCAACACTTAAATTTGTTAATTGGGCTACCTCTTTTAGACTACAATGACAGACGTCTGCTAATAAAAATACAATTTGTTGGTTAATGGTTAATGTTGAGGCGAGCTGATTTAATATGGGAACAAGAGATATACTTGCGATGTTATCTGTTTGTTCATCTACGGGCTGCTCATCATCTTGATATGGTATCGTAGTATGTTTTCTTTTACGGCATTCGTCGATCCATGTATTTCTGGCAATTGTTGAAAAATAAGCTTTTGTTAATGAGCCCTGCTTTTTCTTTTGCCAATACGTAAACGATTTTAGCCAAGTGGTTTGCATTAAATCTTCGGCCTCATAAGAATCCTTTGTGTAAAATAAACAAGCTTTCCATATCGAGGGTGCATACTCTCTCCAAGCATGATGAAAATACTCATTCATGAAAAACACTCCTTTTTCAATTTCCCCTTTCATTTATGTAAACGAAAAAAAGGCAGAAAAAGATACGTATTAAAATGAAAAATGTAAGGCTGACGGTAAAAAAGAGGAGGTAAGAAGTGAGGAAATAGAAAATACCTGTTGCACCGAGGATAGAAACATGGTATGATTAACAGGTTACGAACAAAAATAATATAACTTATATGTATATCCAATTATATTATAACCTTTTCGTTTTGTAAAGTCAATACAAATGATCAAATTGATTTGAATGGGGTTGGTAAATGTGAGCAAAGAAGGTCAAACTTGGCAAATAGAACAGCGTCGGGTGGATAAAGTAATTAATGAAATTAACAAAAAGGAAGATCAACTTGCATTACGCGCCACCGATTTAAAGGATAGCGTTATTGAGTTACGTGAAACATTTTGGGATGATGTAACTGTTAATTTAGATGAACCAGATGATGTGATTGAAACAGAAGCAAGTATTAAACAGCAAGCTGAGCTATTAAAACAAAAAGAACTGGTTCACGGAAATATAGATGACGAACGTAAAACCTTGAAACAATTAAAAGATAATCCATATTTTGGGAGAATTGACTTTAAAGAAGATGATGAGTCAAGTAAAGAAGCGTTGTATATTGGAATTTCTTCGTTAATGGATGCTGCTGAAGAAGATTTTTTAATTTATGATTGGCGTGCTCCTATATCAAGCCTGTATTATGATCATTCACTAGGTAAGGGTTCATACGAGACCTTAGATGGAGAAGTTACCGGAGAAATTACTTTAAAACGACAATTCATTATCCGAAATAGTCAAATAAAAGGTATGTTTGATACAGGATTAACAATTGGAGATCAATTATTACAAGAAGCTTTAGGGAATAATGCAAGTACGACAATGAAAAGTATTGTTTCTACCATCCAAAAGGAACAAAACAAAATTATTCGAAACGAACAAAGCAAATACCTACTTGTTCAAGGGGTTGCTGGAAGTGGTAAAACATCTGCTGCCTTACAGAGAATTGCCTACCTCATGTATCGTTATCGAAAAGAATTGAATCCAGAAAATGTTATGCTGTTCTCACCTAATCCGTTATTTACAAGTTATATCAATAATGTTCTACCAGAGCTAGGAGAAGCAAATGTGAAGCAGGTAACTTTTTTTGATTATTTGCAAGACAAGATAGGGAATAAGTTCACAATTGAATCTCCTTTTGCTCAAATGGAATATACGTTAACGAAAACAGAAGACATCCATTTTAATCGTCGATTATCTAACATTGGGTATAAGTCAACGCTAGCATTTATGAAATTAATTGATGAATACTTGTTCTCGCTGCTTACAGAAGGAGTTCAATTTAAAAATATCTCTTTTCGTAAGGAAGTTCTTATCTCCAAACACCGAATCAGCGAGTATTTCTATTCATTGGATAAGCAAATGACTTTGCCTAATCGACTAGAATTGGTTGTGCGATGGTTGGTTAAAGAGCTGCGTCCATTCCAAAAAGCCGAAGTGAAAAAGGATTGGGTAGAAGAAAAAATCGAGCTTTTAGATAAAGAAGCCTATGTGAAAGCTTATTATGAATCACAGAAACAGGAGAATGAAAGTGCTGCGAATGAAGAGTTGATTTTAAGGAAAGTCGTCGTCGCAAAGATGTTTGGTTCGTTAAAACAACAAATTCAACAGTTTGCTTTTGTAGATGTGTCGGGTACGTATTATCAGATGTTTGCAGATTGGAAATCGGATAATAAGCCAGAAGAGTGGCAATCCCTTGCAAAACAAACGAAGAAAAATTTGGAAAAGAAACATTTATATTGGGAGGAAGCAGCCCCGTATGCTTACTTTAAAGGGAGATTACTTGGGCATACTTCTGACCGACAAGTGCGCCAATTATTTATTGATGAAGCACAAGATTACGCTTCTTCTCAATTCGCTTATATACAGCATATGTTCCCTTACACGAATATGACGTTGTTAGGAGACATTAATCAAGCAATTTATGTTCAAATGACGAAGGAAAACCCGTTAATCCCAAGTTTGGCTGGTAGGAATGCAGAAAGAATAACGTTAACAAAAAGCTATCGATCAACAAAGCAAATCGTTGAATTTACAAAACATTTTGCTCCAGGGAATGAAGAAATTGAGCCATTTGAAAGAGAGGGGAAGAAGCCAAGAGTTATCATGGTCAATGACAATGCGGAGGTAATAAAAAGGATTAACGAACAAGTAAACAAATTAACAGAACAAGGCTATGAGAGCACAGCTATTATTTGTAAAACCATGCAAGAAAGTGAGATTATTTATTCTGCATTGAAGGATCACATGGATGTAACGTTATTATCGGAGGATACCTATTCATTAACTAAAGGGTTACTTATTGTGCCGATATATTTAGCAAAAGGGATAGAGTTTGATGCAGTTATAATTCCTGACGCTTCGTCAGAACATTATACGTTATCGGAGCGTTCTTTGTTTTATACAGCATGTACACGAGCGATGCATGAGCTTGTAATAATAAATCCAATGTCTCCCAATGTGTTTATTAAAGAGGCAGTAACGTCTACGTATGAGCAAATTATTCGATAGCTAAGAAACCCTAACTATAAAAAAGTTAGGGTTTCTTAGCTATCCTGTTCTTTAATTAATTTTAAGTAAAAGTGCTTGATTTATTCGTGAATATACTATAGGTTTACTTTGTGCAACATTTATACATTCGGGAAATTATTATTCCTTTAGGTAATTAAATTTCCTGAAGGAGTAACAGCGATGATTCAGGTAATTCAATATGCTCTTCTGGGGTGGTAGCCGGAAGAGCACCCCTTTTTATAGAAGTAATTCATGTTATATCTATAATCGATTAAGATGCTAAAAAAGAAGGAAAGTAGCTATTACAAAACATATACGATAAGCCATGCCTGAACAAAGTATTTTCTGTTCAGGTTTTTTCTTGTAGAAAACGGATAAAAGAGCAAATATAGTTGATCGAAAATGTTAAAAAACTATTTGACAAAGTATACCTTTTCCCATAAAATTTTAGATGATATTAATAATCATTCTCAATTAAAATAAATCTAATCTAGAAAGAGGAGGCGTTATTTTCTGTTTTTTGTTGTTTTCATTAGTTAAAAGAGAGAAGGAGTAAAAAATGAAAGCGAAATTATTTATATTTACGATTGTATGTCTATTATTAATTGTCTTATCTGCTTGTGGTAGTAGTGCTAGCAGTGATTCGGAAGAGTCTGCTGAGAATAATCAAAAAAATACAGAAGCAAGTATTGGAAATGAAGAGGAAAAAACAGTTACATATTTAGAAGAAGAATATACGGTTCCTTCTGAGACAGACAAAATTGCTGCAGCCAGTTTAGAAGCGATGGAAGATGCAGCTATGTTAGATGTACAACCGATTGGTGCCATTACTTATGCGGGAGAATTGCCAAGTTATCTAGCAGAAGATCTTGAGGGTGCGGAATCAATTGGAGAAAAAACCCAGCCTAATTATGAAACATTGTTAAGTATGAAACCGGATGTAATATTGGGGAGTTCTAAGTTCCCTGCCGATGTAACGGAACAATTAAACAAAGTTGCAACGACGATTCCTGTCTCACATATCTCTACGAACTGGGAGAATAACTTAAATTTAATGGCAGAGTTAACAGGAAAACAGGATGAAGCAGAAAAGGTTATTAACGGTTATAAAGAAGATGTAGAAAAAATCTCAAGTTCTGTGGAATCAATGGTTGATGAAAAAGTACTTGTGATTCGAGTGCGCAGCGGTAACTTATTTGTTTATCCACAAGATGTATATTTAAATCCTGTCTTATATAATGATTTAGGAATTTCTGTGCCTGAGGAGATTAAATCTGTAGAAGCGCAGGAGATGATATCCTTAGAACAACTAGCGGAAATAAATCCGGATCACATCTTTTTACAATTTGCAGAAGATGAAAATGCGGACCAGCCAAATATGTTGGAAGATTTAAAAGAGAATCAAATCTGGAAAAGTGTAAAAGCAGTTAATGAAGATAATGTCTACGTGAATACAGTAGACCCATTAGCCCAAGGTGGAACAGCGTGGAGCAAGACTAAATTCCTTCAAGGTGTACAGGAGAATTTAGCGGAATAAAACATAAGGTGCGTAGAAGTTATGAGGAAAATAAGTAATGTGCATATGCTTATATTAGGAACAGCACCTATATTTGTTATCTTAATCACTTGTTTATCCGTTATTTATGGAACAAAACCAATTGAATTAAGTACAGTTTGGGAAGCTGTAGTAGATTATGATGCTGAAAATGTTGATCATGCGATTATTATGACGTCGCGTATACCTAGAGCGATCGGGGCAATTGTAGTAGGGGCATTTCTAGCCATATCGGGAGCTGTGATGCAGGGGATGACAAGAAATTATCTTGCGTCCCCTTCCATTATGGGAGTAACAGATGGTTCTGCGTTTGTAATAACAATTTGTATGGTATGGCTTCCAGGTATGTCGTCTATGCAAATGATTCTTTATTCAATGGTAGGGTCATTAATAGGTGCCGCCATTGTATTTGGATTCGGTTCACTTATCCGAAATGGTCTTTCGCCTGTAAGGCTAGCAATCATTGGAACGGTTATTGGTACTTTTTTAAGTAGTATCTCTTCAGCTATTTCTACGTATTTCCAAGTATCCCAAAATGTTAGTTTTTGGTACAATGCACGACTACATCAAGTTGATCCAGAAATGTTAAAATTAGTAATCCCCATTGGATTAACTGGGATTCTATTAATAATTTTTCTTTCTAAATCAATTACGATTCTATCGCTTGGTCATGAGGTCTCTGTAAATTTAGGTCAACGGACAAAATTTGTAAAAGCCTTTGCTATTTTAGCAGTGGTTATGCTGACAGGGACGGCAGTAGCATTAGTAGGGAAAATTGGCTTTGTCGGGCTTATTATTCCACATATTACGAGATTCCTAGTTGGTGTAGACTATCGATGGATTATTCCATGTGCAGGAGTTATTGGTGGTATTTTCTTAGCACTATGTGATTTATTAAGTAGGTTTGTTAATTATCCATTTGAGACACCGATTGGCGTTATTACCGCTTTTATTGGTATTCCTTTCTTCCTTTATTTAATACGAACTAAAGGAGGAGAGAAACATGCCTAACTATTTGAACGGTCGTTTTATCCTCACCATTTTTATTATGTTATGTCTTATTTCGGTGGTCTTTTATATAAGTATTACGAATGGGTCGTTTGATATAAGTGTGTCAAATGTAATTCGTACGATATTACGAATCAATCCGAATGAAGATTATGATTTAGTCATTTTTGATTTTCGTCTCCCTCGTATTGTGATTGCTGGATTAGTAGGGCTTGGTTTTGGAATGGCAGGGGCAGTTATTCAAGGGGTAACTCGTAATGGGCTAGCTGATCCGGGAATTCTTGGGATTAATGCCGGAGCAGGTGCAGCGATAGTTGCTTTTATGTTTTTCTTCCAAGGAAATATGAACGGTACGGATCTTCTTTCTATTATGATGCAGCCAATCTTTGGTTTAGTTGGAGGATTACTAGCAGCTGCCATTATTTTTCTATTTGCATGGAAGAATGGAAAATTGGACCCACAAAGGCTTATATTAACTGGAATTGCTATTGGTTCCGGATTCGGCGCTTTCTCTTTGTATTTATCATTAAAAATGAAGGCATCCGATTTTGAAATGGCCACTGTCTGGATCTCAGGCACAATATATAATGCAAACTGGTATTATATTCTTTCGATGCTACCTTGGTTAATTATATTTATTCCCATTATTTATAAAAAGGCATATTCTCTCGATCTACTTCAATTGGAAGAGACGAGTCTGAAGAGCTTAGGAATGGCAGTTGAAAGAGAAAAGTCCTGGCTATTGATTAGTGCAGTAGCAATAGTTAGTGCGTGTGTATCTGTATCCGGTAGTATTGGATTTGTCGGATTGATGGCCCCGCATATTGCTCGAAGACTAATCGGACTGAAACATAGGTATATCCTGCCAGTAAGTGGTTTGCTAGGAGTATTGCTTGTTATGGCTTCTGATTTTGTTGCTAAAACTGTATTTGCTCCAGCTGAATTACCAGTGGGTATTGTAATATCACTAATTGGGGTTCCATATTTTCTATATTTACTAGTAAAAACAAAGGCGTAAGGAGGGGGAGCAAATGAATAGTTTACGAGTAGAAGCGTTAGCATCAGGTTATGAAAAGTACACGGTCTTCGAGGATTTGAATTTGCAAATTAAAACAGGCGAGATTACCACGATTATTGGGCCAAATGGTTGTGGTAAATCAACTTTATTAAAGACAATGGGAAGAATTCTTAAGCAGCGTAATGGCAAGGTCTTTTTACAGGAAAAAGACTTGAACCGTATTCCGACAAAGAAAATTGCTAAACATCTTTCATTGCTTCCACAAAATCCTATTGCTCCTAATGAATTAAAAGTGGAAGAATTAATAACCTATGGTAGGTATCCGCATCGAAAAAACGTAAATAAAATTACGAAGGAAGATCAAAAGATAGTGGATTGGGCCTTGGATATTACAAGGACAACAGGGTTTCGAGATAGAGAACTTGGTAACTTATCAGGTGGTCAACGACAAAAGGTTTGGCTAGCAATGGCGTTAGCCCAAGAGACAGATATTTTGCTTTTAGATGAACCAACCACGTATCTTGATTTGGCTCATCAGTTAGAGGTGTTACAAATCGTAGAGCGGCTTAATGCCGAGCGTGGTTGTACGATTGTAATGGTTTTACATGATATTAATCATGCGGCTAGGTTTTCAGATGAATTAGTTGCTATGAAAGCTGGAGAAATTGTATCCGTTGGTCCTCCATCAAGGATTATCACGAACCCCGTACTAAAAGAAGTCTTTGAAATAGATGCTCGTGTAATGATAGATCCACATGATAATGCTCCGGTTTGTTTTGGTTATGATAGTATAGAAAAGTAATGGTAAGGAGGAGTTACGCATGGTACAATATACAACATCTCCAGTAACTACTTGGAGAGCAGAGAATTGGTCTATGACTTCAAAACAAGGGCATTCTTATGAAATGTATATATCCATCCCCAAACAACCGGCTCCCCCAACGGGTTATCCGGTAATATATGTATTAGATGGAAATGCTTTTTTTCACACCTTCCAAGAGGCTGTTAAAGTACAATCTGTCCGTTCACAAAAAACAGGCATTGTTCCAATGGTGGTCGTAGGAATTGGTTATCCTGTAGAGGAGGCATTTGCTTCTAGCTATCGCATGTATGACTTTACCCCACCAACAAAGATCTCCGATTTGCCAGCTAAGCCTGATGGGAATAAATGGCCAGAAAATGGCGGAGCAGAGGAATTTATGATGTTTATCAATCAAGAATTGAAACCTGCTGTAGAAGAACATGTTTCCATTAATCGTGAGAAGCAAACGTTATTTGGACATTCATTAGGTGGCTTATTTGCCTTACAGGTACTTTTCTCAAGGATGAATTCATTTCAATCATTTTTTATTACAAGTCCTTCTATTTGGTGGAATAACCGATCGATTATTGATCAAGAAAAAGAATGGTTAGATGGAATAAATGATACCGAAAACTTACGTTTATTTATGGCTGTAGGTGAATTGGAAAAGGATCATATGATAAATGATGCCAGAAATTTTTCCGGTCGACTGAAGCAAATAGAAGGCAAAGGTATCTCATCTGTTTATTATGAGGTCGAGGAAGAGAATCATGTCTCCGTCGTGCCGACCGTTTTAAGTAAAGCAATGCGATTTATAGGACAATAATAACTAAGGAATGCTTAAGTATGGCCCCCGATTTAATCAGGGGCCATATATTTGTTTGATCAAAAGCCAGAAATCCAAGGTGATACTAAAAGGCTTTGATCACTGACATTAATTGTTTGACCGATTGAAAACCCTGGGAGGTTTTGAGATCTAAAGTTAATTGGGGGAGCGTCTTGTACGGTGGCGAGACCAGTTATTCTTCCTCCAATATCAGATCCATTTACCTGATTATAAACAGCAAAGTAATAGGGCGAGTTTAAATTAAGTGTCACATTAGTTAGAAGCGGTAATGTGAATAAACCTCCTTCAATGCTTGTTGCTGTATCGGTTATACCTACAACTACTGAATCCGTATTTGAAGTTACTTCTAGTACTGCCATTTGAAAATTGCCTGTAATGCTACCGTCTTGAACGATATAAGCAGATAAATTTGAGATGGTTGAACCCTTTCCGATAGTTAATGCACCGACAGCCTGATTATTTCCTGAACCTTGATTAAATGCTATTTCGGTATCAATATCACCTATTTTTACTGTCTGATAAAAGGATGATCCACCAGTTGAAGGTCCTGTCGGCCCTGTTTCACCCGTCGGTCCAGTAATGCTTATCCCCGTAGTTCCAGTTGGGCCGGTGGCACCGGTGCTGCCAGTAACACCTGTAGTCCCTGACGCTCCAGTGGTCCCAGTTGGTCCTGTGGGTCCTATAGGTCCAGGCCCCGTGGGCCCCGTAGCCGGTCCCGTAGCACCAGTACTACCGGTGGCTCCGGTCGGACCTGTAGGTCCGGTGCTTCCCGTTGTTCCAATAACCCCAGTCGGTCCGATACTGCCAGTTGGCCCGGTGGCACCAGCGCTGCCGGTAACACCTGTAGTCCCTGTCGTTCCAGTGCTACCTGTCGTTCCAGTGAACCCAGTTGGCCCTGGGGGTCCCGTGGCTCCCGTAGCACCAATATCGCCATCCTCTCCAGGAGGTCCGGTGTTGCCTTTTCCTGAATAGTAGGTGGTATTATTAATTTGATTAATAATTTTTCCATCAATTTTATCACAACAACAAACATCATCTGGTCGTTTACAGTGATTACAAAAATGTTCAATGTTTGATGTCCGTTTATTAAAATGCTTACAGTGCATGCAGTTATATTTATTGGCGGCACAATTACACCGTTTTCGATTGTACTTCTTTCCCATTATAATTTCTCCTCTATATAAAAATGGACTTTTATATCCTATTTCAGGCAGGATGAAATCGTGTAAGCAAGAGCTTGCTTAATTGTATATAGCCTAAAAGATGAAGATAGAAATAAAAACCTGTATTACGACAAATTTCGAGTATTAGCGTGTATTTTATATGAATACGCTATAAGGTACATTTAAACGGGAGGGATCACGTTTTATGTAGACTAATCCCTGCTGATCCCTGTTAAATCAGTTTGAGAAGCAACGGGGTTTTCGATAAAATATAATATGTTGTAAAAACAAAGGAAAACATTACACATACTCTCCGAACTTTGTCGTACAAGAACCTCTTGTGTAACAGGTAGCTTGCCTGTTCAACCATTTTCAATATTTTCCTAGATTAAGGTGAATATGGATTTAGTTTCTACTCAATTTTCTTATTATTGGTATTCCAATGATTTGTTTTTATATTACCAATTAACAGAATCTATTGAGAATATATTATAAAAGGAGTAGTCATTCATGAAAAAAATACTATATTTATTTTTTGCTGCTATATTAATAGTTCTTTCGGCCTGCGGAAGTTCCGACTCGGGTTCAGCAAGTGAACAAGGCATTGATACCATTACCTTTGCAGATGCCGGATGGGATAGCATTAAGGTACATAATAGTATTGCTCAAACGATTATTGAAGAGGGGTATGGTTATCAAACAGATGTAACGAGTGGTTCAACTGCAGCTACTTTCCAGGGCCTTCGAGATGGCGATATTAATGTATATATGGAAGTTTGGACAGATAATATCAAAGAAATTTATGGAGAAGCAATGGATACAGGAGATATTGAAAAATTATCTACAAATTTTGATGATAATACACAAGGACTCTATGTTCCAACCTATGTTATCGAAGGCGATCCTGAACGTGGGATCGAACCGTTAGCACCAGACTTAAAAACGGTGGAAGATTTAAAGAAGTACCCGGAAGTATTTGAAGATCCAGAGGATCCGGGTCGAGGGCGGATTATTAATGCTCCAAGTGGCTGGGCAGTAGCTGAAGCAATTGATGCAAAATTTGAAGCTTATGGTTTAGAAGAAACAATGAATAATTTTATGCCAGGATCAGATGCCGCAATTGTTGCTGATTTAACAGATGCTTATGAGGCAGGACGTGGTTGGGTAGGTTACTACTGGTCGCCCACAGCAGTTACAGCAAAGTATGATTTAACCTTATTGGAAGAACCTGCTTATGATGAAGAAACGTGGAATGAAACGAAGGCGACGGAATTTCCTCCAAATGATGTAGTGGTTGCAGTGCATAAAGATATGCCAGAACAAGCATCGGAGGTTGTTGAATTCTTAAAAAACTATGAAACTAGCAGTGAGCTAACGGAAGAAGCATTAAGCTACATGGATGAAAATGATGCTTCAGCAGAAGAAGCTGCAAACTGGTGGATGAAAGAACATGAAGATATTTGGACAAGTTGGGTGTCCGAAGATATTGCAAACAAGGTGAAGGATGCGATGCAATAAGAAATAAGCAGCTTGCCACGTGGTTGGCTGCTTTTTCTGCTATTTTTTAAACTATTACAAGAGAGGTGAAACGACTGCTTATGCAGTCGATTAAAGATGGGAAATTTTCCAGATATACGGACACAAATTGGTGATTATGTCGACCAATTTGTAAGTTTTTTAGATACCTCATTAGAAGGATTTTTTGATTTTATCTTTTTTATATCTTCACGAACAATCAACGGCATAGCTGATTTCTTAATGTGGATGCCATGGTGGCTGTTTATCATCCTTATTGTCCTGATGGGTTGGTATTTTAAGTCAGTAGTTTCGGGTGTTTTATATGGATTATTTATCTTTTTGATTGGTACATTTGGCCTTTGGGAAGATATGATGACAACCATTTCGATTATAATAACAGCTGTCATCATCTGTTTAATCATCGGTATACCTTTAGGTGTATGGATGGCATTTAGTAAAGGTTTTTCAACCGTCATGCGTCCATTATTAGATGCTATGCAAACAATGCCAAGCTTTGTATATCTCATACCAGCAATATTTTTCTTTGGTCTTGGTAATGTATCTGCCATATTTGCAACATTGATCTATGCTTTACCTCCAGTTATTCGTCTAACAGAGCTAGCGATTCGTGGTGTCGATAAAGAGGTGATTGAATCCGCACAATCATTCGGATCATCCAATTGGCAAATGCTTAAAAAAGTGCAACTACCACAAGCCCTTCCAACTATTATGGCTGGTGTCAATCAAACGACCATGATGGCACTTGCAATGGTTGTTATTGCTTCCATGGTCGGTGCTTCAGGATTAGGAGAACAGGTGCTAGTAGCAATTAATCGAATTGATATTGCACTTGGATTTGAGGCAGGAATCAGTATTGTATTTTTAGCAATCATTATTGACCGGATAACAAATGGTGTTGCTGGAAAATTCCAAAAACATGGAGGTGCGACTGAATGACAGCGCAAATAAGAGTTGAGAATGTGTCCAAGATTTTTGGTCCTAAACCAAAGTCAGTTATTCCGATGATTAAGGAAGGCATGTCCAAAGAAGGCATTTTAAATAAAACAAATCATACGGTTGGTGTATACAATGCTTCGTTTGAAGTAGAAAAAGGGGAAGTCTTTGTCATTATGGGTTTATCCGGAAGTGGAAAATCGACACTAATCCGTTGTTTTAATTTATTAAATAAGCCAACGGACGGGTCTATCTATTTAGATGGAGAGGATATTGTCGCTTTTAACAAGAATGAACTTAAGAAAATACGGCAAGAAAAAATAGCGATGGTATTTCAGCATTTCGGTTTGTTTAGTCACCGGACAATTTTAGCGAATGTGGAATATGGTTTAGAGATTCGAAATGTTTCAAAGGAAGAACGCAGGGAAATTGCTATGAATAATATTGAAACAGTTGGATTGAAGGGGTATGAAGATAAATATCCAGATGAATTATCAGGAGGAATGCAGCAACGCGTTGGATTAGCCCGAGCACTGGCAAATGATCCGGATATTTTATTAATGGATGAACCATTCAGTGCATTGGATCCATTAATTCGTAGAGAAATGCAGCTAGAACTGTTGGACATTCAGGAGAGATTACAAAAGACGATCATTTTTATAACACACGATGTTAATGAAGCATTTAAACTTGGCGATCGTGTTGCTGTTATGAAAAATGGGCAAGTAGAACAAGTTGGTACACCAGAAGAAATTATTACGTCACCAGCTAATCATTATATCTCCGATTTTATTAAGGATATTGATCGTTCTAAGGTTTTTCAGGCAGAGCATATTATGACACGACCAAACGCCTTAGTGTCGTTGAAGGACGGTCTGAACGTTGCTGTTAAAGAAATGAAAGAAAATGGTATCTCTAGCGTGTTCGTAGTTAATCGTAGTCGTCAGGTAGAGGGCATTGTCACAATTGATGATGCTATTCAAGGAATAAAAGAAAAACAACGTTTATCTGATGTATTACGCCATGATATTACCGTTGTAAATCAAGAAGAATATATTAACGATTTAATACCGAAAGCATTAGAGTCCCAGTTCCCGTTAGCTGTTGTGAACGGGGAAAATAAATTAATTGGATTTATTTTAAGGGTACATGTGTTGTCAGGTTTAGTTTCCGAAGAAATAAATAAAAGTGAAGCATATTATGTTTAATAACAAAACCCATTGATTGATGAACTCAATGGGTTTTGTTGTAGACAAAGATCTTGATTATTTGTGGTAAGCGCCATGCATGACAGGCCCTACATATTCATTCAATTTCCATCCATGCGTAATGGCTGCAGTTACAAATTCTTTGGCGTCTGTAACGGCATCTTTTACCGATTTGCCATTCGCTATATTAGCTGTAATCGCTGCCGCGAAGGTACAACCAGCACCGTGATTATACGTTGTATCAATCTTATCTTTTTCTAATAATGTGAAGTTGTTCCCATCATAGAAAAGGTCAAGTGCTTTTTCATAATCAAAGGCCTTTCCACCTTTAATAATTACATTCTTTGCACCTAATTCATGAATTTTCACAGCCGCCTCTTTCATGCCCTCTACTGTTTTTATTGGACCGGTTTGCGCTAACTGTCCAGCTTCAAATAAATTTGGAGTAGTTACAATGGCATGAGGTAATAATAGCTCCCGCATTGCCTCCGTATTCTCTGGTTGAAGTACTTCATCGTCGCCTTTACAAACCATTACTGGATCAAGTACATAATTCGTTAATTGATAGGCTTCAATTTTCTTCGCACCTAATTCAATGATGTCAACCGATCCAAGCATTCCTGTTTTCATTGCATCCACGCCAACGGAGAGGATCGTATCTAGTTGTTTCTCTACAATATTTACATCAATTGCAGACACATTGTGACTCCAACCGTCAGGATCCATCGTTACAATGGAAGTGAGGGCCGTCATACCATATACATCATGTTCCTGGAATGTTTTAAGATCAGCTTGGATACCGGCACCACCGCTGGAATCTGATCCTGCAAGCGTTAAGGTTTTCTTCATTGTCATATATATCGCTCCAAACGTTAGATTCTCTATAAATCCTTCTTTCTATAGAATATAACAGAAATAACGAGAATGAAAGTGTTAGACGTTCTGGAATATTATTAACAAATTTAGGTATCTGAATCATATAGTAGTGGTAGTTAGAGAAGGTGGTGAGAAATATGAAAACAATCAGTTTGTGTATGATTGTTAAAAATGAAGAAGAGGTCTTGGAACAATGTCTAAGTAGTGTGGAATCTATATGCGATGAAATAATTATCTTAGATACTGGTTCTAAGGATAGTACAAAGGATATAGCTAAGAAGTTTACAAATAAGGTGTTTGATTTTGAATGGATAGATCACTTTGCAGCAGCACGTAATAAAGCTTTCAGTTATGCTACCAAGGATTTTATATTCTGGTTAGATGCAGATGATGTTTTATTACCTGAAGATATTGATAAACTAAGGAAGTTAAAGCAAGAATTACATGATGACATTGATGCGGTATCAATGTATTATTATACAGCTTTTGACGAAGAGGGAAACCCAACGTTTAAGTATCGACGAAATCGATTAGTAAAGCGAACGAATAATTTCAAATGGTACGGGGCTGTCCATGAATATCTACAAGTGGGTGGCAACGTTGTTCCATCAGAGATTGGCGTAACCCATCGAAGACAAGATAAGCCTGCTGATTCCATTAAAAGTGATCGGAATTTAAAGATCTATGAAAAGCAGTTAGCAAATAAAGAACCATTTACTCCTAGGGATATGTTTTATTATGCGAATGAATTGAAAGATCATATGCGTTTAGATGAAGCAATTGATTATTATCAACAATTTTTGGATACAAAAAGAGGTTGGATTGAGGACGAGATTCGAGCTTGTATTTATATAGCAGATTGTTTTAAGATTATGCAGCTCCCAGAAGAAGAGGTTGAAGCCTTGCTGCAATCACTAAAGTATGATCTGCCCCGTGCAGAAGTTTCGTGTCGTGTTGGCGATTATTTCAAGGAGAAAGGAATGTTTAAGAAGGCAATTATCTGGTATGTCTTTGCTCTAACATTAGAGGCTGATAATGATAGTGGATTTGCCAATATTGCTTATACTACTTGGTACCCTCATTTGCAAATGTGTTATTGTAATTGGCAGATAGGAAATAAGAAAGATTCCTATCAGCATCATTTGCAAACCAAAAAGTATCTCCCAAATAATGAGCAAGTACTTTACAATGAAGCTTTTTTTAATAGTTTAGATCAAGAAGAATTAACATAATTAAGTAATGTTGCACTTGATGGGGCTGACTTATAGGTTTGCTTTCATTCACAATTGGATTATTGGCTATTCGATCCTGCTATGGGAACCTATTTCTTGTGGGAAGAGTGTATCTTCCGATTGTATAGGTATAGAGCTAACTTTTGCTTCAGCCTCCTTTTTTATAAGCAGAAAAAATCTGAAGTTTTTGGTGTAAATTATGTACATTAGGGAATTAACTAAACAGAGATAGACAAATTTTTGTTTAACCTTTGTCAATGTTTTGTCATAGCAATGAACGTTCATCTGTACGAAAATAGTTTATACTATGGAAGATATGGAAATCTATCCCCTAAAGGAAATATATGGATGGATTTTCACTTGATCAATACTGAGCAAGTGCAATGATCGCTACATAATAAAGGAGGGATACCAATGATGACTGAGTTGGATCCAGTTCTTATGAGTCGACTCTTAACAGCATTAACATTAGTATTTCACGTTATATTTGCTACCCTTGGCGTTGGTGTTCCATTAATGATTTCCATTGCTGAGTTTATCGGGATAAAAAAGAATGATCCACATTATCTAATGATGGCACGTAGGTGGACACGTGGTTTTGTTATTCCTGTTGCTATTGGAGTGGTAACAGGTACAGCAATAGGATTACAGCTTTCTTTGCTATGGCCAGAGTTTATGCAAGTTGCGGGAAATGTTATTAGCTTACCGCTATTTATGGAAGTCTTTGCTTTCTTCTTTGAAGCAATCTTCTTGGGTATTTATCTATATACATGGGACCGATTCAAAAAACCAATGATGCACTGGTGGTTGTCGTTACCAATTATTATCGGTGGTGGTCTATCCGCAGTATTTATTACTTCCGTAAACGCCTTTATGAATACACCTGAGGGGTTTACAACAGGAGCAGGTGGATTCGCAACCGTTAATCCACTCGACGCGATGTTCAATCCGGCAACGCCGACAAAAGTATTTCATGTTTTAGCATCAGCCTATTTAACAGTAGCTGCTATTTTAGCAGCAATTGCTGCATTTAGTATGTTACGTAAAAAACACACGGAGTATCATAAAAAAGCACTGAAACTAACGATAACACTAACATTCATTTTTTCTATTTTGACAGCTATCGCCGGAGATGTTTCAGCGAAGTTCTTAGCAGAGCATCAACCTGAAAAGTTAGCAGCGGCAGAATGGCATTTTGAAACGGAAGAAGGAGCAGATCTTGTTTTATTTGGCTGGTTAGGTGATGAGAACACTCCAGCTGGTGCGCTTCGCTTCCCAGGACTTTTAAGCTTCTTAGCTTATGGTGATTTTCAAAGCGAGGTAACTGGTCTAGAAGAGTTCCCAGAAGACGAGCGACCACCATTATGGATTCACTATATGTTTGACTTGATGGTTGTTATCGGGTTTTTCCTATTAGGGGTTTCCTTACTATATATTTTAGCCTGGAAAATTAAACGGTGGAATGAGCATAATAAATGGATGCTTTGGCTTCTCGTAGTTAGTGGACCTTTAGCAATGCTAGCAATTGAATTTGGCTGGATATTTGCAGAAGAAGGCAGACAACCATGGATATTACGAGGTTATATGTTGGTTGAAGATGCTGCTACGACTTCTCCGTATGTAGGTTGGATGTTCTTATTATTCCTTGGGCTTTACACTGTATTAGGTGTACTAGGAGTGGCAGTATTGCGAAAGTTATTCAAAAATAACCCTGCTGAAGAGGAACTAGAGAAGAAGTACCCGACGATAGAAAAGGGTGATAACAAATGAGTTATGAAATAATTGGGATTACCGTTTTATGGATCTTTCTATATGGTTATTTAATTGTTGCATCGGTTGATTTTGGAGCTGGTTTCTTTGCCTATTATGCGAAGGTTACCAAAAAAGACCATATAATGAACCAATTAATTTCTAGGTACTTGTCCCCTGTTTGGGAAGTTACAAATGTATTCTTCGTGTTCTTCTTTGTTGGAATCGTTGGGTTTTTCCCCGATTCAGCTTATTACTATGGGACAGCATTGCTAGTTCCTGGTAGCATTGCAATTATACTGCTTGCCATAAGAGGGTCATTCTATGCTTTTGAGAATTATGGTTCGAAAAAGAGCAATGTGTATATGTTTTTGTATGGGGCAACAGGATTATTAATTCCTGCATCCTTATCGATTGCATTAACATTGTCTGAGGGTGGATTTATACTCGAAGAAAATGGCGTTGTATCATTGGATTACCTTGCGTTATTTACGAGCCCTTATTCTTGGAGTGTAGTTGTACTTGCAGTCGTTTCTGTATTGTTTATTAGCGCTGCATTTCTAACCTTTTATGCAGCTAGAGCAAATGACCAGGCAGCATTAAAGTTAGTTCGTAAATATGCATTGTTTTGGGCAACACCGACCATTATTGCAGCGTTAACTACATTCATCGCATTAGGTCAGCATAATGAGCGACATTACCAAAATATGTTTGATCTTTGGTGGATGTTTGGTCTTTCCGTTGGTTTCTTTATCATTGCCATGTGGTTAATTTATGAAGGGAAACGATTTGGATTGGCATTTATCAGTGTAATGCTACAATTCTTCTTTGCGTTTTTTGGGTATGGTGCTAGTCATCTTCCATATATATTGGATCCATATGTTACGATCTACGAAAATGCAACACATGAAGCAACAGGTATTGCTTTAATAGTGGTATTTATCCTAGGGTTGTTTTTATTAATTCCTTCATTAATCTTGCTGATGCGTCTATTCCTGTTTGATGCAGATTATGTGAAAGGGAAGAAATAGTGATTGATGTAACGAAAGATACTGTTGAACAGGAGCATATATAATGCGTACGATAAAAGCGTATCTGAATGCCAAAAAATTTAGCATGGTTTACCTCTTCTTCTTTGCTTTGTTAACGGGTGGAGCGATTGTTGGCCAAGCTTTTTTACTTGTTACCGTTATTGATGGTGTGTTCCTAAAAGACCAAAGGTTTCAAGAAATCCTACCATTATTGGGAGGGTTGTTCTTCATTCTTCTAGCTCGTTCGATTTTTACGTATATGAGTGGAAGACTTGGCGTACGATTAGGAGCGGAAGCAAAAAGACATTTACGTCATGAATTGCTTGATAATTATTTAAAAAATCCGGTTCAAGCATCACTGAAGGGACAATCAGGACAAAAGGTCAGTATGATGATGGATGCAGTTGATGAGGTAGATAGTTACTTCAGCCAATACATTCCACAATTGATTCGATCTTCGGTCATCCCTGTCGTTCTATTAATCGTTGTATTTAATCAACATGTGAATAGTGGAATTATTATGGTAATCACTTCTCCATTTATTCCACTTTTTATGATTATTATTGGTATGCAAACGCAAAAAAAATCCGAAGAAAAAATGGATGAATTGGCTGCTTTTTCAGGTAAATTTTTAGATACGGTACAAGGGCTAGTTACTTTAAAGTTATTTGGTAAATCTAAACAGAAGAAGGAGACGATTAAACAAAGCAGCTTGCAATTTCGAGACGCGACGATGGAAATTCTAAAAGTCGCCTTTACCTCATCCTTCATGTTAGAACTCATTTCGATGTTAGCCATTGGAATCATTGCATTGGAAATAGCTCTACAGTTAATTATCTTTGATGGAATTAGTTTCTTTGCAGCATTCTTTGTACTCGTGCTCGCACCTGAGTACTTCACTGCATTACGTGAATTAGGAACTGCCTTTCATAATGGAAGAAGCAGTATGGGTGCCATTCGTAAAGTGGAAGAGGAACTTAAAGAAACAGATGAATTCACTGTGCAATGGGGGAGTAAACCTATACCAGAAAAGGGTTTGCCGGTAAGAATAGATATTGAGAATGGCGGTTTTCAGTATGGAGAAGCCGATTTTCAATTAAAAAAAATGAGTACCAGTTTCTCCTCTTTATCCAAAAATGCGATTGTCGGTAAAACGGGTTCAGGGAAGTCCACGCTCTTGCATATGATTGCAGGAATCATTCCAACACATCAAGGGTCCATCCTTATCGACGGAGAACCTTTAACGAAATATAGAGAGGCAGACTGGTTTCATAGACTCAGCTATATTTCTCAGCACCCCTATATTTTTTCAGGCACGATTGCAGATAATATTGCGATCGGAAGTCCTAACCAAGTTACTCGAAACGAAATAGAGCTTGCAGCAAAGCGAGCCGGGATTGCAGAAACAATAGCATCGTTTACGTATCGTTATGACACAGTTGTAGGGGAAGGTGGCCGAGGGTTATCTGGCGGTGAAAAACAACGTTTAGCTCTAGCAAGGGCTTTTCTAAAGCAGCCTTCTATTGTACTATTCGATGAACCAACGACCGGATTAGATTTGAAAACAGAACGAATCTTACAGGCTTCTATTGAAAAACTAGCTCAGACAGCAACAGTTATTACCGTAGCTCACCGATTGCACACGATTAAAGATGCGGATAAGATCTTGATTTTAGATGATGGGGAACTTATTGCTGAAGGTACACATGAGCAATTATTGCAAATAAATTCTGTTTACCGAGATATGATTGTTGTGCAACAAGGAGGGAAGGCAGAATGAGGGATCTAGTGTTTGTTACGAAACAAATGATGAAAGAAAAAAGAGATATTCTGCTTTCAATCTTATTAGGATTTATTGCGGGGCTATCTACAGTGGTATTGTTCTCAGCTAGCGGGTATTTAATTGCAAAAGCTGCTTTGCAGCCACCATTTTATACATTGATTATCTTAATTGCATCTGTAAAAATGTTAAGTTTTATTCGTGCCTTTAGTAGATATGCAGAGCGGTTTGTATCCCATCGCGGTACCTTCACAATGCTAAGTAATTTACGGATGGCGTTTTATGAAAGGCTAGAGCCCTTAGCGCCAGGTATATTTACTTCGTTTCGAAGTGGAGATCTCTTAGCAAGAATTGTAGGGGATGTAGAAAGTCTGCAAAACTTTTTCTTACGCGTGGTATACCCGCCAATCGTGCTAGCTTTAGTGTTTATCAGTACGATTTTCTTTGCATCCTTTTATTCTATCCATACAGCAGTAATTCTACTAATTGGTTTATTATTTACCGCCGTTGTAATCCCTGCTATTTTTGTTATACGTCAACGTTCAATAAAAAGCCAAGTTCGAAATAAACGAGCGATATTATCGACAGAAGCTACCGAATTTCTTTATGGTTTCCGCGACTTAAAAATATATCAGCAAATGGATGAGAAAAGAAAGCAACTTTTAGCACATTCGGATGCTTATATAAAGGAACAGGAGCAGGAGGAAATCAATACGTTATATAATCAATCAGTGAATCAATTTGTATCGTTACTCGTTACATGGACTGTGTTATCCATAAATGCATATCTAATTGGTCAAGGGCAGCTTGATGGCGTGCTATTAGCAATGTTAGTAATGCTTTCGATTACTTTATTTGAAGATGTGGGGCCGATGGCGGTTTTCCCGATTCACTTTGAGGATAGTAAGCAAGCTGCGAATCGTTTATTTTCTGTGGTTGAACAAGAAAGAGAAGAATGTGAAGAATCATCCACATTATCTGTTGGTTTCCGTACGCCTCCTAAAATATCTATGTGTGATGTTACCTTTACCTTTCCGGATGATGGAAGGCCAGCTGTTCATACGGTGAATATGGAACTTCCTGCTGGTTCGAAAACAGCTATTGTTGGCGCTAGTGGATCTGGCAAATCAACGTTACTGCAGCTTATAATCAAATTAATCATGGCTGATAGCGGGGAAGTTCGACTGAATAATATGGAGATAGCGCAGTTCTCGCAGAAAAGTGTCCTGGAAGAAGCAAATGTCGTTCTTCAAGATAATCATTTCTTTTACGGTACGATACGAGATAATCTTAAGCTCGCCAGTGAAACGGCTACGGATGAGCGCTTGCAAGAATTACTGGTTAAAGTTCGATTAGAGCATCTTGACTTAGATCATTCTGTCTATGAAAAAGGAGAGAATTTATCTGGTGGAGAGAAACAACGATTAGCCATTGGAAGAGCAATGTTGAAAGGAGGGCAATTCTGGTTGCTGGATGAACCAACCTCCTCCCTTGATACCGTAACGGAACAATCCATTTATGCACATCTTTTTGATCAAGCGTCTAATGACACCGTTGTGCTCATAAGTCACCGATTAGCTGGTATGGAGCAGATGGATCAGATTATTGTCATGGATCAAGGTACGATCGTAGAAACAGGAACATTTACAGAGTTAATGACGAAACAAGGGTACTTCTATGAAATGAAAGAACTAGAAAGAAACCTGCTATAAAGCTGAATAGGGGTTTAATAGAAAAAAAGAAGGAGAGACCAAAGTATTTTGGGCAAAGCATCATCGGCTAATTACTACGGTGAGGAATGGCGAGCCTAGGCGTAAGTCACAGCAAATAAAATAGGCATGGCCTCTGCGAGAAGGTACGCCCCAAGTTAGCTCGGTACGGAGTCGCAGAGCATGCCGTATTTCAAGTTGTGTTTTTAAATGAATTATATTGATTTTATTCGGATTTCAATTTATCGTTTTCTGTTATGTTTCAGGCTCTTTTCATACATATGCTTGAATTCGCTCCAGTGAAAGAGACGAGTGGCTTCTCTGTATTCCTTATTATAGGATTGATCTTTTATGATTGGTGTTGTATCTATATTTTTTAACGTACGCAGCACAGTGGGTTTATCATCTACATAGTAGTCAAGGTTCAACTGATGAATAATGTTAATTTTTTCATTATCTTTCATTCCATAGTAGAATTTATCATCTTCAATAGGAAAGCCTTGTTCTCTCAACCATACCTTTGTACGCTCGCCATGTTTGTGTGGTCGCGCAGTAATATAATAGATATCATGCCCACTATATTTTAAATCTTGGATTGTTTTTAAAGCTCCAGGAAAGATTGGACAATCTGTATAATATATGGTTTCTAGGGTGTTTTCCCACAATTTTTTCCCTTCCTCATCAGTAAGTCCGAAAGGTTCATGGATTTCTACTCGCTGTAGCGAATAGAAGGATTCCATCGGTAGCTGCATATTTAACTTTTCTCTATAAATGAGAAAGGCATGTTCTCGTAAATTGATTAGTGTATCATCAATGTCAAAGCCAAATTTCATTCGCAATCCCTCTTGTCACTATAAATTGGATAACCTGTCCATTTAAAGTCTTTGCCAATTGGCTGTATTTCTGTCTCGCTCAGCTCAATGGCATCATGCATCTCATTTATCCCTGTTCCCTCAAGAAAGCTAGGAGCATGTTTACCCCCAATTAATTTAGGAGCCATATATAGTATCATTTTATCTATTAAACTATGTTCAATAAATGACGCATTGATTGCACCACCAGCTTCAATTAGCAAGGAAGAAATGCCGTGTTGTCCTAAATAAGTGATTACTTTTCGTGGATCAACTGTGTTTGTACCTTCTGTCGGAATAACGAGTATACCAAGCGATTCCAATTCTTTACGCTTTTGTTTGTCATAATTTTCAGTTGTAAATATCCATGTACCTGCTTGTTTATCCTGAATAAGCTGGTAATCAAGTGGAATTTTTAATGTAGAATCCATCACGATTCGTAGAGGGTTTCTACCGTTTGGAATCCGTGCTGTTAATGCTGGATTATCTTTTAATACTGTATTAATCCCGGTTAAAATCGCCATATGTTCATGTCGAAGTTGATGTACATCTGCTCTAGCCTCTTCAGATGTAACCCATTTGCTGCTTAAGGTATGACTGGCAACTTTGCCATCTAGTGTTATTCCTGATTTTAATGTAATAAATGGGCGTCTTTTGGTTATAAAGGTATTAAATACTTCGTTCATTTTACCTGCTTCTGCTTGTCTGATACCAACTATTACTTTAATACCTGCATCCTCTAAGATAGCTACTCCATTTCCCGAAACAATTGGGTTTGGATCTAACGTTGCGATTACTGCTGTTTTAATACCTGCTTTTACGATGGCTTCTGCGCATGGACCAGTACGACCATGATGGGAACAAGGTTCAAGGGTTACATAAATCGTACCACCTCGTGCCTGCTCTCCGGCCATTCGTAAGGCATGAATTTCAGCATGTGGCTCCCCCGCTTTTAAATGGGTTCCAACACCGACAATTCGATTATGATTAACGATGACGGACCCAACTAATGGATTGGGGTCCGTTTGACCTTTCATAGCTCTAGCATTGTTTAAGGCAATATCCATATAAACAGCATGACTAGTCATTAAAACAAGTCCCTTCGGATTTTAGGTGGCCAGATTTAGTTACCTTGGTCTGTAAGTATTTTCGGTTGTATTCCGAGATATCTCCCCATAATGGCGTTCTCCCTGAAACAGAAAGGCCAGCTTCTTCTAATGCATCCAATTTACTGGGGTTATTTGTGATTAATGTTACTGCTTTGCTGCGTAATGTCTTTAACACAAGGATGGCATCTTCATAATTTCTAGCGTCATTTACAAAACCGAGTCCTTCGTTTGCCTCAACTGTGTCATAGCCATTCTCTTGAAGAAGGTAAGCCATCGCTTTGCTAAACAGACCAATACCTCTACCTTCATGATTTGCTAAATAAAATAGCGCACCGGCTCCATTTTCCTTTATACGTTTCATTGATTCCTTCAATTGAAATCCACAATCGCATCGTTTACTTCCAAATATATCTCCAGTATGACAAATAGAGTGCATACGAATTAGGGCATTTTCAGCATTAGCGAAATCACCGTATACTAAAACACTGGATTGTTGATACTCTGCCAGATTCGAAGAAGCTAATTTATGGATAATCTCTTCATAGTCCTCCGTGACTTCATCATAATTAAGCCAGCAATACCATTGGAATACGGTTGTTTCACCTTGTAGATTGACTGGTAGTTGAATCGGTCCAACCAAATATATGGCACGTTCATTTTTTTGAATCAGTTGAATTTTATCTTTCAAAATAGAAAAAACGTCAGATTTAAGCTTCATTTGTTCCATTTTGTAATCTCCTTTCATTTGCACTAAGTATAATGAAAAAAACGGATATCTTCAATTTTTCGTGCTTCAAACGAAATTTTTTGATGTTTTTTGTTATAGTATGTACCAAATTGCCTGATTGATTGGGGAAAGTTAAAACAAAGGCGTGAATTCCTTGTTTAGGAATAAAATGAAGTTTTCCATTGTTACTCGGTCATACCAACAAAAAAGCTTGTAGAGGCATATAGCTGCTTCTCTACAAGCGGAAAGATCTAATTAGGATGATCTCCTTTCCCAATAATCCCATAGAATAAGATCTTCATGATATCTTCCGTCATTGGCAGTATTTTATTATATATATCTTCACGCTGCATGGCTTCTTTAAAAATGTGGAAATACATTAAAATCGACTCATTCGATAGATCTGGATCAACATATCCTTCGCGTTTCCCTTCTTCAAATAACTCCATCATTTTCGGTATCGCCTTTTTTTGGTATAACTCTTCAATATAACTAATACCAGCAGAATATTCTTTCATAATCACATTGTAGAAATTGGAATTGATATGTTGGGCTGTTTCTGTCTTAGCGAAGATAAGCTTCTTTATCTTTTCAGGAAAGGGTAAATCGTTATCAAATAATGACTCAAACTCCCACCATGTTTCGCTTATATAATGTTTAATTACTTCATGAACAAGGTTGTTTTTGCTCTCAAAATAATTGTAAATCGTTACTTGAGATACATTTGCTTTTGTAGCAATTTCTTTAATAGAGACTTTTTGTACGCCAAAATCCATGAATAATGTTAAAGCAGCCTGCAATATATGTGATTTTTTTAATTCGCGTCTTCGTTTAAAACCATCCAAGTAGTTTCACCTCATTCTAATTTTAATAAAAAATATGTAATAAAACAATAAATATATTTCATAAGTTATTGCATAAACAATTTTATTTATATATTATGAAATATATGGGTTAAAATATTTCATAATTTAGATGCGAACATAAGGGGGAAGTAAAAATGCCTGTGTTACAAACAACTAACTTAACAAAGAAATTTGGAAAGTTTACTGCGTTAGATGGTGTGAATATAGAAGTTAATGAAGGAGAAGTTTATGGGTTTATCGGTCCCAATGGGGCAGGCAAATCAACAACCATTCGGATATTATTAGGGATATTAAAAGCGACAAAAGGGAACGTAACCATCTTTGGTAAAGATGCGTGGTCCAATGCTGTTTCTATTCATGAGCGAATTGCTTATGTTCCAGGGGATGTGAATTTATGGCCGAATTTAACGGGAGGAGAAGTTATTGATCTGTTTGTAAAATTACGTGGCGGAAATAACCAAAGCCGAAGAGAGGCTTTGATCAAACGATTTGAATTAGATCCAACCAAAAAATGCCGTACTTATTCAAAAGGAAATCGGCAAAAAGTGGCATTAGTAGCTGCTTTCTCGTCTGATGCAGATTTATATATTTTAGACGAACCTACTTCCGGTCTTGACCCATTAATGGAGAAAGTATTTCAAGATTGTGTCTTAGAAGCAAAACAGGCTGGTAAAAGTATTTTGCTTTCTAGTCATATTTTATCGGAAGTAGAAAAGTTATGTGACCGTGTTGGAATTATTCGGCAAGGTAAGATTATTGAATCTGGATCTCTAAGTGAAATGCGACATCTGACGCGAACGAATTTATTAGTAGAAACAAAACAAGATATTGTTGCGTTAAGTGAAGTCGAAGGCGTACATGCTATCGAAAGAGAAGGGAATGAAATTTCTTTTCAAGTAGATACCGAAAAATTGGATGATGTCATACGTTATATTAGTAAATTTGGTTTGGTGAAACTGGAAAGTGCTCCTCCAACATTAGAGGATTTATTTATGAGACATTATGAAGGGAATATAACGGCTGGAGCTGGGAGGGAAGTGTAATGGCAGGTTTAACAAAAAACACAGGGAAGTTGTCTCGTTTTCTCCTACGGAGGGATCGTATACGAATTCCTGTCTGGATTTTGTCATTAGCTATCATTACCTATACCATTGCCTTATCTTTTACGGATCTCTATGGATCAAAGGCGGATCGTCAAGCGATTGCTGAAACCATGTTAAATCCTGCAATGACAGCTATGGTTGGTCAAGGGTATGGGCTGGATAATTACACATATGGAGCCATGATGGCACATCAGATGCTCCTGTTCACAGCGATTACGGTGGCAATCATGAGTATCTTATTAGTTACAAGGCATACGAGATCAGATGAGGAAGACGGTCGAATTGAACTGATCCGATCATTACCAACTGGTAGGTTATCAAATTTATTCGCAGCGTTAAACGTTGTTTTCATGACGAATTTTTTTATGGCGCTTCTCATTGGATTTGGTTTAGCGGCATTAGATATTGAAAGTATGGACTTAGAGAGTTCTCTTTTATATGGTGCAGCCCTAGGGGCAATAGGCTTTTTCTTTACAGCAATCACAGCGGTATTTGCACAGCTTTCTGAGAACTCCCGTGGTGTTATTGGATTGTCCTTCTTTGTGCTGGGTATTGCTTATATTTTACGAGCGATTGGAGATGTAAGTAATGAGACATTATCTTGGATTTCTCCATTGGGCTGGATTTTAGGAGCGGAGGTTTATGTTAATAACTATTGGTGGCCAATTCTATTAACCATCGGTGTATCGTTCATTCTTTGTATATTGGCACTCTATTTAAATGGTATTCGGGATTTGGGTTCTGGATTTTTACCAGCCAAGCCAGGTAAAAAATATGCATCTGTACTGTTAAAAAGTCCATTAGGGCTGTCCTTTCGTCTTCAACGTACGGGGATAATTGCTTGGGCAATAGGAATGTTTGTATTAGGTGCATCCTATGGTTCCGTATTAGGGGATTTAGATACCTTTTTTGAAGATATTGATATGATGAAACAAATGCTAGCACCTGTAGATGGTTATTCGCTGACAGAACAATTTATTACCATGTTAATGAGTATTATGGCTATGATTAGCACGATACCAGCTTTAATGGCACAATTGAAATTAATGGGTGAAGAAAGAAAAAATAGAACAGAGCATTTGTTAAGTCGTGCAGTTTCTCGTACACGGCTATTAAGTAGTTCATTAATCATTTCTATTCTTGTTTCGTTTGTTATGTTATCTTTGGCAGCACTTGGTCTTTGGTCAGCAGGCTCTGTATCGATTAATGACGGAATGGATATTACAGTTGTGTATCAAGCGGCAATAGTCTATTTGCCTGCGATGTGGGTAATGATTGGGCTGACGGCATTTCTTATCGGCTTTCTCCCACAGGTAAGTAGCTGGGTATGGGGGTATTTAATTTATTCATTTATTGTTGTGTATTTAGGCAATCTAATTCAATTTCCTGAGTGGATGAGCAGCTTGTCCCCGTTCGGGCATATACCTCAGATACCTATTGAAGATATGAACATAACTGCAGTTACCATCCTTACAATTTCTGCAATAGGCTTGATGGTACTCGGGTTTATTGGTTATCGTCAACGGGATATTGGTGGATAAGGCATGCTTTTAAATAAAAACGCTGTTTTGTGGAACAAAGCAGCGTTTTTATTATTTAAGGCTGGAAGGGGAGAATCATGTATTATGTTCTTTTTTCATTTATAATAAAAGGATAGATATTCTAAGATAGGAGTACATGGTATTGGAAAAATCCCGTAATGATTTGAAGCTATTTATTTCGTTTATCTTGTCTACCAACATTCCAAAGCTCCCTCTTTCAATAGGATTAGTTGGTAGTGTAATCACAACACTTGTAGGTCTAAGTATCCCTCTGCTAACTAGGGAATTGGTTGATGGGTTCTCCTTAGAATCGGTGAGTATCATGCTGATAGTGATGATAGCGGTTATTTTTATTTTGCAAGCCGTAATCGATGGTGTATCTACTTATATGTTAGCATTAGTTGGACAGAAGATTGTTGCCCGGCTTCGCGAACGGATGTGGAGGAAGTTAATCCATCTACCAGTTAGCTATTTTGATAAAACAAACAGTGGGGAATCGGTAAGTCGTGTGGTCAACGATACCGGAATTGTGAAAGATCTGATATCTCAGCATTTTCCACAGTTTATAAGTGGGTTAATTTCTATCATAGGTGCCGTTGCTATACTATTAATTATGGATTGGCAAATGACACTGATGATGTTAATTGCTGTTCCCATAACGATTTTACTGATGATGCCATTAGGTAGCAAAATGGCTAAGATCTCTCGAAGTCTACAGGATGAAACGGCGGTATTTACTGGTAATATTCAGCAAACATTAAGTGAAATAAGGTTAATGAAGTCGTCTACAGCGGAACCTTTTGAGGAACGAAAGGGATTACATGGAATTAGTAAGCTATATTCATTCGGCTTAAAAGAATCAAAAATCTTTGCTTTGATTGGGCCACTTATGTACTTAATTATTATGGCTGTAGTAGTGGTTATTATTGGATATGGAGGTATACGTGTGGCCAATGGTTCCATGTCTACCGGATCATTGGTGGCATTCTTGCTTTATTTGTTCCAAATCATTATGCCAATTACCACATTTGCTATGTTTTTTACCCAATTACAAAAAGCAAAGGGTGCAACAGAGCGAATTATCGATATTTTGGATTTATCAGAGGAACCAGGGAAAGATGGTGCTTCTTTAACAAACGCAAATCGCATCATTCAGTTTCATCATGTATCCTTTTCCTATAATCCAACAGAACAAGTTTTAAGAAATATCACTTTTGCTGCCCATCCTGGTGAAATGATCGCATTTGCTGGTCCAAGCGGCGGGGGAAAAACAACGTTATTCGGTTTGTTAGAACGATTCTACCAACCAACAGAAGGTGAAATTTTCATTGGTGACACGTCGATTGAGAAAATGTCGTTGCAAACATGGCGAAGTCATATTGGTTATGTCTCACAAGAAAGTGCGATGATGGCTGGTACCATTAGAGAAAACTTAACCTACGGTTTAGCTGACGCAACAGATATTTCAGATGACCGGCTTTGGTTGGTTACCAAGATGGCTTATGCAGATAGGTTTATAGCAACGTTTCCCGATCAATTAGATACAAAGGTTGGCGAAAGGGGAGTTAAACTATCTGGGGGACAAAGGCAACGCATTAATATAGCTCGAGCATTTCTACGTAACCCAAGTATACTGATGATGGATGAAGCAACTGCCAGTTTAGATAGTCAATCAGAAAAGGTTGTTCAACAAGCCTTAACTAAATTAATGGAAGGACGCACAACCTTTGTAATCGCTCACCGCCTATCAACGATTGTAGATGCGGATAAAATTATATTTATCGAAAATGGAGAAATAACAGGGGTGGGAAAACATCAAGAACTAATGGATCGGCACGCATTATATAGAGAATTTGCCCGGCAGCAATTAACAGATCGGTGACATGAAAGGGGAGTAGCTGCGATTAGAGGGAGTAGAACCCCCTTTGTTTTAAGGCACCTCAAAGTTGGATTTGTTTTCTAACTTTTCTTACCTCCAGTCAAGTGTTTTACACAATTTA
>NZ_AUQA01000004.1:0-24345 GCF_000445495.1 Virgibacillus sp. CM-4
AAACGTCGTTGAATGATCTCTTATTTAGTTTTTAGGGTACAAATCCCTACATATTTTTTGAAATTGTACTTGATTTTTTCCAAGAAACAATTATAATAATGGTTGTCACTGTTTTTTCGACAATCACTTGGCAGATATCATTGTCTGGTAGCAATAGCGGAGAGGTCACACCTGTTCCCATGCCGAACACAGTAGTTAAGCTCTCCAGCGCCGATGGTAGTTGGGGCTTTGCCCCTGCAAGAGTAGGACGCCGCCAGGCAAGGAAAATCCTAATTGGAATTATTCCACAGTAGCTCAGTGGTAGAGCTATCGGCTGTTAACCGATCGGTCGTAGGTTCGAATCCTACCTGTGGAGCCAAATGGAGAGCTGTCCGAGTGGCCGAAGGAGCACGATTGGAAATCGTGTAGGCCGTTACCGCGGCCTCGAGGGTTCGAATCCCTCGCTCTCCGCCACTATTAACTTAGATTGGCCCGTTGGTCAAGTGGTTAAGACACCGCCCTTTCACGGCGGTAACACGGGTTCGAATCCCGTACGGGTCACCAACAATATGGAGGATTAGCTCAGCTGGGAGAGCACTTGCCTTACAAGCAAGGGGTCGCAGGTTCGAGCCCTGCATCCTCCACCATATAAGGTTAACTTAAACATATCGCGGGATGGAGCAGTCTGGTAGCTCGTTGGGCTCATAACCCAAAGGTCGCAGGTTCAAATCCTGCTCCCGCAACCAAATTCATTATAAATTAAATGAAGTAATACATAGATGATTAGTGATTTATATGTTATAATTAATGGTCCGGTAGTTCAGCTGGTTAGAATGCCTGCCTGTCACGCAGGAGGTCGCGGGTTCGAGTCCCGTCCGGACCGCCACTTGAAATTTTTAATAGATTTAAAACTAATGGCTCGGTAGCTCAGTCGGTAGAGCAACGGACTGAAAATCCGTGTGTCGGCGGTTCGATTCCGTCCCGAGCCACCATTTTTGTTTTCTCATTCAATTTGGAGGGGTAGCGAAGTGGCTAAACGCGGCGGACTGTAAATCCGCTCCCTCAGGGTTCGGGAGTTCGAATCTCTCCCCCTCCACCATTATTTTTCATAGTAAGTAGGGGTATAGTTTAATGGTAAAACGAAGGTCTCCAAAACCTTTGATGTGGGTTCGATTCCTACTACCCCTGCCATTTTCAATTAAATGGCGGCCGTGGCGAAGTGGTTAACGCACCGGATTGTGGCTCCGGCACGCGTGGGTTCGATCCCCACCGGTCGCCCCATTTTTGTAGATTGGGCTATAGCCAAGCGGTAAGGCATCGGGTTTTGATCCCGTGTACCCCAGGTTCGAATCCTGGTAGCCCAGCCATTATGCGGAAGTAGTTCAGTGGTAGAACACCACCTTGCCAAGGTGGGGGTCGCGGGTTCGAATCCCGTCTTCCGCTCCATATAGGGCGGTATAGCCAAGTGGTAAGGCAGAGGTCTGCAAAACCTTTATCACCGGTTCAAATCCGGTTACCGCCTCCAAAAACGAACTTGCCGGTGTGGCGGAATTGGCAGACGCGCACGACTCAAAATCGTGTTCCTTACGGAGTGTCGGTTCGACCCCGACCACCGGTATCTGTAAGTTAATATTAGTTACGATTAATAGTAATTGAAAGCTCGTAAACCTTTATATGAAAGGCTTTATGAGCTTTTTCTTATGTTTGAGTATTCGATTGAAAACGATTAGTTTTTAAAACATTTTACGCACATTTTACGCATAATTTATACAGCCATATTCTCAAATGTTTGTACTGTAATTTGCTCGTCTTTCAAACGTAATTCTTTTAGAACATGCGTGTACTCTTTTAACGTTGTTTCTATATCACTATGACCCAATCTTTCAGAGACATAGTGGATGGAAGTTTTTTTATAAAGAAGTACACTTGCATGTGTGTGTCGTAATCCATGAACTGTTATCGGTTCAATATTTAATTCTAATAGTATTTTTTTTAGCAACTTATTGGCATTGGTATTGCTGATGACTTTGTATTTTGAGCCCGCACTGTAGAACACTAATTCATGAATATTCGTTGGAGTGATGTTGAACAATTCTTTAAAATGATTCATGGTGAGCTTGCCCATCTTAATAGTTCTAATAGATTGATTATTTTTTGTCGGTCCAAAACCTGTAGGTGAATTTTTCTTATATCCCCAGGTTTTGCTAATGGTGATTGTGTTTTTTTCGAAGTTGAAGTCTTTTCTTGTAAGTCCAACTGCTTCAGCAAAGCGTAGTCCAGATGTCAGAATTAAAAGTATCAGCGAGTAGCCCAGCCCTTCGCCCGCTTTTCTCTGAATGCTCTGTAAAAGTTGTCTGCTTTCTTCATAGTTCAAATGTTTTTCTACTGACTTTTTCGCTGGTACAGTCCAAGTTGGTGTTGTTTTTCTTGTGAAATCAAATTGGATTAGTTGTTCTTCAATAGCATCTTTAACACAAGATTTTATGTGTCCATGTACTTTTGCGACTGTTTCTTTTGCTTTATTAGAACCGAACCAATTCAAGAACTTTTGATAATCATGTCTCTTAATATTTTGAATTGGGGTGTCTGAAAAATACTCTATTACCGCACTTAATGAGTATTCGTAATGTTTCATAGTAGTTGGGCTAACTATGGGAGATTTATAGAGCTCAATCCAGTCTTTAAAGTAGCTATCGAAAGGCTGTTTTTTAATTACTGGGTGCATACCTTTTGCTAATTGGGCTTCCATTTCAGCTGCTGCAACCTTTGCCTCTGTTTTTGTGTGAAATCCTCCCTTTCTTATAGGCTTTGATTCTCCATTTACAGTATTGCTAACTGTAAATTCATAACTTGTTCCTTTTTTGCCTACACGTTTTCTTATATATGCCATAGTTTGTTTCTCCTCATCTAGTTTTAGTCAGATAAGGGTGATCTGTAGTCTTAATGTAGTCATCCTTATCTTAAATGTAATTGTTAGTTTTGTATAGCTTATAAGTTTAAGCTACTTTATCTATTTTGGTGAAAATTTGTTGGAAGTTATCATCCAAAAATTCTGCCATTTTCGAGGCGTGGAATGACCATGTTTGCCCTTTTGTTTGCGGATAAAAAACGAAGCCACCTTGTTCTACATCGAGAATTTTTCTGAATTTAGAGGGATAGAGGATGTTTTCTTTAATCCATTCATGTTTACGATTAATCCGATTTTCCAAATCTTTCATTGTCCAATAAACGCCTTTTAATTGATGTTTTTTAAGTTCTTCTAATTCTATTTTGGAAATAATTACTGAATCTGAAGGAATGGGGATTGAGAGGTTCACGGAGAGGTGTTGCTGCAGAAATTTATCTTCTAGTTGAAAAGAATTCATGGAATGTATTCTCCCCTTTCAATAGAAATAGAGAAGAGATTGTCTTGCTTCTGGATTGATTATTGTTGTTTACCATTCTACTTCCTCCTGCTGGTTTTTTAAAATATGAGGGTAATTAAGTTAATTGTATTTGAGGGGAGATAAAGGGATGTATTACTTAATTATATTGATTATGTCACTACCTTTCATCAGTGAATTAGTTTATGACTCTATCATAATTAGAGTCACTTCATAAATCAAAATTTTTAGGTTCGAGCATTAAAATATTTTATGATATTAAAATATAAATTTAAAATTTGTTCGTAAAGTAGATTCTTTAACACCAATCTATTCATCTTTTCATTTTAACATTTGAAATAATGTGAAGACGCATTCATACGAAAGATAACATATGTTTCTGCCCTATTAGAGTTCGCTGAATAATAATTATAGGGTACATATTTTACTGAAAAATGGTATATTTGTCTTATATTATTTCACAGATTACCTCATATTTACCACAGACACTATAAAGTTATAAGAGAAAATGACATCATTGGTAGATATGTATTTTCTTGAACATACGACACACTAAAATAAAGCAATGGGTAGGATATTTAATAAATCTGTAATTGGAGGTGGATAGTTTGAATAGAATTGACATAGAGATTTTGAACATCGATAAAGTAATTTGCAGAAATATTGATAGGTTTGATTCTTCTGATAGGGGATTATTGTCACAAAATATTCTGTCTCAACTTAGGAATTTCGTGGAACATATTTCATTAAAAGCATATGCTAATGGACAAGATATTGAGAATAGTTACCCCAATATCGAAAAAGCAAATATTTATGTTAAATCCAGAGGTAATTTAAGATTTTTAAGTAAGTTTCACAGGCTTTTGCAAATTACTGCTTCTCATTATACACTTGACGAGGAAAATTCTGAAAGACTAATGTTGAAATACTTTGAGTATCTACTAAAAATGAAAAACTTTCTCAAGAGTACATATAATCTTGATATACTTGAAAACATAGACGAATTCCCAATCATTACTGATTCTAATCTGAATGAATATTATGAAAAGATCATCGCAAAAATAAATCAACCATCTTTAGCTGGAACTAGAAACACATATAATGATCGTTATTACATTCAAAAAATAAAGCCATTTTTTGTAGATTACGAAGTTTATTACGAAGTAACATTTACAATTGCCAATGACAAAGCAAGCAAGTTTGATAGGATTATTGCATTTACAAAATTGGATCTTTCACATAACTATGCTGTTAAACTATCTGTGAAAAATGAAATTATTAATATTTTGGATAAGAATATGCCCATTCTAATTATTGATAGTTGGGAAGTATCAATCCGTCCATGTGAACTTAATAATTTCGCTGATATATTTGGCAATCACCCAAAAATACAAAGTGGAAGTATTGAGTATCGTGAGTTAATGAGATACTTAACCGAAAGCGGGATGAATTTAGTTGAATTGATTGATCTTGCCGATGATTATTATAATAGTATCAAGACCCAAATAAATCAAAGAGCAAATACGTTATATTTTTTTGATATTATAGATAAGTGTCGTGAGTTTACCAAAAGCAATAGTTCAGGTAATCGAGTAATCAGGTACTTACTTTACAGATTAAATAATAAAATAATAAAGCAGCAATACATGTATAGAAGGTGTGAAAGATTATCGCAACTGCATTTGGATTATGGATGTATCCCTTTTGATAATATGCCATTTAATACTTCCTTAAAGAATCATAATCCTAAACTTTCAGATCTATTGGATTGTATAGATGTAACTAATCGAGAGCATGAGATCTTTGCAAGACTTATTAAAAATAATATAGAATTAAAAGGACAGTTATACACTTCGAAAAAAGATATTGAGGGTTTTGGAGATATTGATGGTCTTATGCAGACATATAACAATATGCTTTATTATAAGCATGGGCATCGAAGATTAGAGAATTATAAAAACAATATTTATATAAAAGGTTATGAAGTAAGCACTCTTAGTATTATTCAAAAACTCAAGGAATTAGCTTCAGCCGGCATTGATAACTATTTAAACTCTGTTGAGTATTGGTTGCAATATACTGCTTATAATGTTGATTGCGATGAAAAGGAACATGCCCTAAAGCAAATGTTTGAGAATTCCAAAGTGGCGTTAATTTACGGTGCTGCCGGGACTGGAAAATCCACGATGATAAATCATATCTCAAATTTTTTCAATGATAAAAAGAAGCTCTATTTAGCAAACACTAATCCAGCAGTGGATAATTTGAAAAGAAGAGTTAATGCAGATAATTGCACCTATAAAACTATAGCGAAATTCAATGCTAATAAAAATTGCGAAACAGAATTCGATGTGTTGATTATTGATGAATGTAGTACAGTCAGTAATATAGATATGCTAAGAGTCATAAATAAAGCATCTTTCAAACTATTAGTCTTAGTTGGGGACGTATATCAAATTGATTCGATAGTCTTTGGAAATTGGTTTAACGTTGTAGCGTCGTTTGTTCCTGAAACATCGATATATGAGTTAACAAACCCATATCGAACCAATAACCCTAACCTCCTAACTTTGTGGGATAAAGTTAGGAGTATGAATGAAGACATACTAGAACATATTACAAAAAACAATTATTCAATTAGCTTGGATGAATCTATATTTGAACATTTTGAGGAAGATGAAATTATACTATGTCTAAATTATGATGGACTCTATGGAATAAACAATATTAATAGATTTTTACAGAGTAGCAATCAAAATATTCCAGTGCGTTGGGGTGTTCAAACTTATAAGATAAATGATCCTGTTTTATTTAATGAATCAGAAAGATTTACACCTTTAATTTATAATAATTTAAAAGGAAAAATAGTTGGTATAGAGACGTTTAATGATAGAATACAATTCGATATTGAACTTGATAAGGTGATGAATCAGTTGGATGTAGAGGGATATGATCTTGAATTGATAGGTCATTCTGATCAAGGTAATTCCGTAATTCGCTTTTTTGTCAATAAGTATAGAAGCACAGATGAAGATGACGATTCATCCTCTGAAGCCGTAGTTCCATTCCAGGTTGCTTATGCTGTTTCAATTCATAAAGCACAGGGTCTTGAATATAATTCAGTTAAAATTGTTATTACAGATGAGAGTGAAGAAATGATTACTCACAATATATTTTATACAGCAATAACCCGTGCTAAAGGAAAGTTAAAAATATACTGGACACCAGAAACGGAGAATAAAATTTTAAATAACCTGGAAAGAAAAAATAGTAACAAGGATGTTGCTCTTTTAAGATCAAAGATTATTCAGCCAGTCTCCTAAGTTATTAGGGATAAAGGATTGAAGCTACCACACTTGGTGGCTTTTTGTTTAAACTAATGTGTAACTATTTAGAAGTAATTTAAAAATAACACTGATAGTAGCTTATGTCTTTTTTCTTTGTAATTTCATTCAATTTCAGAGAACGTTATTTTCGACTTCATACCACATTGATGTATTTGGTTTAAACTTTTGCAGGGAAATGCTACAGGAAATATGGCGGTATATTATTCTGCCCATAGTAATTTGACAATGAGTTTTTGGAGGTGATATACAATAAAGAAAGGACTGCGGCTTTTTGCTTGGTAAATTGGCCTACAATCACCACTTTTCCATGCGAAATTCTAGTATTACTGGATATTAAAGTGATTATATATTGGAATACAAAAATGGTAATATGGTTTCCGAATGAAATTTCATGTTCTAATTAAATCGAAAAATAATGGGGGATATCCGTGACAAAAAATAAAAATGAACCATCTAATGGGTTTAAGACAGAAAAAATAAATAACCCCAATAGAAAATTTGCTTGGATGGACAAATGGATAAAGATGACTGGAGATATGGCTAGAATTGATGCGAAAGCAAATGGAACATATATCATATATGAAAAAAATGGGGAATTAGTAAAAGAGTATCCAAATGGAGATATTTTCCCTCTTCATGAAAATAAAGAATCGTAAAGCTAATCCAACTTTTGTTCTGCTCGCAGCATACTACCAAAATTGTTGAGATAAAAGAAAGTCTTTCTCAAACTAAAAATGTTAAAAGTAAGAATGTCAAAGTTAAAATTTGGTTTAATTTGAACCGGTATAAATGATTTTTTCTATATGTCCATTTTTGCCATTATAAGCATGTACTCATTCACAAGTTTAAGACTTCGAAACATGTGAATGATATACAAGCCTTTTCATATATGACTATACAGATTACCAAGGACATGATTGCTAATTTAGGTTATCCTACCGTCACTCCATGATAAGTTGTAATGTACAATGGAATTAAATAATGGTCAGTACATGTTTCAAATCTATCACCTTGGGGCTTTTACAAGATTGACGAAATAGTGAACAAGTTGAAAAGTCCAATTAATTGCTAACCTGAAACAATTAGTAGTCTCGGAACGGAATCTTAATAAACCTAAAATCGGTTTTTTTCAATCTTGTGTTTCACTTGTATATATTACAGTTGGAGTCTTACTCGGTGTTACAAGAACTGGCCACCAAAATTCTGCACCATTCCAACCCTTCTTTAAACCTTGTTGTCGAGTGAGAATGAGTGCAGGATTTTCAATAGCAATTCTCTTCGCAACATTTAATTCATTATTTTTGCCAGTAGCTGTATCAGGTGCATCCTCATATTTACCAGTACTCTTTCTAAACCTAGCTATATTTCTGCCAGTACGGATTATTATCCATAGCTTTCCAGTATTATTATTAGGAATATTGTAAGCTAGATACTCCATACATGTGATAAATGTTTCCACGTCCCACTGCTCTCCTAGTTTTTTATCTTTGCTAAATGTTTTATGAATGTTTTCTACTATATTTTTTGCATCTTTAATATCTATGAGTACAGGCTCATTTCCATTAGTAACTCTATCTACAATATTATCGATCTCTTTTACTATTTTAGATATTGTTGATTGACTTTTAGTTTGGAATCCGATGGGTAATAACCGTTTAAAAGGTTTAAGAATAGTAACTTTTGGGATGATAATCTTATTTGGTGAACAGGGTACTATTTTGTTAGAAACATCTTTTTGTATGAATATAACACCGCTGTTACTTTTACCGTTCTTTATGGAATCACGTAAAGCATTGTCGAACTCATATATTTTGTTCATCACCTCATATATATCGTTAGTAGTATAGAAACGTGTTATAGCTAAGTCTTTTTTAGGACGATAGCCATACATTCGTGAATGTTGTAGTACCGTATCTTGTTGAAATTTCTTGGGATTACGACCATAGTAGAAACCTATTAAGTTTTTAATAGTAATACCACGGTCTAAAATTTGACCCCCAATAAAAATATTTAGTGGGACACGAAGTCTTAATTGACCATTATTATCTAAAAGCTCATTAATATCTTTTTCCGAGTTCACGGTAGAGATCATAATGTGATCTTTAAGAATTGATTGTGTTACCTCATTTCTAACTTCTTCGAATTTGGGTATATACGAATCTGTCTTGGAAAGTGAACTTATTAAATTTGCATATGATTTATCCAAAAGTGTTGTAAGTCTCGATTGGTTTTCCTTCGCAATATTAGTGAATTGTTTTTTTATTTCCAAGATAAGATCCTTTTGCCATTCATGTGCTAGCTTTTTTTGTTCTGTATGAATAATAAAGCTATATTTTTCTAATTGTGATTTTGCTTTTTTTGCTTGTAAACGACGAATTACTCCTCCTACTATAAAATTCATAATTGCATTTCTTAAAGTATCAACTCTATGATCTTCTAAAACATTCTCTATCTTAAATTGAGTTCTATCATGGCTTTTAAGTAATTCCAGTTCTTCTAATGGAATTTGTTCATACAGGTAATATGCGAGTGAACTTTTGTCCTGACTTTGATTAAAGTAATAGTCTCCTCCGATATAACCATCTGACAGAGGAACTATTTCAGTAAATGATGGTTTTAAAGGTTCAAACACAAAATCATTTATTTTAATATTATTAGGCTGCAAGTATAATGCGTAGGGTGTTGCAGTAACTTGCAAAAAATCACTTCTTTTAAGTTTTTGTCGAATATCATCTATTTTCTTTGCAATTACTCGCAGATCAACGACCTCTTTTTTTGACTTATCAAACCCAATAGAGGCAAAATCAGCTTCGTCATCTACAATTAAAACTTTTTTCGATGCTAGCGATGGATATTTTTGAAATATTGCATTTTCTAATCTGATTAGATTATTCTTTTCCTTCTTTACTACAAAAATAATCTTTTGATCTAATTCAAAGTTAGTTAAATTATCTGGTAAAGACATAATATCGAATATTTGTAGAGAGTCTTCATCATAAAAATCGCTAAATTCATTTATTAGTCGGGAATATGTTTGTTTTGCCAATGCTTTTGTACCTTTTGTTAATACGATTGCCATATCATAATTATTATCAAATGCTAAAGCAATAGATCCTATGAATGTTCTTGTTTTTCCACTCTGAATTTCACCTAAAAGCATTCCAGGGTGATTGGTACTTGTATTACTCCTTATTAACTTTTCAACTGTACTTTCAATGCAATCTCTGGTTTCCAAAGAATAGTTATTCTTTATGTTCAAGTGATTGTAAAACTCTTTATTTATATTTAATTTATTTATTGTCATATTATTAATCTCCTTTAGTTTGTTTATTATTTATTCGGTTGCAGATTTTATAATAAAGTATTTATTTGAAAAAAAATATATGAGAAAGGAGGAAACTCAGTATGTAATTGGTATTTTTTGACAATAGTCAATGGGATATAAATCAAAACAAATAAAGTGAAGATAAGGATTTTATAAAAATGGGTTCAGATGTTAATCACGAGTATTCTATTGGCAAATCGTCCTTTTCTATTCTAAATTATTTAAGATTTGTTGATTTTACAAATTTATAGATAGAAATGGAGGGAAGGAAGAAAACGTGCATGAAAAAACAATTGAATAGCTAATGAACCAAACCGTAGAGCATAAGAGCTTTTACGGTTTTTTCTATGTATTAACTGGATTTTTAAATTAGTAGGATTCAACAGAGTGGCGGAACATTATAATTATGAACACATTGTAAAGATATTGACCCACTTTTTTCATGCTGTAATGAATATTTTCATTACAACTATAGTAGCATGCAAGACTTCTACTACATTGACAAGGTTTAATGTGTTGGTAAGTCATATAAATTAGTTTGGGACGGGAAAAGTTAACCACTTTAAACACTTGATACTAAAGGGATTGTTTATTCCTCTCAACAAAAAGGAGATGGTCTCATGATTCACACATTCGAATTGTTGCTAACTATAAGCGATGAAGATTGCCAACATATCTTTTCTAAGTACGGTGTGAAATTATACAAATACCGTCACATCCGTGCAGCTGTTAAAGAGCTTAATAGAAAAATAAAGGAGATTTTCACCCATTATGCTATTGTACGAACTTGGGAGCGAGTTGATGGTGACTGGAACTTACAATTTAAAGTTGATGTTGTAAAGTTGTTAAATAGAGGAACAGTTACAGAGGAAGACTATGATTTGGTAGAGTTAGATATTCGTAAATTTCTAACCCGACATTTTGGGAACTCTGATTACTTTGATTCTCATATCCTCACAAGAATTGATTATAGACTGGACGTATATGTACCAGATAAAAGAGATCAGGAACTGTTATTCCATTTACTGAATAAGTACACAATGAGGTTTGCATACAAAGAGAAAATTAAATGGGGTAAGGATCAGAATGGAGATCCCCAAAAATATGAAACGTCCCAATATCACAAATGTAAGAGCACAGAGTTGATAATCTATAGTAAAGAGGACGAAAGGATAGCTAATGAGGAACAAATTCAATCATACGATGAAAATATAATCAGATATGAGTTGAGATTGAAAAACAGCCATTTAAACAGTATGAAAAGACAAGATAAAGGAGGGAAAGGGATGCCCAAGCAATTGAGAACCTACTTTTCATCCCAACTTTGGAAAGAATATATGGAAAAGCATGTAAGTCCCATCGTCCATACCGGAGACTATTATAAGATTAGCGAAGCGGAAAAAATAATTAAAAATAGTTCATTCTCAAAAAGAAAAAAGGAAAGCCTTCGAGAATTTCTTGTTATGATCTCGAAGGGAAGTATAGATACTCCAAAAAAACACATGTCTCTCCCCACCTATCGAAAATATCTTCATGACCTTGCTATTCTAGGGATAAACCCAATCCTCATACCCAAGAATCTCTCTACCAAAAAACACATAGTATTTCCAAGTGTTTTGAAAAATCCGTTTAAAATCTAATGTTTATGTGAATAGCATTAAAGGTTTCTAAAAAGTGTTGTTCCTAACACTATAGACACCTATTGGTTGTTATTCCAATAAAAAACAGGAGCTTTATACTACTCCTGTCCACTTTCTGGCTTATATCTTTTCATTGCATCAATTAATGCTTGAGCAATAACATCCTGAGTTTTTAGGTGAGGGAAATGATCTTCACAAAATGAGCTGAATTCCTCGTAAATGTCATTGTTCATCCTGATGCTTTTATTGACAAACTTAGTGTTCTTACTGTAAATGCGTTTATCAAGTAGCAAATTCCCTGATTCCTTAAAATATTGTACAACCTTTCTTAAAGTAATCATATTTTCTTTAATGAAGGTTGTTTCATCATCAACTTTTCTATTTGATGTTATTACTCTTTCTTCCTCGGAACGAACAAATGGATAGTATTGCTTGTCTGCTTGATGATACAGGTAGTCCCCTTCTCGCATGAGTTTGCTCAAGGTACTTGAAGGTATCCCAACTAATCTACTTATTTCCTTTAAATCATACTTTCGTAATAGTTTGTTGACTTCTTGTACTCTCTTTTCTGGTGCCAATGTAAAGATTGTATCTTTATCCATAAACACAACCCCTTTCTAAATGTAAAGTTAATATATGATAGACAATAGAAAGAAAAATATTCAATCTATTACGTAGATACTAATTATATCTTTCAGACTTTCGTCTAGTATAAATAGAGACTTAATAAAAGAGGAATCGGAAATCCCGATAACTAGGAGGAAGTAGAATGAGTATGGATGTAGGCGTGAAAATAGAACAACAGTTAAATGGGGGAATAGAAATGATTGTTAATGATTTTGGTAGAGGAATTAAAGCCTATCGAGATGTAAAGGGGATGACACTTGATAATCTTGCTGTTCGGATTGGGTGTAGTGCTTCGTTTATTTTTAGAGTTGAAAAAGGAAAAAGAGTGGTGCCGGTAAATAGACGAATTATGGTATTAAAAAAGGGGCTAGGGTGGAAACAAAGTCAGATTGAACTATATTTGACTGAAACAATTAAGAAGTATGAACAAAATAATGGATAAATGGAACGGGCTATTGCAGAGTTTAATCTGCGATAGCTTTTGTAAGTTTATGGTTAAATATATTAGTTTCATTTTATAAAGTACAACAATGTTAAATCAAACAACGATTAATGGTATTAGTTGTGTCCTAACTGACTTGTTCATCAAACATTCTTCGATTGATAGTGTTTTTATGGGTAATGACTATTAGATAAGCAGGATAAAGAATGAATAAGTATTTTCTATTAATACACACACAAAGCTAAGGTTTGACTATATAAAATATTAGTTATATACTAGATTTAACAAATGTTAAATTATTTATTTAACATTTTAAAGGAGGTACCTAATGCAACTTAACGAAGTGGCTGTTGTAAAGACAGGGTTAGTTTTAAGTAGAAAAAAAGCAGCTTTTGAACATGAAACAAAGGCTACATATAAGCTAATTACTCTTAGGAATATAACTGATGATGGAACTATTGATTTAACATCTCTTGAGGAGTTTAAAAGCAATGATGTGTTGGATAATCATTACTTTACACAAGAAGGCGATGTTCTGATACGTCTAAGCCATCCAAATTCAGCGGTATTTATAGATAAAGAAGCTAGTGGGTTGTTAATCCCGTCCTACTTTGCAATTATTAAGGTGAATGAAAGAAAAATATTACCTGAGTTCTTAGCTTGGTATCTAAATTCAAAAGAGATTAAAAAGGAATTTGAACGGTTTCAATCAGGTAGTCGAATTCCAAGTACCAATCAAAATGTCATTAAAACTCTCCCCGTAACAGTGACGACTATTGATAAACAAAAGGTACTAATAGAAATATATAGGCTTCATTTAAAAGAAAAAGAGCTTTACAGATCATTAATAGAAGAAAAAGAGAAGTGGTTTATAGGACTATCGAAACAAATATTACATAAATCGGAGGATAACCATGGTTGAAAAAGTAACACAACAACAAATTAATTCAGTATTATGGCAAGCAGCAGACACGTTTAGAGGGAAAATTGATTCAAGTACGTATAAGGACTATATCTTAACGACGCTATTTATGAAGTATTTAAGTGATTCCTATAAAGAGCACTTAGAAGAATATACAAAACGATACGATGGTAATGAACAACGTATTCAACGTGCATTATCGAGAGAACGATTTGTGTTGGATGAGTATTCAACATTTGATTACTTGTATAGTAAGCGTAATGATCCTGAAATTGGAGAAATCATTAATAAAGCATTAGAAAGAATTGAAAATGAAAATACAGGAAAACTCCGTGGAGTATTCCGTAACATTGATTTTAATAGTGAATCTATACTTGGTAAAGCAAAAGAGCGGAATGCTATGTTACGTTCATTGTTAGAAGATTTTAATCAGCTATCACTTAGACCATCACAATTAGGTAATGAAGATATTGTAGGAAATGCCTATCAGTATATGATTGGGCTATTTGCTTCAGATGCAGGTAAAAAGGGCGGAGAATTCTATACGCCTTCAGAGGTGTCTGAGGTATTAGCACAGTTAGTTAAACCAGAAGAAAATGATCGTATTTATGACCCTACTTGTGGATCAGGTTCTTTGTTAATTAAAGTTGCTAAACAAGTTCCAAATGGCAAAGTTGCAATTTATGGTCAGGAACGTAATGGTGCAACACATTCATTAGCTTTAATGAATATGTACTTACATGGTATTGATGATGCGAAGATTGAATGGGGAGACACATTAGCGAATCCATTGCATTTAGAAGATGGAAAACTTATGAAGTTCCAAGCGATCGTTGCTAATCCTCCTTTTTCACTGGATAAATGGGCAATGGGTTTTGCAGGAGAAGGTACAAATGATAAAAAGTTTAAGATGGATGCTAGTTTGGATCCACACAGAAGATTTGAATGGGGGGTACCTCCAAGTTCAAAAGGTGATTATGCTTTTGTGCAACATATGCTTTATTCATTAGCAGAAAAAGGGCGTATGGCGACTATTCTTCCACATGGAGTGTTGTTCCGTGGGTCAAGTGAAGGCAAAATTCGTCAGCAAATTATAGATATGAATCTTTTGGACGCAGTGATAGGATTACCGGAAGGTTTATTCTTTGGAACAGGCATTCCAGCATGTATTATGGTATTCAAAAAAGACCGTAAACGTAATGATGTATTATTCATTGATGCTTCTAGTGAAGGTAATTATGAAAAGGGAAAAAATCAGAATAAGTTGAGAGATAAAGATATTGAAAAGATTGTTGATACTTATGAGAAATGGGAAACAATTGATAAATACTCATGCGTTTCTACTATAGATGAGATTAAAGAAAACGACTATAACTTAAACATTCCACGTTATGTTGATACATTTGAAGAAGAAGAACCAGTTGATATGAATGTAGTAAAAGAAAATATTACAAATATCAAACAAGAGCTACAAGAAGTAGAAGAACAGATGGAAAAGTATTTGAAAGAGCTTGGATTGTAGGTGATTTAGTTGATTCAACAAGAGTCTATGGAAATTATTAATACAGAAGTGCATATTGGTTATATGAAAACTAAAAATGGCATATTTCCTGATGATTGGAAAGTTAGAAAAATAAAAGATATTTTAAAAAGGGTTAGAAAACCAGTTGATGTTCAGCCAAACCAAGGATATAAGCAAATCGGGATACGTTCTCATGGTAAAGGGATATTTTATAAGGAAACAGTTAGTGGTGAAGAGTTAGGAAATAAAGCTGTATTCTGGATTGAACCTGATTGTTTTATAGTTAATATTGTGTTTGCCTGGGAGATGGCTGTCGCAAAAACAACTAAGAAAGAGTTAGGGTATATTGCATCTCATAGATTTCCAATGTATAAGCCAAAGAAAGATATGTTGGATTTGGATTATATCACTTACCTTTTTATGTCTCCAAGGGGGAAATATTTATTAAATTTGGCATCCCCTGGTGGAGCAGGACGTAATAAAACATTAGGGCAAAAAGAATTTGGTGAACTAGAAGTTGTAATACCTCAAAATGTTAAAGAACAGAATAAAATATCTGAAATCTTATTAACATGGGACAAGGCTATTGGGCTAAAGAAACAGATGATTAAGCAGAAAAAAGAGCAAAAAAAAGGGATTATGCAGAATTTGCTGACAGGAGAAGTAAGATTACCAGGTTTTGATGGTAAATGGGAAGAAAATAAGATAAAAGATATAGCAGACATTTATCTTGGACTAACCTATACTCCAGAATATGTAAAGGAGGGAGTACCATTTTTATCTGTGAAAGATTTGTCCAATAATAACCTGAATTTTGAAAATACCAAATATATAAGCAGAAGTGAGTTTGAAAAATCAACCAGTAATGCAAAGCCTAAAAAGGGCGATGTTTTGTTTGGTAGAGTGGGAACGATAGGGAATCCGGTAATCTTGAATGAAGATACTGAGTTTTCTATATTTGTGAGCTTAGGGTTTCTGAGAATTAGGAGTGAGAATATTTTAAATTATTTTGTAAAGTATTGGATGGAATCTGCTCTATTTACAAGACAAGTAGATGTGAAAATTGCCGGTTCGTCACAGAAAAATCTAAATACTGGTTGGTTAAAGGAATTTCATATAAGAATACCTAAAATTGAAGAACAAAAATCAATTGTAAAAATACTATTTGAAATTGATAAAGAAATCAACCTGCTTGAAAAGGAGCAACAACTTTTAATACAACAAAGAAAAGGCCTAATGCAATTACTTTTAACAGGAAAAGTTCGAGTGAAGGTTTGACTCGTTTAATCGTTTTCTTAGTGTTGAAATGGAGGTGTGTAAATGGAGAGGGAGAAAAGTTATGTTGAACGGTATATTAGTCAGGATCCTGCAATTAAAGTGTTGCAAAAGTTAGACTATAAATATCTTTTACCGGAAGAAACAGCACGGATGCGGGGGAATTTCCACGATGTTTTGTTAAGAACGGTTGTGGAGGAAAAACTCAAAGAACTGAATTCCTATGAATACAGAGGGGGAGTTCATAAGTTCAGTGATAACAATATCCAACAGGCGATTCGTGATTTGGATGAGCCATTAACCAGTGGATTGGTTAAAACAAACGAAACTATTTATGAAACCATTATGAACGGGCGGAGCTATACAGAGTTTTTGCCAGATGGTTCAAAGAAGTCGTTTACCATTCAGTATATTGACTGGAGAAACATCGAAAATAATGTTTTTCATGTGGTAGAAGAATTTGAAGTGGAGCGGATGGATGGACGTGGAACGGTAAGACCGGACATCGTTCTGTTTGTAAATGGGATTCCATTTGCGGTAATTGAGTGTAAAAAGGCATCAATTTCTATGAAACAAGGAATTAGTCAGATGATTCGCAATCAAGGGAAAGATTATGCTCCACAATTGTTTAAGTTTGTACAATTGGTCATGGCTACGAATAAGAATGAGACGCAGTATGCTACCTGTAATACACCGAAGAAGTTTTGGTCTGTATGGAAAGAAGAAAAAGAGGACTGGTTGAAACCATGGCTAGATAAAGCAGTTGAAGGAAGAATACCAACCTTACAAGATAAAAATATCATTTCCTTGTTTCACCCGGAGCGATTATTGGAGATAAGTAAATACTTTACCTTGTTTGATAAAGATGTGAAAAAAGTTTCTCGTTATCAACAATACTTTGCGATTAAGGAAATAATTAAAACGATTGAACAGCGTGATGAAAATGGCAATCGACAGTCAGGTGTTATTTGGCATACACAAGGTTCTGGTAAGTCTCTTACGATGGTAATGTTAGCAAGATATATCCTATCTGAATTAGTTGAATTTAACCCGAAAGTAGCCATTGTTACAGACCGAGTGGAATTGGATAAACAGATTCATAAGACATTTCGTCATTCAAGGTTGAAAGCTAGTAGAGCAACTACTGGGAGTCATTTAGTAGATTTAATTAATGACAACAATGCTGATATTGTTACATCATTGGTTCATAAGTTTGATACAGCATCAAAATATAAAACAGTTGAATCCAGGGATATTTTTGTATTGGTTGATGAATCGCATAGAACTCAATATGGTGAATTAAACATCAAAATGAAAAAGGTATTTACTAATGCTTGTTATTTGGGCTTTACAGGGACACCTCTGATGAAAAAAGAAAAGAATACAATGATAAAGTTTGGAAAACTCATTCACACCTATACGATTGCTGATGGTGTACGAGATAAAGCCATTGTACCCTTACTGTACGAAGGGAAAATGGTGGATCAAACAGTTAATCAAAAGGCAATTGATAATAGATTAGAGATGATTACGAGAAACCTTAATGATGACCAGAAACAGGACGTAATGAAAAAATGGAGTCTATTTGAAAGAATTGCATCATCTAGTCAACGCATAAGTATGATTGCTTTTGACATAAATGAACATTTCTTGAAAAACTATAAAACACAAGATAGTTACTTCAAGGCTATGTTAGCAACAAACAGTAAGATTGAAGCAATTCGTTATCTTGAATCTTTTGAAGAACTTGGTGATTTGAATTGTGCCGTTGTAATTTCACCACCGGATCAACGAGAAGGACATGAGGCAGTTGATATAGAATCGAAAGATAAGGTACAACGTTTCTGGAAGCAGATGATGGAACGTTATGGAACACCTGACGAATATGAAGATGCAATCAAAGATGGCTTTATAAATGGTGATGAAATAGACTTGTTAATCGTTGTCGATAAGCTGCTTACTGGTTTTGATGCACCTAGAGCAACAGTGCTTTATGTTGATAAACCTATGAAAGAACATACACTTCTTCAAGCAATAGCAAGGGTAAATCGTCTATATGAAGGCAAAGACTATGGTCTTATTATTGATTATAGAGGTCTTTTAGATAAACTTGACCAAGCCATGCAGATGTATTCAGGAGCTGGCTTAGAGAACTTTGATCCAAAAGATTTAGATGGTGCAATCTATGATGTTATTAGTATTATTGGCTCATTAAGACAGTATCATTCTGACCTATTACAAATATTCACTCCTATAAAGAATAAGCAAGATACGGAAGAATATGAGGTTTGGTTAGAAGATAAAGAGCGTAGAGATGTATTTTATGATGTATTAAGCAAATTCGGTAAACATCTAGGCTTTGCTTTAGAATCAGAAAAGATATACAATGCCTTGTCACCAGATGAACTTCAAAGATATAAGAAGGACTTGAAGTTTTTTCAGGAATTAAGGAAGAGTGTGAAACTAAGGTATTCGGATACTATTGATCATAAAGAATATGAGTCAAAAATGCAGAAACTAATGGATAACTATATTTCGGCAGAAGAAGTCATCCGTATCACGAACCCTGTTGATATTTTAAATGAAAAAGCATTTGAGGAAGAATTAGAGCGTTTAGATACAAAAAGAGCAAAGGCTGATGCTATTCGTACACGTTTAACAAAGAGTGTCCATGCAAAATGGGATGAAAATCCTGCTTACTATAAAAAGTTCTCTGAACGCATTCGGGAAGCTATTCAAGAGTATAAAGAGAAGCGGATTTCTGAAGCTGAGTACCTAAACAAAATGAAGGATATTATGAAGGACTACCGTAGTGGCGAATCGAATGAAGGATATCCAGAGATTATTAGAGAAAACCGAAATGCACAAGCCTTTTATGGTGTAACAAAGGATATCATGAATAGCGAAGTTAAAGAGCCAGAGGCATCTTATGAAGTGCTTGGTGATTTAGCACTTCGAATGGATAAGATTATTCAAGATTATGCAAAGGTAGATTGGCACGATAATATGGAAATCCATAATCGTATTGCTCAAGAGTTAGATGATTTACTTTATGATTTTTCAACAGAAAAAAATGTGGAACTCGATTTTGACACCATTGATAAGATTATAGAACAGATTAAAACTGTTGCCCTAAGACGTTATTGAGGTTGTGAACAACATGGAAAAACATAGCATACAGAACGGAAATCAAACAATTGAATTTAGCGTTGAAAGAAAAAATGTGAAGAATGTTAATCTTAACATTAAACCAGATATGACAGTAGAGGTTACTGCTCATGAACAAGTTCCGTTGAAATTTATTTATGACTTTGTAAAAGGAAAAAGCAGATGGATTGAGAAGCATGTGAAACAGTTTGAGACTGTGCAACCTTTCAAACAAAGCGAGAGAGAATATGTTAGCGGAGAGGCTTTTAGGTATTTGGGTAAACAATACCGTCTTCGTGTTCAAAAAGTTGATAATAAGGAATTAGTTAAGTACTTTCGTGGTTTCATTTATCTTTACGCTAAGGATCCTGACAATTACAAGCGTAAAGCAAAACTAATGGAAGAGTGGTATCGTGAGAAAGCATTTAGAACGTTCCAGAACTCATTGGATAAGCACTATCCATTATTACAGAAATATGGTGTTGAAAAACCATCCATTGATTTAAGGACAATGAAGGCTCGATGGGGATCAGCATTGCTAGACACAAATACAATTCTTTTAAACTCTGAGCTAATAAAGGCTCCTAGACATTGTATAGATTATGTTGTTTTACATGAGTTAATTCACTTTAAGTACAATGACCATAGCGAAAGTTTTTACAAGATGTTGTATTCACTTATGCCAGATTGGGAGAAGAGAAAAGCGTTACTGGATGAAGAAGTTGTGAGGGATTTATAAACTAATAGCCAGTTATATGTAAGATAAGGTAAGTACCGGAATTGTCCGGTACTTATTTATTTTGTTGAGAAAAACTGCTTGTAATCACTTCCAAAATGTTATATACTTCATTTAACAAGGAGTTAACAGTTAACGTTTACTACATGAAGTGAGTTACTAGGGAGTCAATAAAATTGGATTTTACAGTAAAAGTAATTTTTGAAGGATTGGATTGCCTTAGTGTAAATGATTTTAAAAAAGAGAGGGATGGTTTTTAATGTCAAAGAAAAGAGTATTTATTAGTTTTGCTATGGAAGATAAGGGGTTAAGAGATTTTTTGGTAGGACAAGCAAGAAATGCTAATTCCCCATTTGAGTTTGTTGATATGTCAGTAAAGAAGCCATGGGATTCAGCATGGAAAACAAATTGTAGAACTAGAATCAAGGGTTGTGATGGTGTATTAGCAATAGTTACCAAGAATTCCAAAAAAGCTGATGGTCAGTTATGGGAAGTGAAATGTGCAAGGGAAGAAGGAATACCTATTCGAGGGGTGTGGGGATATAAAGATAATAAACCTACCAGTCTACCAAAAGAATTTGAAGGTGTAAGAATTGTAAATTGGACGTGGGATAACATTGCAAACTGGATTAAATCCTTATAGAAATGGAGGTAAATAGATGAGAAAAGCCTTGGTGGTGGGAATCAACGAATATCCAACTTCTCCTCTTCACGGTTGTATAAATGATGCAACAGCTTTTAAACAAATAATCGAAAGTAACGGCGATGGTTCTCCCAATTTTGATGTGAAAATAGAACTTAATGTACAAACAAAATCAGAATTAATGGAGCTATTGATTGATTTATTTGAAGGTGACAGTGATACCGTGTTGCTTTACTTTTCGGGTCATGGTTATTTGAATGACTTGGGAGGGTATATTGTAACGCCAGATTTCAAACCATATGATTTTGGAGTCTCCATGGACGATATTTTGAAATTAGCAAACGATTCTAATGCTAGGGACAAAATTATAATCCTTGATTGTTGTCATTCCGGAGCATTAGGAACTCCTAAAGGAAATGGAGGATTGACTGCTCAAATTGGTGAAGGTGTTTCAATTCTGACTGCAAGCAGAGATTTCCAAGTTTCCCTAGAAGAAAACGGGCAGGGTGTTTTTACCAACTTACTGCTAGATGCTTTACGAGGTGGTGCAGCTGATTTAAGAGGACACATCACTCCTGGGAGTGTTTATGCTTATATTGACCAAGCATTGGGTTCATGGGACCAAAGACCAGTTTTTAAGACTAATATAACAAAGTTTACTTCTTTACGAGAGGTTAATCCACAAATACCAATAACAACAGTAAGAAACTTGGTCAACTATTTTCCGAGTCCTGAGGAAAACTTTCAACTAGACCCTTCATTTGAAGATACTAATTCACCTAATATAGAGCATAAAGTAGTTGAACCCTATGCTTCTACAAAGAATGTGACAACTTTTAAGGAGTTACAAAAACTAGAAAGTGTGGGATTAGTCGTACCAGTGGATGAAGACCATATGTACTTTGCGGCAATGAACTCCAAAGCGTGCAAACTTACGGCTTTGGGATACCACTATTGGAGACTTGTGAAAGAAAGACGAATCTAACACATGAGTTGAAGTGAAATTGGTATTTGACGTAATACGAAGGGGGATATTTTATTTGACAATCGATAATCTTGATGTCCTTTTTTACACTTTAATCTTTGTGGTTCCAGGATTCATAATTGATTCTATCTACAGAACGTGTGTACCACAGCAAGATGCCAAAAGTGAAAGTGTTTTACTAAGATTTTTGCTTTTTAGTTCATTAAATTATTCTATAGTTTTACCTTTACTATTTTGGATATCTGGAATTCCGTACTTCAAGTCCAACGAAAATGTAAAATTGTACGTTAGTTTATTGATTATTTTCATCGTCTCAGTACTTTTAGCATTAATTATTTCAGCTTTAACTAATAAGGGATGGATTCGAACCATTTTGCAAAAGATGGGAATCCATACTACACATGTAACGCCAACTGCTTGGGACTACCAATTTAAGGGGGAAGATCCGAGGTATATAACTGTTTATTTAGAAGATGGTGGAATAGTGCACGGCTATTGGGGATCTAAATCTTTTGCTTCCTCTATTAGGGATAATAAAGACCTTTACTTAGAGAAAATATTTAATGTAAATGATAAAAAAGAATGGATTGAGATTAAGGAAAATAAAGGAGTTTGGATTCCGGAAAAGTCAATAAAATACTTCGAATTTCATTGAAAGGATGAGTAATATAATGAAAGATATATCAAAGCAAAACTATGGCTACCAGCCGAATAAGGTGAAAAAAGGATTTCAACCAAATAAAATGAAAGCTACACCACCCCCACCAAAGACTACACCGAATATAAAGCCCCAAAAGGGAGAATGATATGTAATAAGAAAGGAGCACAGTATTTAACTGTGCTCTCTTCTTTTAATGATTCTACGCAAATTCTACGCATGCTTACTCCAAATCCTTATTAAATCAATACTTTGACTGCATATTCGACCCCGACCACCGGTATCGATAAAAGCAGGAAATATGCCTTTAAGGCCAAGTGTTCTCACAGTTAGTGAGAGCTCTTTTTTTGTATCCATTTCGCACGAGCCAGGTTGAAAAAACGAGTATTCTTTTAATGAACTATGAGACGTTTTTTTGAGGATGTACGAGTGCGGGATTTTCAGGTAACATACAAACGTTAATAAAATATTAGATGAACTACGTATCGTTTCTCCCTTAGGTGCGAATTTTCTGAAGGGTTTAAATTAGGCAATCCGTTTGATAAAAAGGGCTTAAGCATGATATAAGTGTAAAGGAAGCAAGGATACTTTGTTAGTTGATTTTGGGATTAGTTTTGGTCAATATCCCATAATGAGAGGATTGGAATTTGATTATGAAAGATAATTTTTGGCGTGATTTACCACGACCGTTTTTTATATTGGCACCAATGGAAGATGTGACAGATGTTGTTTTTCGCCATGTCGTTAGTGAAGCGGCCAGACCTGATGTGTTTTTTACAGAGTTTACAAACTCAGAAAGCTATTGTCATCCAGAAGGGCGACAAAGTGTGCGCGGGCGCTTGACCTTTACAGAGGATGAGCAGCCAATAGTTGCCCATATTTGGGGGGATAAGCCTGAGTACTTTAGAAAAATGAGTATTGGTATGGCTGAGCAAGGATTTAAAGGTCTGGATATTAATATGGGATGTCCTGTAGCTAATGTCGCAGGGAATGGGAAAGGCTCTGGTCTTATCCGTCGTCCAGAAGTTGCAGCAGAGCTAATACAAGCTGCAAAAGCAGGAGGACTACCTGTTAGTGTAAAGACAAGACTCGGTTATACGTATATTGATGAATGGTTTGAATGGCTAAGACATGTATTGGAACAAGATATTGTTAATCTCTCGATACATCTTCGTACAAGAAAAGAAATGAGTAAAGTAGATGCTCACTGGGAGCTAATTCCGGAGATAAAAAAGCTTCGTGATGAGGTCGCTCCAAATACATTATTGACCATCAACGGTGATATTCCTGACCGGCAAACCGGCATGGAGCTTGTGGAACAATATGGTGTAGATGGAGTAATGATCGGACGGGGAATTTTTAAAAATCCATTTGCTTTTGAAAAGCAGCCGAAGCAGCATAGTAGTAAAGAACTGCTTGATATCTTAAGGCTGCACTTGAATCTTTTCGATAAATATTCAAAAATAGAACCACGTTCGTTCAAGCCCCTTCGCCGCTTTTTTAAGATCTATGTTCGTGGCTTTAAAGGGGCAAGTGAATTAAGAAGTCAAATGATGGAAACATTGTCAACGGATGAAGTACGTGCATTGCTTGATCACTTTGAGTTAAAAAATAGCGATTTAGTCGGAGGAGGAGAAGAATTCTAAGTAAGGTAAATCTTACACGGATATCCCCCAAACATACTAAGATTAGTAGTACAAAACCAAGGCCATGG
>NZ_AUQA01000005.1:0-245643 GCF_000445495.1 Virgibacillus sp. CM-4
AGAGCAAATATTTCTTAGTCGCTTTTTGCAGCAACTCTTTTATTGTACCAGTTTGATTAGCGTTTGTCAATAACTTTTTTCAAGTTTTTATCATCAACTGTTTTGCTTCTCAAATTGGCGACTTTATTAATATACCATGTTTGCTAGATTCATGTCAACAAACAATTAATATATTTTTTTGTCTTATGTCGCTTAACTCAACTGAATTTTTGCGACGGAATTAACTTTATCATGGTTATATTACAATGTCAACGGTTATTTTACATTTATTTGCATAACGACGAAAAAATTGTAGAAGGCATGCAATAGCGTTACACCATGTATACGAATTGCAATGCCCATACACAATTTATGCCTATTATCATAAAAACGTTCCACTATTGATGCATTTTATATTTTCGGTGGTAAACGCCAACTCCTTTGGTTTCTTGCCTGACCGTTGTAATTATATCTTTCTCAACTAAATATGCAATGATTGCAGATAAGTCCAGTGAATACGGTGTAATCATTTGCAATGACTTTAATTCCGCATAGGACCAAGCATCATCTCTAGTATCCATAATATCCAATAAATGCTTTACTGAAACCTTTGCTCGATTTTTTATTACATAATCCATTGCAATAAGCATTAGTTGAATTCGTTTCTTGATTTCTTCATTACTCTCAATAAATTCTTCATATAACTTATATACCTCGAGGTCAATCTGTTTTACTTGACTCCAAACCGTGACTTCTGGATAATACCCCTTTTCAATGACAGCTAACCTCGCTAAATAATGCAGCGAATATAAGATCTTGCTATTGGAATCCTTGTACTCCTCCGATTCAAACAGCTCTTTAGCTTCACTATAGCTTTTAACAAGCTTACCAAATTCAATTGCTTTACGAAGATCTCGCTTACTATCTGGAAAATCTCTTAATTGACCTTTCAAATTATAAATAAATTCATTTCTGTCATAAATCACCTTCCCATAAATAATCCATTCAACAGCTGTTCGATATCCACTCGTATCAATCCATTTCATTAATAGATCCTCTTTAACGATATGTAACGCACATGTCTTATCATCAAATTCGTAATGTTTTACGTACCAAGCTTGTTCTCCCTCTTGAACAATAATTAATAAGATCACATCAAAATTATCTGTAATGGGACTATCTGGTTTTGTTTTTTCTAGCACTAATATCCCTAATGTATTTGTATCACTCGCATGTTCTTGATAAATCGGTCTCAGGAAATTTTCCATTGCCTCATTTCCTCCAGTTTTATTTTACTTTCTATTAGTAATTATTTTCTATCTTCACTATACTACAATTCGTTGTAGATATATGAAATCCTCTCTCACAATCAAAATTTTTAGCAAAATATGCTATACTACCTATTGTAAGCTGAAGGAGGTTTAACATGGCTCAGATCGTATATTCGAGCAAAATCAATAAAATTAGATCGTTTGCCTTAATTCTCGTATTTGCTGGTATTCTCTTAATGTATGTTGGTATCTTAACGAAACGAATAGAATGGTTAATGGTAACATTCTTTATCCTAGGTGTGCTAATGGTAGTTCTAAGTTGTGCGGTTTATTTATGGATTGGAACACTCTCATTAAAAGCAGTGCCAATTGTTTGTCCAAACTGCGAAAAGCCCACGAAAATGCTTGGCCGGGTTGATGCATGTATGCATTGCAAAGAACCGCTGACATTGGATAAAGATTTAGAAGGTAAAGCATTTGATGAGAAATATAATACAAGACGATATCGAAAAGAACTTAAAGCGAAGGAAAAAGAAGAACAACATAATAAGTCATAAAAATTCGCTGAGATAGCGAATTTTTATTTAAAAACTCCAAATGCCCACACGAGCATTTGGAGTTACGTAAATTAAAGAATCAGTGCTTTTGTGTAGCCGTCTTTTGACAATCCTCACACTTACCGTACACTTCCATGCGATGATGACTAACTTCAAAGCCTGTTACTTGTTCGGCTAATGATTCCACTTCGTCTAATGGAGGATAGTGAAAATCAACAATCTTACCACAAGAATCGCAAATAATATGATAATGATCTGACGTGTTACAATCAAACCTACTAGAAGAATCTCCATAAGTAAGTTCTCTTACAAGACCAATTTCACGTAACACACGAAGATTATTATATACTGTTGCAACACTCATATTCGGGAATTTACCTTCAAGTGCTTTATATATATCATCAGCCGTTGGATGGACCATCGCATTGAGTAAATACTCAAGTACCGCATGACGTTGTGGTGTAATCCGGACGCCTGACTCTTTTAATGTACTTATTGCTGCCTGCAATCGTTTTTCAGACACCCTCATCCACCTCACTTTCAGTATTTTCTATAATTATAAGTTTATTATTAATTTATAATCTTTATAAATAGTGTACGCTTTATAACGGGGTTCTGTCAATATAAGTATATTATATTTGAGAATAAATAGAACTAGTTAAACATGGTTCCTTCTTTCATTTGTCTCTAGATTATCCATCTGCTTGCAATGGCCATTCTTTCCCATCAAGGGCATGATTACAATACCTTGCTACAACAAACAGATAATCAGATACGCGATTTAAGTAAGCGATCACTAAAGGATTTACTCCTTCCATCCCTACTGCCAAACGCTCTGCTCTTCTAGCAACAGTTCTAGCCACATGTAAACTAGCGGATACTTGATGACCCGAAGGTAGAATGAAGCTTTTTAACGGCTCAAGGTTGGCATCCCACTTATCAATTTGGCTCTCTAATTCATCAACATGTTCCTGTTTTAATTTCCAAGTTACTTTTTTATCCTTAGGTGTGGCCAACTCAGCTCCAACATGAAACAGGATGGTCTGTATCCGATGCAGCTGATGGGTTAATATCTCCCTTTCATCAAATGATTGTTGGTCTATATAACTTAAGCTTAACCCAATCATTGAATTTACTTCATCACAAGTGCCGTAAGCCTCGACACGTAGATCGTTTTTAGGAACTCGTTTTCCATATATTAAAGATGTTTCCCCTTTATCTCCAGAACGGGTATAAATCCGCATGCCAGTTACCCCTTTTCTTCTCACATTTAGCTTGTACATGTTTATCGTTTTTTATCGATTTCTTTATTATATAATATCATATCAATCATATATTTACGGACTATAGCAGTTTTCTTATCGTTCTAGCGAGAATTTTTACATCCTTTTTCCATGAGCGATACTTTATATAATTTAAATCCATTTCTAACTGTTGTTTATAACTTAATTTCTGTTTGTCAGCTAATTGAACAACCCCCGTAATACCCGGTCGTATTTTCAGTCGTTGTTTTTGATAGACATTATAAAACCTGGTTATCTCATGAAGCTCTGCCTCAGGACCGATAAAACTCATATCCCCTTTTAATACATGAAGTAATAGAGGTAGTTTATCTAATTTATGTTTTTTTAACCATATACCGGTAGAAGTCAGCGTCACAGTGGGATTCGGAATATAAGTAAATTCATTTGGCACACCATATTGCCAAGAAGATGGAAATGGATAAGGAGGTAGCCCATGAATCACTCGTGACGGAATTGTCGTTGTACGAAATGTATACATAATAAAGGATTGATCATTCATTCCTGTCCGAAGTTCTTGATAGAAAACCGGCTTTCCTTCTTGGCTCTTTATTTTTTGATAAACAAAGAGAATCACTGGTGCAAACAGCAAAAGCAGGATAAAGCTTAACATAATATCAAATAAGCGTTTCACATATCGGTAACTTCTGCTTTCAACACTAGTTATTCTACCAACTCTTGTTACTTTCCCCTGAATCTCCAATGTTTTCACCTCAGATTTAACTACTAGATTTAGTAGTACAATCTATTCGAAATGTTAGCAATCTATGACAAAAAGCAGCCGTTTTTGGCTGCTTTTTAATAATTCACCTTAATTTAAATGCTCACGAATATAAGTTAACGCTGCTTCAACATGACCTTTAACCTGTACTTTACGGAATTCCTTTTGTAATGTTCCTGATTTATCCAGAATAAACGTAGAACGTTCAATGCCATAATATTCTTTTCCGAAATTCTTCTTTAACTTCCATACACCAAAATCTTCAGCCACTCGATGGTCTTCATCGGCTAATAATAAAAATGGTAAGTCATGTTTGTTAATAAATTTCTGATGTGATTCAACAGGATCTGGACTGATCCCTATGATAACGGCATCTATTTCCTTGAAACTTTCATGCGCATCTCGAAAGTCACAAGCTTCCGTTGTACATCCAGGAGTCATATCCTTTGGATAAAAATATAGAACAACATGCTTTCCTTTAAAATCAGCTAAACTTACGTTGTTGCCATCTTGATCTGGCAGTGAAAAATTAGCGACTTGTTCCCCTATTTGGACTGTCATCTTATCCCTCCAAAATATCTGTTCTCTCTACTATAGCATAATAACTAGGAGGAATCATTGATCTCTGCTTCGTTCTTGTGATTGAACAAGACGGAGTACAAACGCCGTCGGAAGAATGTAACCAATTAGCGCTTCGATTAACGCAATCAGTCTACCAATACCAATCGGTGTTATATCTCCATAGCCAATCGTTAAGATAGTTACTCCACTGAAATAAAAAGAATGGATCATAGAACCTAGGACACTAACCTGACGTAGTTCCCCATTTTCAACAAGTACAATTCCCTGCATAGATAGTAAAAAATAAATAAGACCAAAACCAATAATAACAATGCAATAAATAACGAGGAGTGCATAAAATAATTCGAGTGAAAACCCACCTTGGCGAACCGATTTACTCATATGTTTTCCACGAATAAATACAAGTAGACTCCTTGCTAGTATGGCAAAAATACCGCCCATAATAAACCAAATTAGAACCCCCATATGATCCCCTTCTATTTAAGTCTATATCTCATGCTTATGCGGAGAAATAACATAGCTTGTCAATTATTTTCTATTGAGGATAAGATAGAGTAAAATGAACTTCATACATGGTAGTGCTGATCTTGATTAAAAGGACGGTGTATAATATTGAAAAAGATATTCTTAATCGAAGATGACCCAAAGATTGCTGGATTACTAAAGGATTATTTAGAAAAATATGAATACCACGTTGAAGTGGTTCAAGCATTTGATCAAATCCTCGAAGAATTCCATAACCATGATCCACATCTTATTTTGCTGGATATCAATCTACCCAGATATGACGGGTTTTATTGGTGTCGTAAAATAAGAAGTGTATCCAATTGTCCGATTATATTTATCTCTGCACGTGATTCTGGAATGGATCAGGTGATGGCAATCGAAAATGGTGGGGATGATTACATTACAAAACCATTTAACTTCGATGTCGTTCAAGCAAAAATTAAGGGAATCATGCGGAGGATCTATGGAGAATATGCAGTGAATAGACAATCAGATATATTAGAGATAAAGGAGCTAAAACTTTACCTGACTGCCATGGAGGTTAGTTATATAGACCAAAGATCACTTCTTACAAAAAATGAATTTATCTTATTAAAAGCCTTTATGGATCACCTTAATCATGTGTTATCACGTACCTACTTATTGGAAATGCTATGGGATGACGAACAATTTGTTGATGATAATACCTTATCTGTAAATATAACCCGATTACGAAAAAAGTTAGAAGATATTGGTATTCACCAGAGTATCCAAACAGTTAGAGGAGCCGGCTATAAAATGACTGAGACATGGGGCGGTAACGAATGAAAGATTTTTTAAAAGATAGCTTGCCGTTTATAGGATTCTTTTACGTTCAACTATTTCTTTTGATTGCTATTGTCCAGTTGTTTTATGGAATCACAGCGGTTCCTTTAAGCTGGGACTTGATCTCTTATCTGATTATTTTACTTACCTGTTGCTTGATCTTATTTTTAGCCTATCGTTACTATCGATTACGTGATTATTATGTAGTTATCCAGCAGGATGAAGAAAACCCCAATTGGTTACCAGATCCACCAACCAACCTATTGGAAAACTTGAAACGGCAATACGATCAGCAATCCAATAAATATGCGGAAGAAATTGAGCTGTTAAAACAGCAAAAGCAAATGGAATTTCATTTCATTCAACAATGGGTTCATCAAATGAAAACACCAGTATCCGTGATGCATCTTACATTACAAAAGGAGAAACTACAGCTCCCTCAGGAGTTCCTTCATAGTATGCAGGAAGAATTAGAACGAATGCAGCAAGGCCTCGACCTAGCATTGTATCAATCGCGTTTACAAAAATTTGATCGCGATTTCCAAGTACAGCAAGTTAATTTACGAGCTGTCGTAAAAGAAGTGATTCAAGATTTCAAATCAAGCTTCATTCGTAATCAAGCTTTTCCAGACTTAGCGGTTGATGAGCAGTATGTTGTAGCAACCGATCCAAAATGGCTTCGCTTTGTGATTAGTCAAGCTGTATCCAATGCAATTAAATATTCGAAAGCCGGCTCCAGTCATATTTATTTCCGAACGGTATTACAAAAGAAGGAACTTGTACTTGAAATCGAAGATACTGGTCATGGCATACCGAAACAAGATATCAATCGTGTTTTTGATCCCTTTTTTACTGGTAACAATGGAAGAAAATTTAGAGAGTCCACCGGAATGGGCCTCTATTTATCAAAACAAATTTGCCAAGAGCTTGGACATGAATTGACAATTACTTCAGAAGAAGATCATGGGACGATTGTATCCATTCACTTCCACTCAAGTTAACCTTACAACAATGTAAGGTTAATTTTTTCATTTGAAAGATAGACCCATAGTGAATTTTAATGTAGATTCGATATACTAATGTTGAAATGTTTGATTAGGAGGATTCATCATGCACGTGTTAAAAGCGGATAACTTATCTAAAATATATGGAAGTAAACGAGGAATATCACATGAAGCATTGCATCATTTTCATTTAACCGTTAATAAGGGAGAATTCATTGGAATTATGGGCCCATCAGGCAGCGGTAAAACAACATTATTAAATCTTCTATCAACAATTGATGTTCCTAGTTCAGGAAAAATTATGATAAATGATCAAGTTGTTACTTCCTTCTCCCAACAAAAACTAGCGAAATTCAGAAGGAAGGAAATGGGATTTATCTTTCAGGATTATAACTTATTGGAAACCTTGACAATTGGAGAAAACGTTCTGCTCCCATTAACATTAAATAAAGTAAAAGTAAAAGAGATGGAGAAAAAGTTAGTCATTGTAGCCAAACAGCTAGGCATTGATAAACTTATCCATAAACGCATAATGGAAGTATCTGGTGGACAATTGCAGCGTGCTGCCATTGCTAGGGCGATTATACATGACCCTTCCATTATATTTGCCGATGAACCCACTGGGAATTTAGATTCGAAAGCCTCTCTTCAAGTAATGGAAGCATTAAGTCTGTTACAAGACAAACAAAAAGCTACAACCGTGATGGTTACCCATGATCCATTTGCGGCTAGCTTTTGTGGTCGGGTCATTTTTATAAAAGATGGTAGGTTGTTTAATGAAATTCACCGTGGGGATAATCGGCAAAGCTTTTTCCAGGATATTTTAAATGTGCAGTCCTTGTTGGGAGGAGATATGAATGACCTTCAAACAGTTCGCTTTTAATAATGTAAAACGGAATACTCGTGTATATCTAAGCTATTTTCTAAGTTGCATGTTCGCAGTTATTGTCTTTTTCATGTATGCTGTGGTTATTTTCCATCCGCAAATAGCGGAGTATGATTTTATAGACATCGTGCAGCGAGGGATTCTGGTATCTGAAGTCATTATCTATTTGTTTTCATTTTTATTTGTACTTTATTCTACTGCTTCATTTATCCAATCACGGATGAAAGAATATGGAATTTTAACGACATTAGGTATTAGCAAATCACAGTTAAACCGAATGCTGATTATGGAAAACACGGTAATTGGGCTAGCTTCCATTGTTGCTGGAATCTTTGTCGGTGCTTTGCTAACAAAATTGTTTCTCATGATCTTTTCAGCGATACTTGGTACAGGAGAAATACTCCCTTTTTATTTATCATGGAAAGCAATTGGAATTACCGTCATTCTATTCTTTATTATGTTTGAACTTAATTCGTTCGTCGTTGTTTGGTCATTACGTACAAAATCGATTATGGAAGTATTTCGAGGAGCAAAGGCACCTAAGAAACGACCACGCTTCTCTTGGATATTAAGTCTAATTGCCCTTTCCCTAATCGCGTACGCATATTTTTTAGCCTACACATCCGATATGATTTCAATTTTGTACCGAATGTTCATTATTCTCGCTTTAATTATTCCAGGTACTTACTTGTTATTTACTCAATTTAGCATTGCCCTAACCAGTTTATTACGAAGTCGCAAGAAGTTCTTATATAAGAATTTAAACTTATTAATGGTTTCGGATTTAACGTATAAATTAAAAGACCACTCTCGTTTATTATTTATGGTTACTATTTTGAGTGCAGTTGCCTTTACCTCTTCTGGGGTATTATTTGGCCTTTTCCAAAGTGCCGAATCGGAATCTGAACGATTTGTACCTCAGGATTTCACTTTAATTGCCAATGAAGAGGCTAATGAAGCCTTTGAAACAAGAGTAAATAAATTAGAAGAAGCATTTCAGGAGAATTACATTCCTTATGAAGCAATGCGTGTTCAACCGACACTCGTACATTCACAATCTGAGGTTTCTGAATGGGATGATATCTCATTCCTAGTCTTCTCCTATTCAGACTATAAATCAATGCTACAACTAAATAATAAGGAAATACCTGCTCAGCCATCAGCCAATGAAGCGATCATCCTGACACAAGACATTATTCATACATATAATACGGAGCTGCCAAAATCGTTAACTTTTACATCAACGAATAAAAAAATGAAGGTCTCGACGGTGGACAGAGATTCTTCTCAATTAAATACAACGCCATTTAGTACATTTCAACTTGTCGTTGCTGATGATGTATTCCAACAGTTCTCCCAAACGGCGAAAGTTCAAGAGAACTATGATTATTATGTGATGAATATACCAGATTGGGAAGAGCATACAGACCAAATTACAGAGATTTACTCTACCATGCATGGAGATGAAATATTTCCTGACGCACAAGCTGATTTCTATACATCAATGAAGGAAAGCATGTCTTATCTCTTCTTTTTTGGTATATTTATTAGTGTCCTTTTCTTTTTAGCAGCTGGATCAATTCTATACTTTCGGATGTATCAGGATATTGATAAAGATTTAAGCCATTATCATTCGCTATATCGGATTGGTTTAACCAATATGGAAATGAAAAAGATCGCAACGAAACAACTTGCCTATTTATTTTTCCTTCCGTTTATCGTTGCTGTTATTCATGCAGGATTTGCCTATAAAGCATTACAAAATATACTCGTATCATCGGTTGTACTACCGAGCACCTATATTATCCTGTTCTATTTTATCGTTCATTTTATCAATTTTATCTTTATCCGAAATATCTACACGTCCAAGCTAAAGAAGGTCATGTAATTCTAAAGGAGGCATTATCGTGGAGTTCACTAAATCAGAAGCACTGCATCAAGAAGCCCTAGACCATATTGTAGGTGGTGTAAACTCTCCGTCTCGCGCTTATAAAGCAGTTGGCGGAGGTTCACCAGTTTATATGGAACGTGGCCAAGGAGCGTACTTCTGGGATGTTGATGGAAATAAATATATTGATTACTTGGGAGCATATGGTCCAATTATTACAGGACATGCCCATCCCCATATCGCTAAAGCGATTGCGCAAGTAGCTAGTACTGGTGTTTTATATGGAACACCTACCCGATTAGAAAATCAATTCGCTCAAATGTTAAAAGAAGCGATACCTTCACTTGAAAAAGTAAGGTTTGTTAATTCTGGTACGGAAGCAGTAATGACTACTGTCCGAGTAGCTCGTGCTTATACAAATCGGACAAAGATTATTAAGTTTGCTGGTTGTTATCACGGCCATTTTGATTCTGTCCTTGTGGAAGCCGGATCTGGTCCTGCAACATTAGGGACACCTGACTCTGCTGGAATACCAGAAGCGGTAGCCCAAGATGTAATTACAGTTCCTTTTAATGACTTAGATACATTTAAAGAGGCTGTAGCGAAATGGGGAAGCCAAATTGCAGCTGTCTTAGTAGAACCGGTTGTTGGTAATTTCGGCATTGTCGAACCAAAACAAGGCTTCCTGCAAGCAGTGAATGAGCTTACCCACCGTGCAGGTGCACTGGTTATATATGATGAGGTTATTACGGCTTTCCGCTTTACATATGGCAGTACACAACAACTCTATGGCATTGAACCTGATATGACAGCAATGGGTAAAATCATTGGCGGTGGACTTCCTATTGGCGCTTATGGTGGCAAACAAGAGATTATGGAACAAGTAGCACCACTTGGACCTGCTTATCAAGCTGGTACAATGGCTGGTAACCCAGCTTCAATGGCATCAGGCATTGCTTGTTTAGAAGTGTTACAAGAAGAAGGCATTTATGAAAAGTTAGATAAGTTAGGAGAACGTTTAGAAAAAGGCATCCTAAAAAAAGCAAAAGAAAACGGCATTGCCATATCTGTGAACCGCCTTTGTGGTGCTTTAACAGTTTATTTTGGTGAAGGCACAATTACCAATTATGATCAAGCCGAAGCGAGCGATGGTGAAGCATTTGCTGACTTTTTCCGACTCATGCTTAAGCAAGGAATAAACCTAGCTCCTTCTAAATATGAAGCTTGGTTTTTGACTACAGCACATTCAGACAAGGATATTGATTATACCATTGAAGCTGTTGAAAAGGCATTTCAAATAATGGGTAAACAATAACAATCACTGCCTTCTGCGGCAAATTCCAGGCTATCGAGTAAGTTATCGGTAGACTTCTTCTTTCCCTTTGTGCTGTGCGTATTAATAGGTCACGTCAATTTTTCGAGGGAGCTCAAGGCCTTTGATGAGGCATTGCATATTTTTCTCCATTTAATCCATTCTAAGCATATATTAAATATTGGAGGAGATAGTTATGAGTAATCCATATCGCTGTCCAAATTGCAAAACAAACAAGACTAGATTCAATAAAATTGAACAAATTGCACAGCCAATAAAAATGGACGCTCAAACTGGTGAAACCGTAGATTCTTACCAAAATGGAAACATTGAAGCATTTCACATTATCTATCAAGGTCCAGACTATAAAGTACAATGTGCAGTTTGTGGAAACATAGAAGATGAAAGAGCATTTACGCAATTTGCTAAGCTAGGTCATTAGAAATATGAATTAAAAACAAAAGGGAGGCCAAATTATTGGCCTCCCTTTTATTCTTCCACTTTATCATCTAAATGTTGAACCTGATATAGGTTGTAATAATGTCCCTGTTTTTTCATCAATTCTTCATGAGATCCGACTTCTTTAATTTCGCCGTCTTCAATCAGTACGATTCGATCTGCATGTGTAATTGTCGCCAACCGATGAGCAACAATAAATGTTGTGCGATCAGAAGCGAGCTTTTCCATTGCCTCTTGAATCGTATGTTCACTTTCCAAATCAAGAGCAGATGTAGCTTCATCAAAGACTAACATTGGTGGATTTTTCAAAAATACACGAGCAATAGCTATCCGTTGCTTTTGACCACCCGATAACTTCACTCCTCGTTCGCCAACAAGTGTATCATAACCATAAGGTAGGTTCTCAATAAATTCATGCGCATTTGCAGCTTTTGCTGCTTCGATCACTTCTTCATCCGTAGCATGAGGGTTTCCCATACGAATATTCATGGAAATCGACTCACTAAACAACGTATTGTCTTGCAAGACCATACCGATGTTATCTCGAAGGGATCGTGCTTTCATCTGGCGGACGTCAATCCCATCAACTTTAATAGACCCACTCGTAACATCATAAAAACGCGGGATCAAACTAACTAATGTAGATTTCCCACCACCACTCATGCCTACAAAGGCGATGGTCTCTCCTTTTTCTACATGTAAACTCACATGATTAAGTACTTGCATTTCATCGTCCTCATACTGGAACGAAACTTTATCAATCGTTACTTCTCCTTCAAGTCGATTCATCGTTATCGCATTCGGTTGATCCGTCACATCATATTTCTCATTCATAAGTTCAAATACACGATCAATCGAAGCAATTGACTGAACGAGGGTAGTTGAGGAGTTAATTAACCTTCTCAGTGGGCTATAGACTCTTTCCATATACCCTACAAAGGCAACCATTGTCCCCATCGTCAAATTACCATGAATGACTTGATAACCTGCATAAGCAATTACAAGTAACGGAGCTAAATCTGTAATGGTATTGGTAACGGCAAAGGTTTTCGCATTCCAATTTGTATGATCCAATGCCTTTTGAAGAAAGTTTTTATTTCTTTTTCCAAACTGGCCTTGTTCATATTCTTCCAATGCAAAGCTTCTCGTAACTGGCATACCTTGTACACGTTCATGTAAGTGACCTTGTACTTCAGCAAGCGCTTGTGAGCGGTCACGAGTTAATTGGCGAAGTCTTCCATAAAAATACTTTATTGAAAACCCAAAGAGTGGAAACAGTATAATGGAGACAATGGTTAATTCCACATCCATTGATAACATTATTCCAATGGCAATAAGAATAGTAATCAAGTCCAACCAAATATTCATTAATCCTGTAATGACAAAAGTTTTCGTTTGTTCGACATCATGTATTACCCGGGAAATAATTTCGCCGGTTTTTGTCTTTGAATAAAAATTCAAGCTCAATTTTTGTAAGTGGTCAAATAAACGATCTCTTATATCAAATAATATTTTATTCCCCACCCATTGTGCTAGATATTGCCTGATGAATTCAATGGGTGGGCGCAATATAAGAAATACTGCAAAGGAAATACCCATTAACCAAATCAACTGGCTTGTTTTTTCGTCTGGATTTAGTGAATTGTCACCAATAATATTGTCAATCACATACTTTAATATTAATGGCATGAGTAAGGGAATCCCAAACTTAGCAATTCCTACTATCACGGTCCAAACGATTTTCCACTTATACGGTTTAACAAATTGCATATATTGTTTAATAGAACTCATCGTTGAAACTTCCTTATTTTTAGAATTTAATTTACTAATTTATGTGCTCGTGCAAAGAAAAGCCTTGCTACAGTAGTAACAAGGTTCTTTATCAGCGATACGTTAAATATCTTTCATACCACTCATCGACAAAACCCGGTAAAAATGGTCCTTTCTTTTGTCGCACCCATCGTACTAAGTATTCCAATTGATGATGTAGGATCCTATCAAGAACTCTTGGATAATTCATTTGCTGTCGATGTTCTTCATATTCATCTTCATCCAATAAATCAAAGGTCATATCAGGATAAACTTTAACGTCTAGATCATAATCGATGTACTTAATCGCATTATCCTCATATATAAAAGGTGAGCTAATATTACAGTAATAATAAATACCGTCATTACGAAGCATACCGATAATATTAAACCAATACTTGGAATGGAAATAACAAATAGCAGGCTCTCTGGTAAGCCACTTTCTCCCATCACTTTCCATTACTTCTGTTTTATCATTCGCTCCGATAACAATTGTTTCTGTTCCCTTTAGTACTAGACTATTATCCCATATACGATGCAGTTGTCCATTATGCTTATAACTTTCTATCTGAATTTTTGTTCCTGCTTTCGGAGCAACCATTCAATCTCCCTTTCCACATGTTCCTACCGTTTCTAATCCTTCATTCATTATAATTGGAATAGAAACAAATATAAAGCATAACGAACCATTTTTAAGTATGGGGGAAAATAAAGGGAGCTATAGGCGATCGAGAAAGTTATCGACAGTCTTTTTTTTGCTTTTTTCCTTAAGATAGAATTCCTAAAAATGCGGTGATGATTTTGTTTCAATCAAAAAAAGATCGATAAAAAAATGGTGACAATTGAAGAACTTGTTCCTCAAGACCACTTACTCCGGAAGATTAACCACTACATCGATTTCTTCAAAGTACGCGAACAAGCATTACTGACGACTTCCTGACAGAACATGAAAAAAATGGCCCTTCATCAATCCAAGGTGAGTTAGGTGAAATGGAGTCTTTTTCAGTGAAGGGCGAATACTACAAGACTTCTGCGGAAAAACGGGTGATCCGAGACCCCGCGGTGGAGATTTTCACGAGGAGGCACCGGCGTTCGTCCGTGGAAAGCGAATGGTATTTGGTCCGCACAGGCGCACCAAAAAAAGCTTGTAGAGAAACACAGGGTTTCTCTACAAGCTGAGAGTTCCCTAATTGGGAGCTCTGTTATTGGGGGTAAGGTTACTTTTTGTTTTGCTGAGATTTTTGATTTTGCTTTTTAACTTCTTGAGCATTTGTTTGTTCAGCACCAAATTCAGTTCCGTACTGACCTTGCCCTTGAGCGGCTTGCTGGTTTTGTTGTTTAACCTTTTGAACGTTTGTACCTGCAGTAGTTTTGTTCGGTTTTTTAGCCATCAATATCACCTCCGCACTCATTAATTTGTCCACTTATCGATTTGTTATCCAAATTTAAATTAGTAATAAAAAGATAAAATGGATTTTAATTCCACAAGCGAATAGAATAGGGAAAAATACATACATTAAAGGAGAGCAATTCATTTTGGAGGATGAAGAAATGGACACATCACGAAGAGACTTTACAGAACTGACAATGATAAGTAAAACGAAATGGAACGAAAAAGAATTAATGTATTTTCAACATGCTTTATCACAGCTATTACCATATGTAAATTCTGAAGGTTTAACCATTTTGCATGAAATTAATAAAGAAATGCATAACAGGAAGGATCAACCTTCAAGCCCTCCATTGACAACATCAACCATAACTGATTAAGCTAAAAACGCAAGGGATGCCCCTTGCGTTCTTACCTTCATTTGATATAGGACATAATCTTTTGATGAGATACTGGAAACGGATAATTCGTTAACGCTTCTTTTTCGACTAGCTTAAGTCGTTCATTCATGTTTGGTTGTTCCAATTTAGCTTCATAAACATCCAGCTGCCAAATCAAATGAGAAAATACATGCTTTAGATTAGCTTGTTTTTCTCCTAATGTTAAATGAATACCATATTCATGATACACCCAATTCTCAAGATGATCCCAGCCAATTTCATTAATTGGTACCATAGGAAATTGCCAAAGGTTTGCTAATAATCCTTTGTCTGATCGCTTTTCAATAATATATTGCTCTTGTTTATTCTTTACAAGTAATACAACATAAGGGACTTTCTTTTGTTTTTTTGCTTTCTTCTTTATTGGTAATTCCTCTTCTACACCTGCAGCAAATGCTTGGCAATGTTCTTGTAATGGACAAAGTAAACATGCTGGTGATTTAGGTGTACAAATAAGTGCTCCTAATTCCATTACTGCTTGATTAAAGGAAGAAGGATCTGACTCATCAATAAGTTCTCGAACATACGATTCAAATAATTTCTTTGTACGCTGTAACGCAATATCTTCTTCTATCCGAAGAATCCTGGAGAAAACTCGCATTACATTTCCATCAACTGCAGGTTCAGGTTGATTAAATGCAATCGATAATATGGCTCCTTTTGTATATGCTCCTACGCCTTTTAAAGCCCCTAATTCATCCCCATTATCAGGTACTTCTCCATTATAGGTTGCAACTACCTCACGAACAGCGTTTTGTAAATTCCTTGCACGGGAATAGTAACCTAAGCCTTCCCACGATTTTAAAACATCTTCTGGATCAGCTTGAGCGAGGGCATGCACATCTGGATATTTTTCAATAAACCGTTGAAAGTAAGGAATTACCGTATCAACCTTTGTTTGTTGAAGCATAATTTCTGATACCCAAATTTTATATGGATCTTGGTCTTGGCGCCAAGGTAGGTCGCGTTTATTTTCTTGATACCAAGTAATTAAATCGTTTTGAAATCTTGAAATGTCAATATATTGTAGTTTTTTATCTATCATAAAATCACATCCTATATGGTACAATAAACAGATAAGTAAATTAAAAAAAGTTCGTAACCTGTTGCTATTTGTAAAATGAGACAGTAAAAAATAATATGCTGTACCGAATATTGTAATTGTAGGATACATGAAAATAGTAAACGTTGTCTAAGGAGGACCTTTTCTATGGATACTGGAACCCATATTGTAATGGGTGTTGCACTAGGTGGATTAGCTACATTAGATCCAGTCGTTCACAACGATCCTGTTTTATTTAACGCAGTACTGGTTGGAACAATTGTAGGTTCTCATGCACCAGACTTCGATACGGTTTTAAAATTAAAAAACAATGCAACCTATTTACGTCATCATCGCGGAGTTACACACTCCATCCCAGCTGTAATTCTTTGGGGTATTTTAATTGCTGGTTTGATTCACTTATTTGTTCCACAAGTGAATTTATTCCACCTGTGGTTATGGACTGCGATTGCAGTTGTTATCCACGTCTTTGTGGATATCTTTAATGCATATGGGACTCAGGCGTATCGTCCCTTCACGAGCAAATGGGTTGCACATGGCTTTATCAATACGTTCGATCCATATATTTTTTTCCTCCATATTGCAGGGATAGCTGTTTGGGCATTAGGCGCAAACCCAGGATATACTTGGATAACGATTTATAGTGTGATACTGCTGTATTATATCAAACGATTTATTGACAAACGAGCAATCGTAAAGAAAATTAAAAATTACTACCCACAGGTAGAACAAATTGCCACTTCACCAACGATAAAGCAGAACTATTGGCGCGTAGCCATTACTGCTGGGGAGAAATTCTATGTTGGCGTTGTGGAAAACAACCATATCGAGATCGTAGATGAATTTGAAAGAGTGCCGCTTCCTGATACACCGATTATTGAAATTGCAAAAAAAGACAAAAATATTTCTGCATTCTTATCCTTTTCACCAATCTATCGATGGGAAATCAATGATTATGATGACTTTACTGAAGTCCGATTTATTGATTTACGCTACCGCTCAAAAGGACACTATCCTTTTGTAGCTGTTGTGCAAATTGATGATAATATGCAAATTATTAGTTCCTACACTGGCTGGATCTTTTCTGAAAAGAAATTACAAAACAAATTATATGTAGAAGAAAGTCCGATTTAAAACAGCAGGGATGCTTTCCTGCTGTTTTATTATTCGTCTATTTTATTGCCTAAGAGCGAAATTGGAATTGCTTCTTCTTTCTCAAAAACTTCCCCTAATAAGTTAATACGATGTCCCCATGCAAATACACCATTAATGTAATTAATGGTAAACCGTTGGCCTGGATCGGTTGTAAATTCATATACTTCACCAGATTTGAAGTCAGCCGGATTTAATGTGTAAGCTAAAGCTACTTGCATTTTTCGTTCGTATACAGCCACTTCAGAGATATTTCCGAGTTGCTCCGCCTTTTGCGCTTTTTCTTTTAATTTACCTATTTCTTGTCTCAATTGTTCAATTGAATAATCACTATAACGAAAGTTATTGCTCATCCTTATCCCCCATTCAAATTCCTCATCATTTTACCAATTGTTGAATTAGATTTAAACTATATCGTCTCCGTCATCGTAATTAAGCTTTCTCTTGACCATCGATAAATTCCTCAATAAATCGAGTAATTAAATCCATAGCGAATCCTTTTCGAAATAAGCCTTCTTTTACTTTGTTTTTTAGTTCATAGCCAGTACGTTTTGTTTCATGCTTTCTGAGTAATTTTTCTCCTTGATAGATAATTGCTTCCCATTCTTCATCTTGATTTTGATTCGCATTTACTTCACGAAGCACTGCTTGGACGACATCCTGTGTAAAACCTTTTTGCTGTAAAGAAGCTTGGAGATTTTGAATTTGTTTACGAAACGAATCTTTTTTCTTCTGTTGAAACTTTTTATCGACCAATTTCTGAACCTTTTCAAACTGAGCCTGATAAGAGTATTGGTGAAGACTCTCGTCGATAATGCTCATTGCAACACCTTTGTCCGACAGCTCCCTCCTAATAACCATTGGTCCTTTTGAAGAGGTATTTATACGAGTCCGTATGAACATTTCTGCAAATTGGCGATCATCGATTAGTTTCTCATTTGTTAACTTGTTTATAATAACCGGTATATGATCAGGTTCAACCTCTTTTTGTACCAAATAATCATGAATTTCTTTTTTAGTACGCATTCGATAGCTTAAATAATGAATTGCTAGGGTATATGATTTATGCATGGTATCTTTTTGGATAAGCTCATTAACGGTTGCGTTTTCTAATTCCAATCCTTTTCGTAGCTGATATTCAATTAAAATGGACGTATCAACGCTAAATCCATATTCTTCACCAGCACCATCATCCAAAAAAATATTATAGCGATCTTTCCTTTTCTTTTGGGTTGTAATTCGGGTAATTTTTTTCATGCATACACACCTCTAATAAAGCATATCAAATTTAAGATGAATCTGTCTTTTATTTTTCAACCAAAATGAAACATTCCTTATTTGTTCATACTGGTATAGACTAATGTTAATTAAAATTGGAAGAGAAAGGTGATTTGAAAATGAATATTCTCCTAACTGGCGGTACTGGATTTGTTGGTCAAGCATTATCAGCCTATTTGCATACTCGAAACGATCACACATACATACTTACACGATCACCGGAAAACCATAAAAATACCAATCAATCCACTTTTATTAGTTATCAATATCCTCCTGAAGAATTACCTGTGATACATGCAGTGATTAATCTAGCAGGTGAGTCCCTATTTGGTTATTGGTCTGAAAAGAAAAAACAAGCAATTTTAAACAGTAGAATACAAACCACAGAAAGATTGATTGCTTTTATCAAACGACTGCCTACATTGCCTGATGTTTTTATTAGCGGGTCTGCAGTTGGATATTACGGCATTTCTGAAGACCTGATGTTTTCAGAAAACACATCGGAATCTGGTGATGATTTTCTTTCGCATGTTACATCGAAATGGGAAAAAACTGCTAGTCAAGCTGAAGATTTAGGCATTCGAACACTATATACTCGATTCGGTATTGTTCTAGGGAAGGATGGCGCACTTCCTTTCATGAGCCTTCCAGTAAAATTATTCGCCGGAGGTAAAATTGGCAATGGGGAGCAATGGCTTTCTTGGATTCATATTGAAGATGCGGTCAAGCTCATTGTATTTTGTCTGGATCACCCCAAAATATCTGGACCTGTAAATGTCACTGCTCCCCATCCTAAACGAAATAAAGCATTTATGAAAATACTAGCTAAAGTCCTAAAACGCCCATACTGGTTACCGGTGCCATCACCATTTATTTTTATCGCTGCAGGTGAGATGAGTCAGTTAATCACAAAAGGACAATACGTTATTCCAAAAAAGGCGCTTGATCATCAATTTTCATTTGCCTTTCCCTATTTGGAAGAGGCATTAAAAAATATTTATCGTAGCTAACACGGAAAGCATGACAATAGCTTCAGATTCTATTCGGAAGACAATTTTATTACTACCGATAGGTATGGAGACATAGTAACTGAAATCTTATCGGGTTTATGAAGTCCGTTATAGTTATTTCTAAGCCTCCAGCCCCTTTTTTAAAAGGTTTTACATGTTGTGATAAAAAAAAGATTCCTTTTTTCACAAAGGCTGTGTAAAATAAAGTTATAAAATGAAAACAGTTGACGGAGATGACAATAGCAAGCCAGCAACAGACGAAATTAAATAGGGAAGGCAAATGGTGCGCCACCAGCTTAGCTGGTTCTAGTGGGTTCGATTCCCACCCCGAATTTTTGTTGAAAGCTAACTAAAAATTCGTGGGTGGGTAAAACGTGCTAGATTTCCTTTTTCATTTGGATATTCTATACACCCGCCTAAAAACAGGAGGGTATTTTTTATGTTAAAAGCACGAGAGCTACATGAAGTGCCAGTGTTATTTGAGTTGTTACGCGATCCAGCTGTTTTTCCCTATGTACGTCATAAGGCGGAGACATGCGATGAATATTATTTCTCTACGAAGCAAACAATGGAAGCAGAAGAAAGAGGGGAACTAATTTCAAGAACAATTGTAGATGAATATCTAACGCCGATTGGAACGATTAATTTATTCGATATTGAAGGTAATTACGGTTTTTTGGCTACATGGATTGGCACGCCTTATTTTGGCAAAGGATATAATCAGCAGGCCAAGGAGCAATTCTTTAACGAATTATTTTATCAATCTCCGATTGAAGGTGTGTTTATGAAGGTTAGGAAGACAAATATTCGATCCATGAAAGCAGTGATGAAATTACCGTATGTTACTTTAGCAAATGCCATCTACCCTCAAATGTATAAAAAGGTTAATCAAGATGAGGAAATGTATGATTTATTTGTTGTTACTAAAGAACAATATCTTTCGTTCCAACAATTTGTATCTACCCCTGTCAATCATACCGGAGAAGAAGTTGGTTAACCTTCAGTATAAATAACAAGAAACATGTACATCCTAATAAAAAACAATGCAGAGGACGGTAAAAATGAAAAAAGCCAATCCAGCATATAAGCGTAAGTTCTTATCTAAAACGCAAGAAGTTCTTTATCAAAAAGAATTTAAACATGCAGATCAAGTTTATCGTCAACTATCTGGAAAGAAGAATCAAGGTTAATTACATTGATTCTTCTTTTCTTTCGTTTTTCCTGAGAATAATTTAAACTCCTAATCAAAATAATTGGGGATGAGATTCCGTTTGTTGCAATAATGTATTCCATGTCTCTAGCATATCTTCAGCTAACCATCTTGCCTCTAGTTTGTCTTTGCCAAATCCATATCCGACGATCATATTTGTTGTTTCGAACATCGCAAATGCCCTCCAAACCATGTGTTTTTCAACATCATAAATAAATGAAATAGCTGTATCTTTGGATAGTACTTCTATTTCAAATACATAGTCCTTGAATATAAAACGCAGCATTTTACACTTCGTAAGGGAAGTTATTGTAGAATGTTGCAAGATCAAACAACTAACCATTACATCCCCTCCTTTTGGTCTATATGAGAACATTTTACTATATGTGTATTTTAAGAACAAGAAAGAAGCAAAATAATCTTTAAAATCGTGATAGGATGAAAGATACTACGAAGTCATTTTCTAACTTTAACCAATTGAGTGTGATAGCATGAGTGAACAAATTGCACATAATATTAAATTCTTTCGTGAACAACATAACTGGACGCAAAAAGAGCTAGCTGAGAAATTGTTACTCTCACGTTCTGTAGTAGCTAAATGGGAAAATAATACAGTTACACCTGATATCGCATCCCTTTTAAAACTTGCTGCTATTTTTCAAGTATCACTTGATCATCTAGTAGGTAATTATTCTTTTCAAAATGACCTATTACGAGAATTTAAGCGAATATATAGCTCCTCTACTACTTCGTTTGATGAAGAAGTCGTAGAGCTAATTGAATACATTATGACCTATCCAGAATTTAAAGCTGACATTTTTGAATTGAAGCATTTATCCATAAAAAAACAACGTTCCATTCATAAATTAATGGCTGAATTAATTCAACAATACAGACAGTTATAATAAACAAAAAAGCTTGTAAGGAAAATAGAAAGTTCCTTTACAAGCTTTTTTATTTGTGGTTTTTGAATTCGTTCCATCTCCATAAAAAACCGTGTGAATCTTTCTAAATTCTACTATTCCTATTTTCTAATTAAAAATTTCTTACCATTGACAAAATAGTTATAACTGTTATACATTATATATAACAGTTATAACTATTTTATGGAGGTGGTATGGGTGTGTTTATTTCACTCGATTTTGAATCAAGTCAACCCATTTATTTACAATTAATTCATCAAATTATCGAAGGAATAGCTAAAAAAGAGCTGCAACCAGGTGACCCTTTGCCCTCTGTTCGTTCCTTAGCACAAGACATAGGAATTAATTTGCATACCGTCAACAAGGCTTATCAACAATTAAAACAAGATGGTTTTTTGCAAATTCACCGACAAAAGGGTGTTGTTATCCGTCCAGAAGGTATTCCTAAAGCTGATAATATCTATAAGGAGCAAGTACAACAAAAACTCCGACCACTAATTGCTGAAAGTATATGCAAAGATTTATCAAAAGAAGAATTCCTCACCCTGTGCCAGACTATTTATCATGATTTTCAAATTGGAGGTAGAAATGATGACTAACCTCATCCTTCTTATAACCCTTACATTGTTACCAGCGTTTATTTCTATTATGTTTATTCCTTATTGGACCCGAAAAACGGAAAGCTTTGGAGTATCTATCCCAGCGGATATTTATGATACTTCAGCGTTGAAATCCATGCGTAAAAAATACACCATCATCATCGGTGTTATTAGTTTACTAACCATATGTGTTTTCCTAGGATATGGTTTATTTACAAACATGAGTGAATCAATGGTTGGTTGGTTAGTTGGGACAACGATTACTTTATTTATGATAATTAGCTTTATGATTTACTTGATATTTCATCAAAAAATGAAACAAATAAAATCAACTGCCAAGTGGGGAAGGCAACGAACACAGAAATTAGCCATCCACACTCAGTTTAGACAGCAGAAATTAAGATACTCCAATAACTGGTTCATTGTTCCATTTGTTCTTATTTTTTCTACGATTATCTTGACATTTCTTTCCTACGAACATATACCTGAAAAAATACCGATGCAATACAACTTTCAAGGGGAAATTACGAATTTCGCAACAAAATCATATCGCACTGTTTTAGCACTTCCAATTACGCAACTTTATCTTATATTAATCTTTATTTTTGTTAACACCTTAACAGGAAAGGCAAAACAACAGCTTAGTGCGGAAAACCCGGAAAAATCTATGCATCAGAATACTATTTTCCGTAGAAGATGGTCTGCTTTTACTATATATGGCGGAATTATATTATCGATGCTACTCTCTACTGTACAGCTGTCTTTTATCTATTCCATTCCACAAGGATTCTTAATAACTACTGCCGTAATTACTGTATTTGCTATTATTATTTGGGCATTTATTCTGTCTTACAAAACCGGGCAAGGTGGTAGTCGAGTCACAGTATCTATGGATAGTAATGGAAAAACAGTTAATCGAGATGATGATCGTTATTGGAAACTTGGTCAATTTTATGTGAACAAAGATGATCCAACCATATTCATCGAAAAACGATTCGGAATTGGCTGGACAATGAATTGGGGAAGGCCGATATCGTGGGTAATTGTCATTGGTTTTATTCTAATTACATTGGGAATTGTTCTCTTAACTATTTAATTATGCCTTAATGTTTACAATAGGCTGTTAAGCTTGATCGCTTAACAGCCTTTTTTGTTTTAGGTTACCGCATCTTTACAATTGTCATCCTTTTTAAAATGAAAAACGATAAGAAGTAGAAGAAGATACCAACTGCAAATAGTTGTATAAAGAATAGCATATCTAGATGCGATATGATTTCGGCGATAAAATCCACTATCCATCCAGTAGCGATCCCGAATAAGAACATAACGCCAACAATACCGAGGGTAATTCCCCCGCCGAAAAAACCATATCGATAAAAGATTAAACCAAGCATAAACATAAACGACATTGCAAAGAAGATAGTCATGATATCCATACCGATTCGTATATACCACGTATCGTCGATAAAATGGGCTAGATGGAGAAAATAGAATCCATCTATTCCAATTCCAGTTATTAGGAATAAAACAAGTTCCTGTAAAAGACTTGCTACGATAGCTTTGACTGCTGATAATAGGAGAAAAAAGATCCCAATTGAAATAAAAATGTTTTTTCGAGTTGCCCCCATTTTAATTGCGAATGGGATGTACTCCCTTACAGAAATAAATGCAACGATACTACAGTAAATATAGATTGGCCCAGTTAGGCTGAATGTCATCATGCCACCATCGATTGCTTTTATATAATATCCAAAAGCAATCGACACCATTAGAATCGATAATAATATTATCCAAAAAACCTTTAAAGAATGGCGGATATCAACCATATAAAAATAGATAAGTCCTTTCAATTGATTATTCACTTTATAGATGCCCCCTTCCCCTTTTCTGTTAGATGAATCATTAATTCTTGTATTGGTATCCCCTCTACGTGAAAACCTTGTTTTTTCGCTTCTTTTATGTTTCCAAAGATATAGGCTGTCATCGTTCCAGCTAATTGTTTTGTTTCAATTACTTCTTTATCTTTTATAAAAGCTTCTACATCCAAGACACTTCCAGATACAGCACAGCTACGTTGACGAAGAACCTCTGCAGACTCTTGTAAAACAAGCCTTCCTTCTTGTAATATCAATACTTCATGAAACATTAAACTGACTTCATCAATGAGATGGGTAGAAAAGATAATCATCCGTTTCTCATTTTCAAATTCTTCTAACATTTTCATGTAAAAATTTTTTCGAGCTGCAGCATCCAACCCAATATACGGTTCATCAAAGATAGTAATTGGTGCTTTGCTTGCTAAACCCACAATAATTCCAAGTGCGGATTCCATCCCTTTTGATAATGTTTTAACCTTTGCATGCGGCTTTAATTGATATTCCTGAATTAATTGATCAGCTAATGGTTGATCCCAGTTTGGATAAAAAAATGAAAAAACACGAAGAATTTCTTTTATTTTTAAGTCTCGTTTAAAATTATTGCTTTCTTTGATTAAACAAATAGTTGCATTTACCCCTTCATTATCAAAAGGTTCCTCTCCGTTTATGAGCACATTGCCACTGGAAGCCAAAGTATTCCCCGCCATAATATCCATAAATGTTGTTTTTCCTGCACCGTTCCTCCCTAGTAATCCATATATTTGCGGGCCATTCAGACGAAATGATACATTATCTAATACTGTATCCTGGTCATATCGTTTCGTTACATTACAAACGTCAACGTTCATTGATAGATCCCTTCCTTTCAATCATCTCTTTTAATTCTGCCTCACTAATACTTAATTTTTTTGCTTCATTTTTTAATGGAAGCATATAATTGTCATAGAATATTTGCTTCCGTTTCTGCAGGACAATTTCCTTTGCCTCTTCGGTTACGAACATACCTACACCCCTTCGCTTAAACAGAATCAATTCGGCAACGAGCTCATTAATACCCTTAGCTGCAGTGGCTGGATTAATTTGGTAATAAGCAGCAAATTCATTTGTAGATGGTACACGTTCACCTGGTTTAATAGAACCATTCATAATCGAGTCTTCTAAATGTTCTTTAATTTGGAGAAAGATTGGCTTATTTTCGTCTAAATGATTTTTCATATGTTTTCACCTTCACGTTATTTGGTTCGTTACTTATGTAATTAACCATATAACCATATCTTAAAAATGTCAATACCTCTATTAATAAATAGGCACGTATATTGTGGACCTTCTTTAGCAAAAAAAAAGCTACATGCGCAGCTGCATGTAGCTTCAATCTTCTCCAATTTTTTTATCTTGGCTCTTTGGCAACCTTCCTGCTTTCTTCACTGCATCTCGAAGTAAAAATTCCACATGACTATTTACACTCCGGAATTCATCTTTTGCCCAAATCTGTAACAGTTCATAAAGCTTTGGATCGATTCGTAGCGGAAAGCTCTTCTTCTTCGACATATTACCCCTCTTTTAAGTTATTGATATAGGGATCCTGTATTTACTACAGGCGTAGTTCCATGATCAGAGACAATAGAAACAAGTAGGTTATTTGCCATTGCAACCCGCCGTTCATCATCGAGTTCCATTGCTCCATTGCTTTCCAATTGATGAATAGCATCTTGAACCATGCCAACAGCACCTTCAACAATCTGCTTTCTAGCTGCAATGATTGCACTTGCTTGCTGACGCTGAAGCATGGCCTGAGCTATCTCTGTAGAGTAAGCAAGATGTGTTAATCTCGTCTCAATAACTTGCACGCCTGCCACATTTAATCGAGCTTGTAACTCCTTAGTCAATTCATTCGAAACTTCCTCTGCATTGCCTCTTAACGTTAATTCAGCATCCGAAAAAGTATCATAAGGATATTTTGTTGCAACAGCACGTATTGCTGTTTCACTTTGAATTTCTACAAATTGTTCATAACGATCGACATCGAAAACTGCTTTGGCACTATCGACAACTTTAAAGACAATAACCGCAGCAATCTCAATTGGATTACCATTTACATCATTTACTTTTAGCCGATTGCTATTAAAGTTACGCACGCGAAGTGAAATTGTTTTTCGTATGGAAAAAGGTACCGTCACTACTATACCTTCTCTCCGAATACTCCCCATATATTTCCCAAGAAAGATAACAACTTGTGACTGGTTAGGCTGAACCAACGTAATACCACTACCTAAGGTGATTGCAACAACCAAGCAAGTAATTCCTATGATAAATTGTTGCTGAATCAGACTTAATATGGTTACCACAAGTAATCCTGCAATAAGTAAAATTCCCAAAAAACCATTCATCGTCCATGCCGGTTTTTCTTGAATCATCATTGACACACCTTCCCCATCCCTTTTTATATCAATATGATATCATTTTTGTATATTTTTGTAAATTATTAACTTGCATCTAAATCATATAATGGTTCTCTTTCTGGAAGTACCAGGTAATCTTCACCATCCGTACGAATTACTAAATTTCCTAGCGCACCAGTAGAATATATATTAGCATTTACGCGGTAGAGATTATTGATAACACGGTCAACTGGATGACCATAATCATTGTCTTTGCTATATGTTAGAATGGCTGTATCTGGGCTTACTGCTTTTAAGAATTTCAATGATGTACTTGTATTTGAACCATGATGGCCAACTTTAATAACCTCCGCATCCACATCGACATTTTTCATAATTTCTTTTTCCTGTTCAATTTCGACATCACTCATAAATAGGATATCCATTGCTTCATAAGACATCTTTAATGCAATGGAAGATTGATTATTGCTTCTCGATTTCTTGTATGTGTTTAATACTTGAATATCTACAGCAGGATCAAGCAATATTTTTTCGTTTTGTTTGGCAACTTTGACTGGTATCTCCTGTTTACGTATTTCTTGAATATATTTCGCATACATTCTTGTTGTGTGAAGCTTTCCAGAATCTAGGATCTTCTTTACCTTTATATGCTTCATTATATAAGGTAATCCACCAATATGATCGACATCTGGATGGGTAGCTACTAAGAGATCGATCTTGTCTATTTTTTTTTCATTTAAATACGATACAACCTTCTTTCCCGCATCAGGGGGGCCACCATCAATTAAAATATTTTTATTTCCAGGTGTTTTTATCAACATGCTATCTCCTTGACCAACATCAATAAAGTGAACCTGCATTTCTGATGAAGATGCTTCACTATGTATAGATAGCATATTACCGTTAAAGCATATAAAAAAAGCAATAATTCCAAATAAAACGCTGCTTTTGCCCATGAAAATGCATCCTCTTTCTTATATAGATAAACTTATCTTTTTACAAAAGCGATGGAATTATTTAATTGCTTTAAAGTAAGTTTCTGGGAGTTATGAGGGCATAAAAAAAGCCGCTGACTTCATTCACAGTCAGCGGTTTTTATCATTTCCTATGCTTGTTTCACCACAATATTATTATCGATAACATCTACTTGAACAGTTTCTATATGGTTATCCTCTAAAATTAAGTCGGTTAGTTGGTCTTCAATCTTATCTTGGATAACCCTGCGTAAAGGTCTTGCACCAAAACGGCGATCATAGCCAAGTCGAACTAATACTTCTTTAGCTTCTTTTGTTATCGTAATGGTAACATTATTCTCTTCCATGGTTTTTTGTAGATCTGAAAGCATAAGATCAACAATTTCCATTAAGTTTTCTTCAGTAAGTTCATTGAATTGGATAATCGCATCAAAACGGTTTAAGAATTCTGGTTTGAAGTAAGCACTTAAATTCTCCAAAGTAGAAACCGATTCATGTGAATCACTATTGAATCCTACATTAACCGTCTTAACCCCAGTTCCAGCATTACTTGTCATAATAATGACAGCTTCTTTAAAACTCACTGTTCTTCCTTGTGAATCTGTTAAATGACCATCCTCCATAATTTGTAAGAACATATTCTGCACATCTGGATGTGCTTTTTCAATTTCATCTAACAATATAATGGAATAAGGGTTTCTGCGAATTTTCTCCGTTAATTGTCCTGCTTCCTCATGGCCTACATAACCAGGAGGTGAACCAATAATTTTGGACACGGCGTGTTTTTCCATATATTCACTCATATCTAATCGAATTAATGAATCCCTTGAGCCAAATAGTTCTTCAGCTAATGCTTTCGTTAATTCCGTCTTCCCTACCCCAGTAGGACCTACAAATAGGAAAGAACCGATTGGTCGATACGTTGATTTTAAGCCGGCACGACTTCGACGAATTGCTTTTGCTACTTTATTAACAGCAACGTCTTGTCCAATTACTTTTGCTCCTAAGTTTTTACCAATGTTTTTCATTTTTTCTTGCTCATCGGCTTGTAGCTTTGTAACCGGAATACCTGTTTTTTCTTCCACAATTAATTGGATATCAGAAATGTCTACATCGATTACTTGCTCTTCATCTTTTGCTTTATCTAATTGTTTTTGTAATTGTATCTCCTGATATCTTAAATGAGCAGCACGTTCATAATCTTCTTTTTCTGCTGCATCTTCTTTCTCTTTAATTATTTCGTTTAAGCGTTGATTAATGGAATCAGAATCTTTTTGAGAATTTGATAGGTTCAAGCGTGAACCAACTTCATCCATCAGATCAATTGCCTTATCTGGTAAATATCTATCTTGAATATAACGTTTTGAAAGTGTTACGAAAGCTTGAATCGCATCATCAGAATAACGAACCTCATGAAAATTTTCATAGCGATCTTTTATTCCTTGTAGTATTTGCACCGCTTCTTCACTCGTTGGCTCTTTTACCATAATTGGTTGCAAACGACGTTCAAGTGCAGCATCCTTTTCAATTTGACGATATTCTTTCAATGTTGTAGCACCAATTAGTTGTAGCTCCCCACGTGCTAATGCAGGTTTTAAGATATTGCCAGCGTCCATTTGTGAACTTTCTGCCGTACCTGCTCCAACTATAAGGTGAACTTCATCCACGAACAAGATAACTTCCTGACGTTCTTGCAATTCTTGAATAAGCTGCTTCATACGTTCTTCGAATTGACCTCGAACACCAGTATTCGCAACTAAAGATGCCACATCTAGCATATAGATTTCCTTGTTCATTAATTTAGCAGGAACATCACCTTCCGTAATCTTCAAGGCTAATCCTTCTGCGATTGCCGTTTTACCAACACCCGGCTCGCCAATTAATACCGGATTATTCTTATTTCTTCGATTTAAGGTTTCCGTTACACGTTTTACTTCTTTATCTCTTCCAATAACCGGATCAATTAATCCAGCTCTTGCTGCATGTGTCACATTTTTGGCAAGTTGATCAATTAATCCATTCCCACGGTTCCCATTTTTCTCTTTCGTTCTTGTGCCCATTTTTTGTGCTCCATTTCCTTGCTGAGAAAATGCGTTAGAAGCATTTCCAAATGGTGTATTTGAGAAGAAGTCATTGGAATTCATCATTTGTCCTTGGATTTCACGAAAACATTCATTACAAAGATGCATTTGCATTTGTTGATGATTAATATTCATTGCAACATTTATACTTGCTTCGTTTTGACCACAATTTTGACAAAGCATTTCCATTCCTCCTTGGAATTATCATTTAATGTTGTTTACTCTAGTTTGACTTTGACTATCTTTGACCTTTGATTATCATTATACTCTGACCTTCTTTGACTTTCAAGAGGTTTGATCAAATTTTTTTAACCTTTACTTAAAACCAGTCATAACCTGACTTCATAACTATTATTCCCAAAGTAATTTGGTTATTAAACATAAGGCAGCGGTAAAAAACAAGGAGCATGAAATGCTCCTTGTTTTTTGACTAATCATTGCGTTTTAATTTTTTCTCTATTTCGTAATTCTACTCTCCTTGTCTTTCCTGATGTGGTTTTTGGTAGTTCATCAATGAACTCAATCTTTCTTGGATATTTATAAGGTCCTGTTAGTGTTTTTACATGATCTTGTAGCTGTTTAATCAGTGGTTCTTCTGCACGGGACCCATCACGTAATACAATAAAGGCTTTTACAATATTTCCTCGCAGTTCGTCTGGACTGGCTACAACGGCACACTCCTGTACAGCAGGATGTTTAACTAAAGCATCTTCTACTTCAAAAGGGCCAATGGTATACCCTGAACTTATAATAATGTCATCGCTTCTTCCCTCAAACCAAAAATATCCTTCTTCATCCTTGGAAGCCTGATCACCTGTAATATAATATTCCCTTCGTCTTGACATATTCGTTCGTTCTTCATCTTTATAGTATTCACGAAACAATGCTGGACAATCAAGTCTAACAGCAATGTCACCTACTTCACCAGGTGTGACAGGTTCTCCATTTTCATCAATGATATCCACATCGTTTCCGGGAGTAGGTTTTCCCATTGACCCAGGTTTAACCTCCATACCTTTCAAGAAACCTAGTAATAATGTATTCTCGGTTTGCCCGTAACCATCACGAACAGTGATGTTAAAATAACGTTGAAATGTATCAATGACTTCAACATTTAAGGGTTCTCCAGCTGATACAGCACTATGCAATGCAGATAAATCATATCCATCTAGATGATCCGCTTTTGCCAGCATTCGATATTCTGTAGGCGTACAGCATAAAACATTAATTTTATGCTCTTGTAACAATTGTAAATATGTTTTCGCATCAAACTTTCCATTGTAAATATAGCCTGTAGCCCCTACACCTAAAACGGATAAGAATGGACTCCAAACCCATTTCTGCCAACCTGGTCCAGCTGTCGCCCACACTTTATCGCCATTATTAATCGATAACCAGTTTTCTGCGGCTGTTTTTAAGTGAGCAAAACCCCATCCATGCGTATGGACAACTCCTTTTGGATTGCCTGTTGTCCCCGATGTATAAGGTAAAAAGGCGATATCGTCCCTTCTTGTTTCTGCTACTTGTAATTGATCACTCGCATCCTCCATTAAGCCATCTAAAAAAAGCCATCCATCTTGAGGTTTTCCAATGACGAACCGATGCAAGTCTTCATATTGATCAATCGTTAGATATTGGTCAATGTATGGATAATAACTTATGATGCCACGAACTTCTCCATGTGTTACACGATATTGGAGGTCCTTTGTCTTTAACATTTCTGAACTAGGAATAATTATAATCCCTGTTTTTAATGCAGCTAAATATACTTCATATGCCTTAATTAAACGAGGCACCATAACCAAAATTTTATCGCCTTTCTGTAGACCACTTTCAAGGAAAGCGTTTCCAATTCTATTTGCATTTCTTACTAAATCATTATATGTAATAGAATATTGATCTCCTGCTTGGTTTTCCCAGATTAACGCAAGCTTGTTCGGATCTTTTGCATGTCTTTCCATTTCCATTGCAATATTATAATTAGGTGGAGCAATTAAATCTTCTCGTCGCATTATTAACAACTCCTTGTTTTTTCACTAGTATACCAAAGGTTGCGAAAATTTTAAATAAAGCAATGGGTTCTTAAATAAAAAAGCTTCATCTCGTATTGGTATACTAGAATGAAGCTTTTCTAAGATTATAACCCATATAATGCTGGAGGTAATTGGTCTTTTAAAACGAGGTCGTCTAAACTCTTAAAACTGTAGCCTTGTTTCTTTAATTTATTAATAATATGGTCAAGTGCTTCTGCATTATCCGACGATACAGTGTGTAATAACATAATCGCTCCGGGGTGAATTTGATCCATAATTTGATCATAAGCATACTTCCATCCTTTTTGCTTGTTTGTCTCCCAATCAATGAAGGCAAGTGACCAAAAAATGTGAATATAACCTAATTCTTTTGACCATTTTAATGTATTTTCATTAAACATACCTCTTGGCGGGCGTAAGTATTTGATCTCCTTTTGATCAGAGACTTCAGCTACAGCATCCTCCAATGTTTCTAACTCTTCTTTAATTGCATCTTTATCCATAATAGAGAAATCTGGATGATGATACGAATGGTTACCTACAATATGCCCCTCGTCTACCATACGTTTGACTAAATCAGGTTTACTATCTACATAGTGTCCTGTTACAAAAAAGGTAGCTGGTACATCATGTTTTTTTAATACATTAAGAATATTATCTGTATATCCTTGCTCATAACCATTGTCAAAGGTGAGATAAATATTCTTTGCCCCGGAGTCGTCCGCATAATAAGCATTGTATTTATCTAACATCCCTTTATATTTCCCTATATCTGGAAGTTCATGGTTTGAATTCTTACTATAACCCCAACCATAGCCATTAGCTGAAACAGTGGACATACATATAAAGGAAATAGCAAGAAGTACAAGGATTGTGAGCGCAGTAATTTTATTCATAACAATCCCACCTGTTTTTCTTTTTACTATCTCCTGCCGACCTGTTTTTATTCTTCTTATTGTACAATGTTACTCGAATTAATAAACAGAACCAATGGTTTTGCAGTTTGTAGAGAAACCCCGTGTTTTTCTACAAGCTTTTTTTGTGCGCCCGTGCGGCCAAAAACCACTCGCTTTCCGGGGATGAACGCCCGATCCTCCTCGTAAAAAACCGCCACTGCGAGGTCTCGGATCGCCGTTTCTCCGCAGGAGTCTCGTAGTATTTCGCCCACCCTTCACCGAAAAAGACTCTGGTGAAGGACACTCTTCTCCATATTCTTGCAGAAAGCCTTCAGTAATGCTTGTTTGCGTACTTTTTGAAGACATCGATGTAGTGGTCAATCTTCTAGAGTAAGTGACAAAACCATTACCGCCTATAGGTTTTCTTCTTATGAATAACAAAAAAAGATGGAATTTCAGGAAAAAAAGCAAAAAAAGACTGCCGATAACTTTCTCGACAGCCTACAGAACCAATGGTTTTGTTTTAAAACATGCCTTTTAAAGAACAATAGCTGCAATCCAACCAAAAATAAATAATGGAATATTATAATGGATAAAAGTTGGTACTACCGTATCCCAAATGTGATGGTGCTTTCCATCTGCATTTAAACCTGATGTTGGACCAAGTGTACTGTCGGAAGCCGGAGATCCTGCGTCTCCTAGTGCTCCAGCTGTGCCAATTAACGCTGCTGTAGCCATTGGTGAAAATCCAGCTGCTAAGCAAATTGGTACATATAAAGCAGCTAATATTGGTATCGTTCCAAATGAAGAACCAATTCCAATCGTTACAAGTAAACCAACTAACAATAAGATAAAAGCAATAAGCGCTTGATTATTATCCAAGAATCCAGACGAAACTTCTACAAGAGCCTCAACAGCTCCAGTTTCCGTTAATATGTTCCCGTATCCTGCTGCTACCAGCATTACAAAGGCAATTGTCCCCATCATTCCGATACCTTCAGAAATAACTCGATCCCCTTTACTAAACGGAATAACAAGGAACAGGAACATACATACAAGACCAGTAAGTGCCCCAACAATTAAATTATCGGTAATAATTTGAACTACCAATGCTGCTACTATTGAGATTAACGTAAATAAGTGCTGTTTATTAAACTGAATGTCTTTCGGTTCTACCACTGCAGCCATTTCGGTTTCACTTTCTAAAGAACCATAATCTCGTTCCTTACGATAACTGAAGAAAATAGCGATTAACAATCCTACAATCATTCCAGAACCAGGGATCAGCATTGCCATCGTTGTTTCACCAACTGTTATATCCGCACCATTTTGGTTCATTCCTTCAACAATCGTCTCGTGAAAAATTAATCCAAAACCTGCTGGAATCAAAATATATGGTGCTTTTAATCCAAATGTCAATGCAGTAGCTACTGCCCTTCGATCTAAGCGCATGCGATCAAATAATTTAAGTAATGGCGGGATTAAAATCGGAATAAAAGCAATATGCACAGGTACTAGGTTTTGCGAAAGTGAAGCTACTCCAGCAATTGCTAATAACATCATTGTCTTTTTACCAGTTAACATACGTATCAGATAGTTCACCAACAATGACGTAATTCCAGTGTAGCTTATGGCAACAGCAAATGCCCCTAATAATATATAACTTAATGCCGTATTAGCACCGCCACCCACTCCATCAACAAGCAAATCAATCGAATCGACAACGTTTAAACCTGACATTAAACCAGCAGTAAGAGCAGCTGCTAATATTGCAATAATTACATTAACACGTAATAAACTTAATATCGTCATCACAAGAACAGATACAATAACAACCCATTCCATGTTCGTTCCCCACTTTCTTTCTCTTTAGTACTTCACTATGATAAAGTAATAAAGTGTAAAAATCAACCCTTTTTTATTTCCATTTTCTAGCTTTCTGAAATAGTTAGAAAAAGAAGGGTATCTAAAACCTCAATTTATATGGACAAACTCAGTTAATTCCATTCAGTATCATTTCCATATATAAATCCGTTAATTCTTCCTCTGATAATTCCCCATCTGGTTGGAACCAATAATATGTGCGGTTGACCATTCCCAATATCGCAAATGAAAGGATATCCGTACGTACCTGACTTTGGAATTCCCCTTTGTCCACTCCTTCTTGGATTAATTTTTGAAAGTTTAATCGGAATTCCTTTCGCTTTTGTTTAATTTGTTCCAGATTAGCATCATCTAAATGACGCATTTCTCGGAATATAATGCGAGCATATTTGCCTTGTGTTTCGATCTTATTAATAATCGAATAAATCATTGTATAAAGTTTTTCTTTCACGTTTTTTGATGAATCATTGATAATTTCGGCTTGTTCCTTGAGCAAATTATGAATATAGGTTAAATGAATATCTCGTAATAATTCTTGCTTACTTGTAAAGTAATAATAAAATGTTCCTTTCGTTGCATCAATGCTATCCACAATATCTTGAATTGAAGTCTCCGTGAAACCTTTTTCATCAAATAAATCAATACTCTTAATCATAATTTTGGCTTTCATGGTACAGCGTCCTTTCTATTGATTATGAGTATCATTATACGGATTGAATAGATATCTGTCGATTCGAGTTCAGTGAATATTCTTAATCACTAAGATAGGGAAAAATGTTTCTAACAGTCACTTTTTTATGAGAGCATATTGGAAAGTGAATCTAGAGGATAAACTGTGAATAGCCTTATTATTGTGATAGAATAAAAAACATCTTTTAAATAATAACAAGGAGGATACATCTTTTTCATGAATCAACGCAACAAGAATTTTTCTAGTGTATTCACTTATGCATCAATTATCGTCGGAATACTGGTACTCTTAGGCGCTATTTTTCCTGATCAATTTGGTACATATTCTGGAGCTATTGGTGCTTGGATTACAGAAGCTTTTGGTTGGTATTATATGACACTTTTTACTTTAATCCTGATATTCTGTATCTTTTTAGGATTTAGTCCAATCGGCAAACTCAAACTGGGTAAACCAACGGAGAAACCTGAATTTAACACGATATCATGGTTAACAATGTTATTTAGTGCCGGTATGGGAATTGGTCTAGTATTTTATGGTTCATCTGAGCCAATCTCTCATTACCTTGCTCCCCCAACTGCTGATGCAGAAACAAAAGCTGCCTTAGCTGAAGCAATGAGGTCAACATTTCTACACTACGGATTCCACCCTTGGGCAGTGTACGGTATTGTAGCACTTGCTTTAGCTTATTCACAGTTTAGAAAAGGGGAAGTTGGTTTAATTTCCAAAACATTGCGGCCTGTTTTAGGAAATAAAGTAGATGGACCTATCGGTAACATTGTAGATGTGTTAGCAGTGTTCGCCACAATTATTGGAGTAGCTGTTTCTTTAGGGGTAGGGGCAATGCAAATTAACGGAGGGTTGAACTACCTCTTCGGCATCCCGAACAATATATTCGTTCAAGGTATTATCATCGCCATTGTTACGGTGTTGTTCTTATATAGTGCTTGGAGTGGTCTAAGTAAGGGGATTCAGTATTTAAGTAATTTAAATATGATATTAGCAGGTCTACTGTTTATTGCTATTTTAATTCTTGGGCCAACACTACTTATACTCAATATGGTTCCAAGTGCAACCGGTGACTATTTATCTACATTAATATTCAGCAGTTTGGATGTAGCTCCCTTAAATGAGCAAAAACATGAGTGGATGCAGTCTTGGACTATATATTACTGGGGCTGGTGGATGAGTTGGAGCCCCTTTGTAGGTATATTTATTGCAAGGGTTTCACGAGGACGTTCAATCCGCGAATTTATCCTTGCGGTATTATTCGTTCCAACCATTGTGAGTATATTTTGGTTTAGTGCATTTGGTCTAACAGGAATTGAAGCGGGGCAAAGTGTACCGCAACTATTTGAGTTGCCACCTGAAACGCAGTTGTTTGGTATATTCAATGAACTACCTATAAGTATCATTTTATCGATTATCGCTTTGGTACTTATATCGTCCTTCTTCATTACCTCAGCCGATTCTGCAACATTTGTTTTGGGTATGCAAACAGCTTTTGGAACGTTGCATCCTAAGAATTTTGTGAAAATTGTATGGGGATTATCGTTATCAGCAATTGCATATGTATTACTTTTATCGGGTGGAGAAACCGGCTTAGATGCATTACAATCTGCAGCAATTATCTCAGCACTACCATTTAGTGTAGTCGTCATATTAATGGCTGTAGCATTCTACAAAGACGCCAATCAGGAAAGAAAATACCTAGGTTTGACACTTACACCGAATAAAAAAAGAATGAAAGAATATATGGATGAGACTAGATCCCAAGATGACCATGATAACAGCAAGGAGTAGAAAGCTATTCTTCTGGCTTGCTAGAAATAAGTCTCGCTGTTTAATTAAATGGACAGGGATATGTATAAACGAAATACAAAAATACCAAATCTCTTTTTTCTAAAAGGGATTTGGTATTTTTATTTGCTGGGAACGACCCATTTTACATACCATCATAAATACAGTCAAATCAATGTTTCACTGCAAAACACTAAAATCAACCTATTCTCTCTCAATTATTGTGGCTATACCTTGCCCTCCACCTATACAAGCAGTGACTAATGCATACCTTCCTTGACGACGTTGTAATTCATAAATCGCTTTTGTTATTAAGATTGCACCAGTTGCTCCAAGCGGATGACCATGGGAAATCGCTCCTCCATTTACATTCAACTTTGCTTTATCAAACCCTAATTCTCGATCGCATGCGATTACTTGGGCAGCAAAGGCCTCATTCAATTCGATTATATCCATCTCATCCAAGCGCTGTTCCGCCTTTTCCATCAGTTTCTTCGTTGCTGGTACAGGACCAATCCCCATGATATTTGGATCAACACCAGCTACTGCTGCTTGACGAATAATCGCTAATGGTTTTAACCCTAAACGTTCTGCTTTTTCTCTAGCCATGATTACTAGTGCAGCTGCAGCATCATTCAATCCTGAACTGCTACCCGCAGTAACCGTACCATCCTCTAAAAAGGCAGGTGGCAATTTCGCTAAACCTTGCAAATTCGTTTGTGGTCGTGGATGCTCATCTTCATCGAATACGAAAGGGTCGCTTTTACGAATAGGTACGGTAATAGGGACAATTTGCTCATCAAAGTAGCCTAATTCCATTGCATTAGACATTTTTTGCTGACTTTCTAAGGCAAATTGATCTTGTTCCTCTCTTGTTATATTATATTTTGTGGCTAAATTTTCAGCAGTTATCCCCATTGGCGGATCACCAATTTCAGATGGGGACAGTGTTGATTTGCGAAAGGATGGTGGTGCTGGACTATATGGACGTTCTGCTCGATCCATTAAGTAGGGTGCCCTACTCATACTTTCAACTCCACCTGCTACAATGACATCGCCATTGCCTGACTGAATTGCTTGTGCAGCTAAAACAACAGCATTAATACCCGATCCACATTGTCTATCCACAGTTAGGCCAGGAATTTGTATAGATAAATTCGTTTGTAATGCGGTTAAGCGGGCAATATTACCACCTCCGCTTAATACATTGCCAAGAATGACATCATCAATATCTTCCGGATCGACATTGACCCGATTTACTGCTTCCTTTATAGCTTCTGCCCCAAATATATGAGCGGGAACAGTCGCTAAAGCTCCCCCTTGCCTGGCAATTGGCGTTCGAACTGCAGAAACAACAACAGCATCACGATTCATGAAACTAACCTCCGTCTCTTATAGTAAATAACGATATAGCATCAACGATATTTAGCAAATCGTACTTTTCCTTTTAATACTACTTTCTCATTTTGATTCAAAGCTTTAACATTAAAATCTAAATAATCTACTTTTGCTTCATTCAACTCTGCTTTTAACGTAATAACATCTTGAAGAAAAACCATCCCGGAAAAACGGATTTGAAAACCCTGAATAAAGCCTTGATCATAATATGGCGTAAACAATTTTGATAAATTGCCCATTGTCCACATACCATGAGCGATGATCCCAGGTAACCCTGCCTTTTCTGCTTCTTCATCAATGGTATGAATCGGATTAAAGTCCCCTGACGCTCCTGAGTATTTAATTAAATCCATTCTAGTTACAGGCTCAAGGATAGTTTCCAGCGATTCTTGCATCTGCAATTCCTCTACATTGTATTTCATACTTGCATCGCCTTCCTTACTGTCTCTGTAATAATGATTGTAGATTCTTCCATAAAAACAACTTTCTCATGAGCATCTTCACCATACCGCTTAATTTTCAAGAATCCCATTAACCCATTTTTCCCTTGTTTCTCATCATAACTATCAATAACGGTATAACAATAAAGAACTTCATTGACTAAAAGGGGACGTTCGTATTGATATACCTGTTCACCATGGATTAATCCCTTGTTAGGCAGGTTTAACCCATGGACTGTACCAAAGTCAAAAACACGCGGAAATGTAGATGGTGCAATGTTTTCCCCATATCTAGACTGCTTACCTACTTGTTCATCGATAAACAGCGGGTGAGCATCTCGAATTGATTCTGCAAACCGTTTGACCAAGCCCCGTTCCACAACGTTCTTTACTTTATTTGATTGTTTACCTATCAGATGGTAATACATCTTATGCCTCCTTATTAATTTTTTGGTCCTCCAGCAACATAAATCACTTGGCCATTAACGAACGAAGATTGTTCATCCGCAAAAAATGCTACTGCATTTGCTATATCCGCAGGTTTTCCACTTCTACCGACAGGAATTTGACTAACACTTGCTTTGACGAATTCATCAAATGGTACGCCAACTCTTTCTGCTGTTGCCTTAGTCATATCTGTTTCAATAAATCCTGGCGCAACCGAATTAGCTGTAATACCAAACTTGCCTAATTCGATTGCTAGTGTTTTGGTAAAACCCTGTAAACCTGCTTTAGCTGTTGCATAGTTAGCTTGACCACGATTACCTAAGGCAGAAGTGGATGAAATCGTAATAATTCGCCCATACTTTTGCTTTACCATATGAGATTGAACAGCACGGGCAGCATGGAATGAACCTTTCAAATGAACATCCATGACCTGCTGCCAATCACTATCTGTCATCTTAAAAAGCATATTATCCCGGATAACCCCGGCATTGTTTACAAGAATATCAATTGTCCCAAACTTATGAACGACTTCTTCTACTGCGTTACTTACCTCCTCTGCATGAACTACATTGGCTTGAAGAGCCAAGATATCATAGCCTTTCTCAGTAAATTCCGCTTCTGTTTCTTGCAATGCTTGTTCATTGATATCAATGATAGCTACTTTTGCACCTTCTTCAGCAAATAATTGCAAGATTCCTTTGCCAATCCCTCTGCTTCCACCGGTTACAAATACTACTTTTCCTTCAAAACGTTTAACCATGTTTCCCCTTCCTTCCTGCTTTTCTTTGAATTGTTTATTAAATATATTGCCCTAGCTTCACATTTTCTTTTAATAGATTGCGAGAAATAATTAATCGTTGAATCTCATCTGTACCATCATAAATTCTCCATAATCTAGCTTCTCGATACCAGCGTTCAATTGGCAACTCTTTTGTATAACCCATGCCTCCATGGATTTGCATAACCCGATCTACTACACGATTTCCCATATTAGAACCATATAATTTTGCCATCGAAGCAAGATGGCGATTATCTTCACCATTGTCTAAAGTAAAGGCAGCATTTAATACTATCCATTTTGCTGCTTCAATCTCTACTGCAGAATCAGCAATCTGCCATTGAATAGCTTGCCTATCAGAAATTGGCCTTCCAAATGTCTCCCGCTCTTTAGAATAATCAATTGCCATTTGTAGTAAGCGTTCAGCAGAACCAACTGCCCGGGCACCGACTATCCACCTGGCAAAGCCGATCCATTCCAATCCAAGTTTATAGCCAACTGCATGAAGTTCACCAAGTATGTTTTCTTCTGGGACCCTAACATTGTCAAAAACTAAACTTGCTGGCCCCCAGTCTCCCATCGTATGAATATATTCTGATTTCCAGCCCATATTCCGATCAACAATAAAACAAGTGACACCGTCTCTTCCTTTTGTTTTTTGATGCATGTCTTTATCAGTTATTGCGATTACCATAACAAAATCAGCTTCATTTCCACCTGTTATAAATGTTTTCTCTCCATTTAGAACCCACTCATTACCATCTTTTACAGCTGTCATTTTAATATTTTGAGTGTCAGATCCAGCACCTGGTTCTGTCATTGCAAAACATGATTTCTTCTCTCCATTAATTGTCGGAATTAAATATTTTTTCTTTTGTTCTTCATTACCGTAATAAAGGATATTATCCGCAGAACCTCCAAATGTAAATGGAACAAATGTCTTTGAAACTTCCATCGTAACAATTGCTTGCATCATCTGACCCAAATCAGCTCCACCATATTCTGTTGGTGTATTGATCCCCCAGAATCCTGCTTCTTTTGCTTTTAATTGAAGTTCCTCTTGTTTTTCTGCAGATAAGCTTGGCATGCCATTTCGTTCATTTCGAAGTACTTCATTCTCTAGAGGCATTAATTCCTTCTCAACAAATTTCCGTATCGTTTTTTGTACCATTCTTTGCTCTTCCGATAATCGTAAATCCATTGCACTCTCTCCTTTTCCCTATTTATCATTTCGTCGCATTATTTGTATCTAACTGCTCTTTTAAAGCACGCTTTAGAATCTTTCCTACAGCTGTTTTTGGTAAATCCTCCACAAATTCAACCAACCTAGGAACTTTAAAAGAAGCTAAATTGTCTCTACAAAATTGAATTAATTCTGTTTCTGTAAGATCCTGACTATCTTTTCGTACGACATAAGCTTTTACGGTTTCTCCACGATACTTATCTGGAATTCCGATAACTGCTGCTTCCAATACATTTGGATGGGAATAAATCACATCTTCAATCTCGATTGGATAAATGTTATACCCGCTAGCAATAATTAATTCTTTCTTCCTTCCCACAATATAAAAGAACCCGTCTTCATCCATTTTGGCTAGATCACCCGTATATAACCAACCATCACGTAGTACTTTATCCGTCTCTTCTGGCTGCTTCCAATAGCCTTTCATAATTTGGGGACCTTGTACGACCATTTCTCCAACTTCACCTATCGGCAGATCCTCTTCACCTGAGGCAATATCAACGATTTTTGCTCTCGTATTGGGAATAGGTATTCCGATACTTCCTGGCTTTTGTAAACCAGAAATAGGGTTACGATGAGTGACTGGGGATGCCTCAGACAAACCATATCCCTCCGCAACGCTGGAGCCTGTTGTTTCATTAAATGCTTGTATGACTTCCATTGGTAAGGGAGCTGATCCACTTGTACATGTTCGTATACTGCTAAGGTCAAACGGATGATCTTTACAATAGTTAACTAACGCAATATACATGGTAGGTACTCCTGGAAAAATAGTCGGTTTTGTTTGTTCAATAATTCTTGCCGTTTGTTCTACATCAAAATTTGGTACTAAGATAAGATTTCCACCGATGTAAAATGTCAAATTCATACAACTTGTCATTCCATACACATGAAACAATGGAGAAATAGTCAGTACCCTTTCTTTTCCTAACATGGTTCTTGATTGCGAGGTAGCATAAGCTTGTAGCGTATTGGCCACTAAATTATAATGCGTTAGCATTGCACCTTTTGATCTACCGGTTGTACCACCTGTATATTGCAATACGGCAATATCATCCACAGGAATGTGAACATCAGGTAATGGTAAATTACTTTGCTTGCAAAAATCATCAAATTTGGAACCGTTTTCAAAAGATGCCGTAATAATTGCTGTTAATGGCGTTTGTTTTTGTATTTTCTCAACAACTGGTAGTAATTTATCGTGTACGATTAACACTTCTGCTTCCGAATCATTTAATACATGAAGTAATTCAGCAGCTTTGTACATTGGATTAAGTTGTACAATCGTGGCTCCACAATATAGGGTTGCATAATAGCTAATCACATATTGCGGACAATTCGGTAACATAAGAGCTACTTTATCCGATCTACTAACACCCATCTGAAATAAAGAGCGTGCCACATTCTTTATTTGATTATCCAACTCCCTGTAAGTTAGGGTTTGATTAAAAAAAGTAATTGCAATATGATCTGGATACATTTCAACTGATTTGGAGAATAAACTAGGTAGCGGTTCTTCTGGGATTTGAATTTCACTAGGATTTCCTTCAGGAATATGTTCCAACCATAGGTTCTCCATTAAGTAACATACCTCCTATTCACAAGAAATTCATACTAACCGATTAGTATGTTCTGAATATTTAATTAAAATTATAACAGAAGAGATTAAAAAATCAATCCATAAAATACACTTTCTGTAAAGGAAAAATGCTATCGATTCGTCGATAGCATTTTTACCTATTTTACATTGTATGAGAATGAGACATGATCTTGGATTGGAATCCATGCACCTATCCCTTGCTTTGTAACATTTTTTACAACAATGGACTTTTTGGAACCTTTTAACTTTATATATACTTCTCCAAATGTAATTTGTCCTTTTTCATTTACTGCCGGGGCGTAGGAATTAAGCGTGGCATGCTTACTAGCTGGGACATTATAGGTATTGTCCTTTTTTGTGTTTTTTCCAATAACGGTTTGATAAGAAAGCGGAAGCTTTGTTTTCTCCTTAGACTTTAATAACATCATTTTCTTTACGTCATCGGGATTGTTGATTTTGTTTGTTAATGCGCCTTTAATTTCTTTTTGTTCCTGTTGGACATAATTAAGCTCTTGCGCTTCTGTCCCACCAGTATTGTTGATTTCATTCGAATTAATTTGTTGATACTCCCAATTAATTGTTGTTTCTAATGACTCGTAATTTAGAGGCCAACGGCCAATATATACCATACCACGATAGCCAAGCGCTATAGGGGATGGGTTTAACGATGTTTCATTTAACATTTTTATTAGAACTGGATTTTCTATTTTCATCTCTAGTTCATCCATTAGTTCTTTGGTTAGTTCACTTGGTTCAATTACTTCTTGGTCCTCCGTAGAATTTGGAAAAGTATTATCTTTTGAAATGTTAAGCACATGACTAGGTATTTCATATGGGTCTTTTTTATCTTCTTTTTCTGCACCTAAACTACTTATTGGGAATACAAAAGTAAACATAAGAGCTATGATGGATAGCGGAAAAAGCCAATGATGTTTTTTCATATATGTTAGTCCTTTCTTTTTCCCTTAGTTTCTTTCTGACATATGAATTTTATACCTCGTCCAGAAAATTTTAACGACTCAATTCAATCGTCTTCACCGTTTCTTCAATTTCGATACTGTTCTCAACTGAACGTACCATTGAACAGTTTTTTCTAGCAATTGCCAAGTTTTTGTACATTTTTTCAGGATCTAAATGATGTCCTTTTATTATAAAATGTAAGGTTATCTTTTCGATTCGGTTTGCTTCGTCGGGATTTCTTGTTGCCTCAGCAGTAATTTGAATATCTTCCACTTCGATGCGTTGCTTTGCTAAAATCTTTCGAAAGACAGATCCACTGCAACCTGCAATGGATGCAATCATAAGCTGATAAGGTCGAAAACCATACGTTTCATCCCCAGAAATTTCAAGTTCACCATATTCTAAGCTCGTTCTAAGCCCATTTTCCTTTAAGTATAGTTCCATTATTATTCCCTCCATAAATTTAATCATCTTCATAAATCCTTACCCTACTTCCTTCTTATCATAAACGATCTTGCATCTTCTTTTACAGTTATTGACCTTTTCATGTTTAGCAATTAAATTTAAGACAGATAATTAAATTAGAAATCTTGTTAAGGTGATGAACAATGAATGCAAAGGATTATCGTTTTTGGATATTAATTGGACTTGTATTGATATCCGGATTTTCACAAGGAATGCTACTTCCCTTACTTTCCATTATTTTAGAGCAAAATGGTATATCTTCGACTATTAATGGGTTACATGCTACTGGCTTATATATTGGTGTATTAATAGCTTCTCCTTTTATGGAAAAACCAATGCATAAATTTGGATTTAAACCAGTTATTACGGTAGGTGGCATACTGGTAATCCTATCTTTAGCGATTTTTCCCATTTGGGAATCATTGTGGTTTTGGTTTATTTTACGTATGGCCATTGGTATTGGAGATCAAATGCTGCATTTTGGTACACAAACTTGGATTACCGCAACTACTACAAAAGAAACGAGGGGAAAAAGTATTGCTTTCTACGGACTGTCATTTAGTCTAGGTTTTGCTTTAGGACCATTAATGACACGGCTATTATCCATTCATCAATCCCTTCCGTTTATCATAGCGGCCATCTTGAGTTTATTCGTATGGTCTACCTTAATCTTTATTCGAAATCAATGGCCTGAGCAAGAAGTACATAGTGCTTATCCAACCACTTCTCTACAACGTTTTGTGCAAACAGCTAAAATAGCGTGGGTGGCTTTACTTCCTGGTTTCGGATATGGTTTTTTGGAGGCTTCTTTACATAGTATCTTCCCTGTATATGGATTACGAATTGGGCACGAGGTTGACACTTTAGCCTTAATCATTCCTTGTTTCGCAATTGGTAGTTTGATTACTCAATTCCCTTTAGGAGCTTTAAGTGATCGGTTTGGAAGAAAGAATGTGCTTATAACCGTCTTAACGATCGGTTCTTTATGTTTTGCTCTGACGGGTATATTGGAGAAATCTATTCCAGCACTATTTATTTTGTTTAGTCTAGCAGGTATGTGTGTCGGTTCATTATTCTCTTTAGGGATTTCCTATATGACGGATTTACTACCGGGTAATTTACTACCTGCAGGAAATTTAATGGTTGGTATTATGTTTAGTATCGGTAGTATAAGTGGACCATTTATTGGTGGCTATTATATCGATGCACTAGAAAATATTTCGTTTTTCTATCTCATTACGATCGTCTTAGTAATAATAACACTTGCCATTTACTTACAACGCCCTGACCGAAATACGCTTACGACAGATCATTCATCTCAAAAATAAAATGAAAAATACGGAAAAGCAACGTATAAAGCCCCCACAGTGAATTCTATTTGCTCACGTGGGGGCTGAACCAGTTGTCATGGTTTTGTTTACGTTATAACAAAGTTTTCCTATTAAACAAATTTACTATATCGCTTTTCCAACCGATCTTGTACCAAGGATATGAGAATACAAACCGGCCAATAGATGAGAGCAACAAGTACATACATTGTCATCGCATCAAATTCACGTCCCGCTATAATCTGTGTTTTTTGGAACAATTCAGGAACGGTAATAACAGCAGCCAATGAAGTTGCTTTAACTATATCCATAAATACATTTGTAAGAGGTGGAATAGCAATGCGCATTGCTTGAGGCAGAATGATCTTTCGAAGTGTCTGCCAATAAGTTAAGTTAAGTGCTTTTGCTGACTCCCACTGCCCTACATCAATACTATTTAATGAGGACCGATCTATTTCGGCAATATAGGCTGCGCTATTCAAGCCAAAGCCAAGGCAAGCCGCTACTAAGGCGGTTAATTTAATCCCAACAACCGGTAATCCAAAATAAAGGATAAATAAAAATACCAGCATTGGGGTACCGCGCATAAATGAAATATACGTTCGCGCTGGTAGACGAAAGATAAAGCGGTTTGATCCTCTAGCCAAAGCCAGAAATAAACCTAATACCAATCCTAACGCCATTCCAACAAAGGATACAAGCAATGTCATCGGTAAACCACCTAAGACGAAAGGAAGACTTTCTAGTGCTAATTCAATATCAAACAGTCCACCGAAATCAAATCCATTGAAATTCATTGCAAATTCTCCTTTTACGTAAGCTTAAACAGACCAATATCTAAAGATCGAGTCCTTCTATTTCCTGAATGTCTCCTTCTGGCTTTTGAGATGCATCTTCTTTATAAAACTGCTCTGCTAATTTTGTTAATGTTCCATCTTCCCGCATTTCTATAAGTACTTGATTAATCTTTTTAGTCAAAGTATCTGCACCTTTAGGTATAACAACTGCTTGCTCTGTAGGGTGAAACTTTAAATCTGGATGTAAATGAATATCAAAATCTGGGAAACCAGCTACCCCAAACTTCGATAGGTAGTAATCATTTACTATCACGTCTGTCCTTCCATTATGAACATCTCGTAAGTAAGCTTCGTTTGGTGCATTTCCATATGTTTTTACTTCTGCTCCAAAATGCTCCGCAATTTGGCTATATACAGTAGTCGCTCCACCACCAGCTATTTTACCTTCTAGATCTTCCAAAGACTCAATACCTGAATTATCTTCTTTACGTACAACCATCGTGGAATAGGAATATTTGTAAGGATTACTAAAATTAAACTCTTCTTTCCGTTTATCTGTAGCTTCAATATCATTTGCTGCTACATCGATTCTCCCGCTTTTTACAGCAGGCAGCATACTGTCAACCCCCATGATTTCAAAAGAAATATCAAGATCTAATCGCATTGCTACCTCACGCATTACTTCAACATCATAACCAGTTAGCTGATCCTGATTTTCTTCTTCTCCGTCATAATAGGAAGCAGCTAACAACGTTCCAGAAGTACCAACAACTAGTTCCCCTGAATCTTGAATTTCTTGCCATCTCTTATCTGTTTCATCTTCATTACCACTACTGTTACTATTACCTTCAGAATCATCGCAAGCACTAATAATGACTATTAAAACAAGTAATGAAAGCAATAATTTAATCTTACTCATCCTCCAACACCCCTATTGTTATATTTAATTTACAAATTTGATTGTAACAGCTTTCGATTAATTTTTACAATAGTTAAATTTTACAATTCTCTTCTTGACTTTATTTAATATAGTGATAATATAATAATAAATATTTATTTGTAATCATTATAAATAAATGATTTTAATGATGGAGGTGCTGATTAGAATGTCAGTTAAAACAAATACATTGTATGACTTACCTACTCAAGATGGAAAAGCATCCAAGGTAACTAACAAATTACGTGAACATAAAGAATTAATAGCCGCTTTAGTGAGTGGATTACTTATTTTATTTACTTGGAGTATGGAGGGGTACCTTTCCCACAACTTGTGGATTTTACTTCATCTAACTGCCTTTATAATTGGGGGATATTTTAAAGCAAAAGAAGGAATTACGGAAACCATCCAAAACAAAGAATTAAATGTAGAAATGCTTATGGTCTTAGCAGCTATTGGTTCTTCAGCTATTGGATATTGGACAGAGGGAGCGATTTTAATTTTTATATTTGCTCTTTCAGGCGCTTTGGAAACATATACAATGAATCGAAGCAATCGAGAAATAGCCGCCTTAATGGATCTTCAACCCGAAGAAGCGACACGTATAATTGAAGGCAAAAAGGAAGTTGTTCCGGTTTCCAGCTTACATATAGATGATGTTATCTATGTACGAGCTGGTGAACGAATTCCAGCAGATGGAAGTATTATTCAAGGCTCCACAGCAATTGATGAGAGTGCCATTACTGGTGAATCCATTCCTGTAACAAAGGGTGACTCGAATGAGGTTTTTGCAGGAACAGTTGCTTTAGATGGTTCTATTTCCATACAAATAACCAAGCCCGCTAACCAAACTGTTTTTCAAAAAATCATAGAAATGGTCCAAACAGCGAAAGAAGAAAAATCTCCATCGCAATTATTTATTGAAAAGTTCGAAGGTGCCTATGTGAAAACAGTATTAGCCATGGTCGTACTTATGATGTTTATTCCCTATTTTCTATTTAACTGGTCACTTCTTGAGAGTATTTATCGGGCGATGATATTACTTGTTGTTGCTTCTCCTTGTGCGCTTGTGGCATCGATCATGCCTGCCACTTTATCTGCTATTTCCAATAGTGCTAAAAAAGGCGTATTGTTTAAGGGCGGTGTACACATTGAAAACATGAGCCACATGAAGGCAATTGCTTTTGATAAAACGGGGACACTAACTAAAGGAAAGCCGGAAGTAACCAATTTTATTATTCACCCCGACTATGATGAGCATGTAATTATGACTACAGTAAGGGCGATAGAACAAGAATCTACCCATCCTTTGGCAGTGGCAATTACAGATTACTGTAGCGAAGAAGCTATTATAGACAAACTGTTCATTGACAATGTAATAACCGCTTCGGGAAATGGCGTGAATGCGGAAATAAATGGTGAACATTGGAGAATAGGCAAACCAGCGTATATTGGCTTTAGTTCATTTTTTGATCCATACACGAAAGACCTTGCAGCTGAAGGAAAAACGATTGTTTATGTAAAAAAAGAAGCAACTATCGTAGCACTAATTGCATTAAAAGATACAGTTCGGAAAGACAGTGTAAAAGCTATTAAACAATTAAAACAGCTAGGAATCTATACCATTATGTTAACTGGTGATCATGATTTAACGGCAAAAGCAATAGCGAAAGAAGCAAAAATCGATCATTATGCTGCGAATTGTCTTCCAAAAGATAAAGTCGATTATTTAAAACAAATCAAAAATAAATACCACCATATTGCCATGGTTGGAGATGGCATTAATGATGGGCCGGCATTAGCTACTGCTAACCTAGGAATTGCTATGGGGGAAGGGACGGATGTTGCTTTAGAAACTGCCGATGTCGTATTAATGAAAAATGATCTGACTAAGATTACCAATGCAATAAGTGTTTCAAAGAAAATGAATACGATTATAAAACAAAATATCTGGTTCTCGCTTAGTGTCATTTTGCTATTAATTACAACGAATTTCTTGCAAATACTCGATCTCCCATTAGGGGTAGTAGGTCATGAAGGAAGTACGATCTTAGTTATATTAAATGGATTAAGGCTGTTGAAATAACTATTCCAACAGCCTGTTTTTTCGTATAACCGAATTAATTAAGCCACCAGTCATTATAATAATCCCAGATAAATAAAACCAAATCATTAGGACTATTACAGCACCAAGACTCCCATATGTGGCTGAGTAATTCCCGATTGTACTAACATAATAGGAGAATCCAAGGGAAGCTAATTGCCATGAAATCGTAGCGAACAATGCCCCAGGAATTGCATTCTTAAAATAAATACGCTTATTGGGTGCCAGCTTGTAAAGCGCTAAAAACACAATAAAGAACACAACTGATGATACTACCCATCGTAATGTTTCCCATACGGAAACAAACCCTTCAGATAAACCAACAAAGGAAAAAAGATAGATCCCTAAGGTTCTTCCGAAAACAGGTAATAATAAGGCGATAATCATGACTGCTACCATCGCTATCGTTAAAACAATCGCAATTAAACGTGATACGATAAACGAACGGTTTTCTTCGACTTCATAAGCATGATTAAACCCGCGCATGAGCGAATTTACACCATTGGAAGCTGCCCATAACGTAGCAATAATCCCAAAAGATAATAATCCCCCATTTTGTTGGCGAATTAATTGTGTAACATTTGATGTAATTAACTCAACAATTTGTGGTGGTGCATAGGTAGCAATAATATCGAGTATTGCTAATTCATCGATTGGTAAATACCCAACTAAAGTTACTAAAAACAGCAAGAACGGAAATAACGACAATAGAAAAAAATAAGCAAGTTGTGCAGCTAAACCAAAGACATCCACTTCTTCCATCCTTTGATACAGCTGCTTACCAAATTGAACGATCCTTTTTTCCATTGCCACACCCCTAGACATTTTCTTCAGCAACCTATAACCAAGCTTGCCTTTATTCTATTCGATCTGTTTGGTTTTTATTAGCAAAACTTTCAAGTGTTGATTCTACTTGATCGAGTGCGTTCAATGTACTTTCCGCACCACGTGTGAATGCTTGATTAAAAGTATCGAACGCTGAACGCACCGTATGCACAGCATCTGATGGATGCTTCATTAGATAACTAGTACCTGATTTGGCTGCTGTTAACTTCTCTTTACTGTATGCTCTTGTTTCCTTATCAAAAAGGCTGACAAGCGCACCTACTGTTGCACCAATAAATACACCTAAAAATAGTTTTCTTTTTCCCATCGTTATCGCTCCTTATGAAATTGAATGTTTTTCTTTAATAAATTGCAGTAATTGCTGACAACCTTCCAAAACCAATTGATATGTATCTGAAAAATTCCCTGTATAGTAGGGATCAGGTATATTTGATTTTTCCGGTTGATTTACAAAATCCATCAACTTTGCAATTATTATTGGTTGTTGGCTAGCCCCAAATAATTGTAGCAGATCATGTTTATTTTGATCATCCATTGCAATAATATAATCAAATTGATTCACATCACTTGCATCGACTTGCCTTGCCACCAGTCCTTTCCAAGATATATTATTGTTGGTTAAAATTTCTTTCGTCTCTTGATGGGGTTCTTCACCCATATGCCAGCTCCCGGTACCAGCTGAATCCACAGTAATATATTCCGTAAGCCGGTCTTTTTTTATAAGATCAAGAAATATTGCTTCTGCCATTGGAGATCGACAAATATTGCCAAGACATGCAAATAAGACGCGAATCATAAAGCACACCTGCCTTCTATTTCTTCTATTATAAGCAACAAACCTTCTGTCAGGCAAAGGTTTCTATTTATATAGAATACCAATTTTTACCTTCCTTGTACAAATTGTCAAAGAAAACGTACCCATTCAACCTTTTTGCAACACGGAAACTTATACATTTACATGAAACAACTTGACATACGCTCTCTTTTTTCGGAATATTTAATATAGGTAGAAAAAGGGGGAAAAAGATTATGATGGACATCATCAATGCAATAAGTAGCTTTGTGTGGGGTCCTCCAACATTAATTTTAATTGTTGGAACTGGATTATACTTAACCTTTCGATTAGGTTTCTTACAATTCAGAACACTACCTTACGCTTTGAAACTTGCTTTTCGACCAACAAGACAAGATAAAAAATCAAAAGGCGATATTAGCCATTATGAAGCCTTAACAACAGCAATGGCGGCTACCATAGGAACTGGTAACATTGTTGGGGTAGCAACAGCAGTAGTATTAGGAGGTCCGGGAGCTGTCTTTTGGATGTGGATTTCTGCATTATTTGGAATGGCAACAAAATATTCTGAAGCCATTCTTGCAGTTAAATATCGGGTAGAAGATAGTAAAGGTCAAATGTCCGGCGGTCCAATGTACTACTTAGAAAAGGGTTTAAATGCCAAATGGTTAGGTGTTTTATTTGCTATTTTTGGCTCCATCGCCGCATTTGGAATTGGAAACATGGTACAATCGAATTCTGTATCCGATGCACTGCAAACCTCATTTAATATCCCAACTTGGCTAACTGGAATCGTACTCACTGTATTAGTTGGTATTGTTATTCTTGGAGGAATTAAAAGCATCGGTCGTGTGACAGCATTTTTTGTACCTATCATGGCATTATTGTATATTATTGGCGGATTAATTATTATGATCATGAATTTAGACCTTCTTCCAAGCGCAATTAGCTTAATCTTTACAGACGCCTTTACAGGAAGTGCAATCGGTGGCGGTATCTTAGGTACGGTTATACGCTACGGAGTAGCTCGTGGTGTATTCTCCAACGAAGCTGGACTAGGTTCCGCACCTATTGCTGCTGCTGCAGCGAAAACAGATTACCCAGGTCGTCAAGCTTTAGTATCGATGACTCAGGTATTTATTGATACGATTATTGTCTGTTCAATTACAGGTATTACAATTGTGATGGCAGATATGTATCAAGGTGGACTAGAAGGTACAGAGTTAACTGCAGCATCTTTTTCTTATTTCTTAGGTGATGTTGGTGGCTATATTGTTACAATTGGAATTATATTATTTGCTTTTTCTACATTAGTAGGTTGGTCTTATTATGGGGAAAAGTGTTTTTCATATCTATTTAGTGACAAGGCTATACCGTATTATCGGTTTGTTTTTGTTATTGCTGTCATGTACGGAGCCATGGAAAAATTAGATATTGTTTGGGGTATTTCTGATATTATGAATGCGCTCATGGCAGTACCGAACTTAATTGGCTTACTTGGTCTTTCCGGAGTTGTAGCTTATGAAACAAAGAAATTCCTTAAAGTAGCCAAACAAGAAAAAACACAAGAAAAGGCAGAAAGTAGAACATAATCTTATAAAAGGGATGAGCGATAACAGCTCATCCCTTTTATGATGTTAACGGTACAATACATTGCTCATCATTATTTTCAGCTGAATTCACATAGGTATGAACTGCATAAGCTTTTAATTGATCCTCGTCAAAAGACTCTAAGAGTTGCTGCGATACAAGTGGTTCCATCTTTACTGGTTGAATCCATTCATCCTCTTTATGTTTAGGAAGAATGATTGGCATACGATGATGAATGTCTTGCATAAAGGTATTTGCTTTTTTGGTTAGAATGGTACAGGTGAACAGTTGCTTTCCTTTATGTTCCCACTTATCCCAAAGGCCAGCAAAAGTAAATACTTTACGGTTTTCCAACTCAATTCGTTGTGGCTGTTTCCCATCAGAAGTCTGTTTCCATTCGTAGAAACTATCGGCAAGGATCAAGCAGCGCTTCTTTCCCATTAGCTGTTTGAAGCTCGGTTTTTGATGGGCGGTCTCACTACGTGCATTTATCATCTTATAACCAATTTTCTCATCTTCCGCCCACTTAGGTACAAGTCCCCACTTCAATAAACCTGCTCGTTTCTGTTTCCCATCGTGAATGATTGCTAACACTTGCTGACCAGGAGCGATATTATAACTTGGTATATATCCTTCAATTGTGTCTTGCTCTAAATCAAAGGCCGTCAAAATCTCTAATTCATCTGCCAATAATGTATACCTTCCACACATCCGCTTCACCTCTATAGCCACTATATTTCATTTAGAATATACTTAAATCCCACTTCGTTGCAATATGCTTCAGTAATTTTATTCCTGCTATACTATTTCCTTGATTATCCAAGGCAGGACCATATACCCCTATCCCACATCCTTCTGTAAATGGTAAGACTTCCTCTCTTACTCTTGGTGGGGCTACAGCGATAATTCCACCAGATACCCCACTTTTAGCAGGAATACCAACATAAGCAGCAAATTTACCAGATGCATCATACATACCGCATGTGAGCATTAATGCCTTAGCTAATCTTGCAATTTTACGAGGAATAATTTCCTCATCCGTCTGCATATCCAATCCATCATTTGCTAACACTCGGCCAATTATTGCTAAATCATCAATACTTACTTCAATGGAACATTGTTTAAAATAGGTTTCTAACGTAATATCCATATTTGATTCAAGGTAGTCTAATTCAACTAAATAATAACCAATTGCCCGATTTCGTATAGAAGAATCTCTTTCTGATTCATATACATCTAAGTTCAATGATGGACGATGACCGAGAATTTTTTCCAGCAATTGAAATAAAGGTTCTAGTTTTTCATCCGGCGTTTTCCCATTTAACATAGAAGTAACTGTAATCGCTCCTGCATTTACAAAAGGGTTGAAAGGCTTTTTTAATTTTCGCATTTCCAAATGCATGATTGAATTAAATGCCTCGCCAGTTGGCTCAACATCGACTCGATCAAGCACGTATGCTACCCCTCTTTCCATACACGCCACAATAAAACAAAACACTTTTGAAATACTTTGGATCGTAAACGTTGTATCGACATTTCCGGAACGAACTGATAGTCCATTATTGCCTAAAATGGATATTCCTAAGTGTTTTGGATCAGCTTCTTTTAAAATGGGAATATAAGAAGCCACTTCTCCATCCTTTGTTTGCTTTTGATAAAAAGTTACCCAATCGTCTACATAATTCTGCAACCAATCTTGGGTTATTTTTGTATTCCAGTTCACCGTACCTTGAATCAACTATATCACCTCCCTACTAGTATGCCTCGTATTTAAAAAAAGAAACTTATAAACAAAAAGGGAGGATACATAATAAAACGGAAACTCTACAACTAATCACTGCTGCCCCGAGTACCAATTTGATCTCGCTGAAGTCATGACTATTACAATTAATAGAATTAATGAATCCATTATTCCGTTTTTTGGTAGAACTTATATTTTAAAAAACCAAAAACCGAACTATTTTCTGAATAGTTGCAGAAAATAGTTCGGTTTAAATTCCTTTTTCCTTTCGCTCTTCCTAAATCGGCGCTTTACTAGCTCCTCAACTTGATCAGCATCTTCTTATTGCAATCGTTTTTCTATTATTTCTTGGACCACTTCAGCTATTTCGTTACTGCTTTTAGCATGATATGATTCCGGATGAATTGCCTCCTCAATAGATCGTTTTACATCGGAATCATCCTTTATCTTACCGTCTTGTTGTTCGTACATTCGGTATATACCGGTGATTGTAACTGGCACAATTGGCACCTCTACTTTAACTGACTGCTTACGATCATGACGATCAATAAACACAAATTGTAAAAGTTCCATCTAGAGGAATAATTGGTAAAAAAAAGAGATTGACCGCAGTCAATCTCTTTCATAGATTCGTATATTTATTTTCCAATAAATTGTTGCGTCCAGTGGTTACCTTGTTCAACATACCCTACTCCAATATGAGTGAAGTCAGGGTTCATAATGTTTTCACGGTGACCTTGACTGTTCATCCAAGCATCAACTACTTCTTGAGGAGTTTGTTGCCCTTTAGCAATATTTTCTCCTGCAGTTGTATAGCTAATACCGAATTGTTTCATCATATCAAATGGTGAACCGTAAGTTGGGCTATTGTGCGCAAAGTAGCCATTTGTTGCCATATCATTCGATTTTTCACGTGCAACTTTACTTAGTTCAGTATCAACTTTTAATTCAGAAAGACCTTGTTTTGCACGTTCTTGGTTTGTTAGTTCAACAACTTCTTGTTCAAATTGACTCAATTCTTCAGATTGAGACTGTTCTTGATTTTGATTTTGTTGTTCTTCTGTTTGTTGTTGATTCGTGTTTTGCTCCGGTTGTTGCTCTTGTGCAGGCTGTTCTTTATCTTGTGTTTCTTGTTCTTGTGACTGTTCTGGTTGTTTTGGTTCTTCTGGTTTTTCTTGAGCTGGTTTGTCAGCCTGATTTGTTTGTTCTTCTTGAGCAGGTTTTTCATTTTCTGCTGGTTTTTCTTCTATATTAATCTTATCCCAATTAATTTGGTTCCAATTTAATTGTAATTTATTCATATATTTATTTAAAAGATCATTTATATTGTCTTCTGTAATTGTCTTTGTTTGTCCATTGATAGAATAGAAGACTTTATAAATTTGATCCTGAGATTGATCTTTGGCAGAAGCATCAGCAGAAGATGAAAAAGCTCCCCCGAATAGTAAAGCTGTAGATAAAGCTGTAACTACACCTATTTTTTTAAACATGTTTCTTACACACTCCTTTGGTTTTTGTTTCGTGCAAGATCATCATAGCATGGATTTTTTGTAATATTTTTGGCAGCCGTTACCAATCGTATTTTCTCTTGCTCTTTAAATCTAAAAACCTTATATTAATAGGAGTTAGTTTCATGGGAAAATAGGGTATACATGAAAATAATAATAGTAGAGGAAAAAATTTCATCAAAATTCGGCTTGACAACCTAAAAAAAGCGGCTTGTTTATTACAAATTCTATCAATTTGTAATCCAAATGTTACGTATTCTGTCGTAAATAATAGTTTTTTTGTTGTATAATAAGGATATTTGGAAAAAAATCTATTACTAATTACTAACACTTGTATATCTACCCCCTAAAACTATATGAAAGAAGAGAATTTATATAAAAGAAATCTGTCATCATTGGAGGATCTATATTATGTTATCTACTGCGGAGATTGGAATCGATCTTGGTACTGCAAACATTCTAATATACTCAAAGTCAAAAGGAATCGTTTTGAATGAACCATCTGTTGTAGCAATTGATGTAAATACCAAGCAAGTAGTCGCTGTTGGAGCAGAAGCAAAGGAAATGGTGGGTAAAACCCCACAAAATATCATACCGATTCGCCCACTAAAAGATGGAGTGATTGCGGATTATGATGTCACTGCACAAATGTTAAAAGAATTTTTGAAGAAAGTTAGTAAGAAAATTGGCATGTCCATGCGAAAACCAGTTGTAGTTGTTTGTACACCATCAGGCAGTACTACCGTAGAACGTCGTGCTATCCACAATGCTGTCACAAGCTATGGAGCAAAACAAGTCCATCTTATTGAAGAGCCAATTGCTGCTGCAATTGGTGCTGATCTGCCAGTTGATGAGCCTGTTGCCAATGTCATTGTCGACATCGGAGGCGGTACTTCAGAAGTAGGAATTATTTCATTCGGAGGTGTCGTTTCCTGTAATTCCGTTCGTATTGGTGGAGATAAAATGGATGAAGAAATCATTCATCACATCCGCAAGAATTATAATATCCTAATTGGTGAACGTACGGCTGAGAATATCAAGATGGAAATTGGTTATGCACATCCGAATCACAAAGATGAAACAATGGAAATCCGAGGACGTGATATGGTAACAGGTTTACCTAAGACGGTTACAATTACATCTCAAGAAATTCACCTTGCATTAAAAGAATCCTTGGAACAAGTTCTAGAGACCATACGTGCTACATTAGAAAACTGCCCTCCAGAATTAAGTGGAGATATTGTAGATCATGGTATTGTTCTAACAGGCGGTGGCTCCATGCTTAATGGCATGCAAGAATGGTTATCTACTGAAATTATCGTCCCTGTCCATCTTGCACCAAATCCTTTAGAATCCGTAGCAGTCGGAACCGGACGCGCATTAAAAATGATCACAAAACTGCAAAAAGCCACAAAGTAGAAAGAAAAGCATAAAAGGCAAATACCTCCAACAAGCTTAAGTTCCTTCTGATGTGGTGGTTTTTACCACAAAGGAAGGACGCTTTAGTCCTCTAGGAGGTAGCCCTTTCATGCTAGACATCAGAAAAGCTTTTAAGAGCGTTAGGCGACGTATGGGCTCGCCCCGGTATTCGGGGATGGTTCGACGTTGGCAAGCATCGTGCCGTTTTTCGTCGGTCTTCCGTTCCTCAATAAAGGAATTACGGTGACTTTCAGGAACCGATGATAACTGGGAGTCGAAGGAAGTCTCATTAGTCGCTGGTCCTCTTCTATATTGCTTATATTCATAAGTTTACACCCAGGCATCTAATTGCCTGGGGATTTTTATCAAAAAATCGTCCCGGAAAGCGTTTACAAATATTAATTATCATAGTATACTGAAAAATAAGAATTAATTAGCTTGTTGCTAAATAGCTCTTTTAATTACCTATCAATTCGCTGCCTAATCTGTTCTCAGTTCCATGCCAGAACTGACTCAACAGATAAAAGCCAGTTCAGATTGAATTACAGAAGTTCTGTAATTTGTTTGAATTGGCTTTTTTATTTTTTACCGACTTCTCATCATATGCTTAAGAAGCTATGATAATTAACCTATTCTTTATAAAAGGAGTGAAAACATGACAGGTGCTCTGGAACATATTCGTATTCTTGATTTGTCCCGAGTGTTGGCTGGTCCTTACTGTTCAATGATTCTTGGGGATCTAGGGGCTGAAGTTATCAAAGTAGAAGCTCCTGGTGGAAGTGATGAAACACGAAGATGGGGGCCACCTTTTCAAGAAGGTGTTAGTGCTTATTATCTATGTGCAAATCGCAATAAAAAAAGCATTACCCTTGATTTAAAATCGCAAGAAGGGATTACTCAAATCAAAAATCTTGTAAAAAATAGCGATGTAATTATTAATAACTTTCGTACAGGAACAATGGAACGATTTGGTTTAGACTATGACACATTATCATCTATTAACTCAGGACTTATTTATTGTTCAATTACTGGATTTGGTGAAACTGGTCCATTGAAGGATATGCCAGGTTATGATTTTATCATTCAAGCCATGAGCGGACTTATGAGTATAACTGGTGATAAAGAAACTGGACCACAGAAAATGGGGGTTGCTATTTCAGATATATTAACAGGGATGTACGCATGTATTGGCATACAAGGTGCATTAATTGAAAGAAACCAATCTGGAAAAGGACAAAAACTCGATATTGCCCTATATGATGCAGCAGTAAGTGCTCTTGTAAATGTAGGAAGTAATTATTTAATGTCCGGTCAAATCCCATTCCAACTTGGAAATCATCATGCAAATATTGTCCCCTATCAAACCTTTTGTGCAAAAGACGGAGAAATGGTCATTGCAGTTGGAAATGACAAGCAATTTCAAGCGTTATGCGATATTATTCAAAAGCCCGATTTAAAAACAGACCCTAGATTTACTACTAATCCTGATCGGGTTAAGCATCGTGACAAACTGATACCTGTTCTACAAGAATTATTCTTACAAAAGGAAGCAAATGAGTGGATGGATGAGTGTAAGGCAAGAGGCATTCCATGCGGACCAATTCAGAATATTGCTGAAGTAGCTAATGATGCACAATTAAATGCACGAAACATGTTCATCGATCTGTCACATCCAACAGCCGGTATCATCAACATGATAGGCAGTCCATTAAAATTGTCTCGTACTCCTGTTTCATATCGACATCATCCACCTGATCCAGGTGAACATAATCAAGCTATTCTTAATGAAAATCCAACCAATTAATAAAAGGAGATGTGTTTATGAACTTCCATTTTACAGAAGAACAAGAAATGCTAAGAGAAACCGTACGTAATCTTACAGATAAGGAAATTATGCCTTATATCAGCGAATGGGATAGACAAGGGAAATTTGATCCCGCTATCATTCCTAAACTTGCAGAGTTAGGACTCATGGGTGTTTGTATACCTGAAGAATATGGCGGCAGTGGTATGGACTATAATTCGCTTGCAATTGTTTGTGAGGAATTAGAACGAGGAGATACTGCATTTCGTACAGCTGTGTCTGTTCATACAGGTTTAAATAGCATGACTTTACTTCAATGGGGAAATGAAGAACAAAAACAAAAGTACCTCGTACCACAAGCAAAAGGTATGAAAATTGGGGCCTTTGGTTTAACCGAGCCTGGGGCTGGTTCAGACGTTGCTAGTATGGAAACAACTGCTGTAAAACAAGGAGATTATTATATTTTAAATGGTCAAAAAACATGGATTTCTTTATGTGATATGGCCGACCACTTTCTTGTGTTTGCATATACGAAGGATCGTTCAGAAAAACATAAAGGAATCTCGGCATTTATCATTGAAAGAGAATGGGAAGGATTCTCGTCCAAAGCAATTAAAGGAAAACTAGGTATTCGTTCAGGTAATACAGGTGAAATTTTCTTCGATCACATCAAAGTACCAAAGGAAAACTTACTTGGTGAAGAAGGAGAAGGATTTAAAATTGCTATGTCTGCATTAGATAATGGTAGATTTACTGTAGCTGCTGGTGCAGTTGGTCAAATTATGGCGTGCCTAGAAGCAAGTGTGAAGTATTGCCACGAACGAGCAACATTTGGCAAGGAGATTGGTAAACATCAACTTGTCCAGCAAATGATTGCAAATATGGAAGCAGGATTACAGATGAGCAGACTACTGGTATACCGAGCAGGTGAGCTGAAGAATGAAGGAAAACGTAATACGAGAGAAACATCTTTAGCGAAATGGCAAGCATGCGATTTTGCAAATAAGGCTGCGGATGATGCTGTTCAGGTCCATGGTGCTTACGGATATTCAGATGAATACCCAGTAGAACGCTATCTTCGAAATTCAAAAGCACCTGTAATTTATGAAGGTACGAGAGAAATTCATACGGTGATGCAAGCAGAATACGCACTTGGATACCGACAAGATAAAAATTTAAATAAAATGCTACCCGCATGGAATCAAAGTGAGTTCACTAAGTTCTAATTCAACGAGCTTTTTGAATAGACTATAAATAAACGAGAGACACCTGGTTATACCAGGTGTTTGAACTTGTTACAAGGAGGCTGCTTATATGTTTGAATCGCTGACTAAAAGTATCTTTATTAATGGGAAATGGGAAGCTATTAGCGAAGCTCATACAGAAACAATTTATAATCCTGCCACCTTAGAACCGATCACCAAGGTCGCGCATGCTGGAGCTAAGGAAACAACTAAAGCAATTACAGCGGCAGACGAAGCTTTTCCACAGTGGAGTCAAAAAACCGGGAGAGAACGATCTCGTTATTTATATAAGGCGTATCAGCTAATGCAGGAAGATGCAGAACGATTAGGTAAAATCTTAACTATGGAACAAGGAAAACCATTAAACGAAGCAATTGGTGAAGTTAAAGGGGCTGCTAACTTTTTATTATGGTATGCAGAAGAGGCTAGTCGAAATTATGGAGAGTGGCTCCCTTCATCAACTAATTCAAAACGTCTGATGGTGATTCCTCAAGCAGTTGGGGTTGTTGGAGCGATAACACCTTGGAACTTTCCTTCTTCCATGATCACCAGAAAACTAGCACCTGCCTTAGCTGCAGGATGTACGGTTGTTTTAAAACCAGCACCCGAGACACCTCTTTCCGCAATCGAAATCATGAAAATCTTTGAGCGTGCTGGAGTTCCAAATGGTGTTGTTAATTTAGTGACTGGAGATGCCAAAGCCATTGGACAACAATTACTTACGAATAAAGTAGTTCAACATATTACATTCACTGGTTCTACTGCAGTAGGGAAGTATTTAATCCGTGAAAGTGCACAGCAGGTTAAAAAACTCTCCCTTGAATTAGGTGGTCACGCACCAAGTATTGTCTTTGCGGATGCAGATTTGGATAAAGCCACTTCCCTCGTTATAGGCAGTAAGTTTAGAAATAATGGCCAAACATGTATATGCACCAATCGTCTCTATGTTCATCAACATATTGCCAATGATTTCGCTAATCTATTAAAAGCCAAAGTTTCTCAATTAAAACTAGGATCTGGTTTAGAGAACGAGGTAGACCTTGGTCCATTAATTAATCAAAAAGCTTGTGAAAAAGTACATGATCATGTAAAAGATGCCACGGAAAAAGGTGCTATTGTTGAATGTGGTGGTGAACAATGGAATGACAAGTTAGATGGACATTATTATAAGCCGACAATCCTATCAAACATTTCTGATGAGATGAAGATTATGCATGAAGAAACCTTCGGCCCTGTCATCCCCATTCAAACCTTTACAGATGAATCAGAAGTGATTAAGCAAGCAAATAATACAGATTATGGCTTAGCAGCATATGTTTTCACTGAGAATACAAATCGAGCCATTCGCGTTTCTGAGAAGCTCGACTATGGCATCGTAGGCGTGAATGATGTATTTCCAGCGACACCTGAAGCTCCATTTGGTGGAATTAAACAGTCTGGTATCGGTAAAGAAGGCGGTCATCATGGTATGGATGAATTCCTAGAGAAAAAATACATCTCGATAGGAATCGATTCTAAGTAAAGGCAAGTTCATTACATTCGCCACGAAAATCAAAAACGCCTTAGGTTTTTGTGTTATTCACCTGCTGCTGAGAGTATATTTCTGAAGTGATTTGGAAAACGATCCTTCTTGTCCTTCGCGAGCACGTTATCAGCTCACTCGGGTAAGCAAAATCGTATTACCTGAGTGAGCCATATTGTTCGTTGAGACGTCTCAACAATATCAACTGCCTCCCCATCCTGATTCATCTAACTTCACTAAATTAAAATCGTTCATTACGAATTTTGCTTTACACTATCATTCTAATCTCTTTCTTTTAAGATGTTCGTTCACTGGTATTCTCACAAAGCACCACATATTGCTTGTACAAATCTTTTAAAGCAGAAGCTAACGCATTACCTGCCTTTCCTAGATAATGTGACTTTAATATTTCAACTGGTTTATCAATACCATCTTGTAAACTGTGACCTCGTAATAATTGTTGAACGAAACTTTTGCCGTGGTCGGTAGCTAATGTACATCCTGCCGCTACTATAACACCATATTTATTATCAATTTCTGCTGTAATGGTTAATGTTTCATAAATACTTTGAGCAGCCATTCCTGATGGTAATCTTGCATGACCTGCGATAAATATTGTGTTCATTTCTTATCTCCTCCCCCATCCACACAGCTTATCGATAACCAAGCCTTCGTGAAATGTCTAGTGCTGTTATTTTTGTTTCTACCTTAATATGTTCTAAATCATCTCCTTCGAAATGACTTGTGAGACCACTTACGGCTAGTGCAGCAATAACCTGCTGCTGATGATTGTAAATGGGATAAGATATTCCAGTTGTATCCTCGTCTTGTTCAGCAATACTATATGCGTACCCTTGTGCTTGAATTTGTTGTAATTCTACTCTTAAACGCTCTTTCTCAATTGGACGATGAATAGCCACAAGCTCTGATTGATTGATAATTTCCTCTTGCCTCTCTTTGGTTTGGAAGGCTAATAACAATTTTGGACCAGAACCGATGTACAACGGAACACTTTTTCCCACTTTTGTATAAAGCCTCAGTGCACGTGAACTTTCCACTTTTTCTATATAAGTTGCTTCGTCTTGATTAATAATGACTAAGTGAATGACTTCATTTATTTCTTTCGCTAATTCCTCCATATATGGTAAAGCAATTCCTCTTACTTCTAGTCTATCAGAAACAAGGTTGCCAAGCTCTAGTAATTTTAAACCTAACCGATACCTTGCCTCCTGTTCCGATTCTTTTGATTTATGTAAGAAACCATTCTGTTCTAAAACCGTTAAAAGCCGGTATGCTGTAGGTTTAGGTATTCTAGCTTGATCTGCAATATCTTTTAATGATAATTCATGCGATCCTTCTCTAAACAAGTCTAGTAATTTTAATGCTTTATTCACACTTTGATTCATAGGCAAGCTCCTTAAGACAATTGAATAGCTAGTTTACGGATATAGGTAAATCCCTCCGCTATCATTGCAGAGGGATAACCTTCATTTTACGTATTTACATGTGTTTTTTCTGTACTTTCTTTTTCTACAATCATAACACCACGTTTTTCCATCTCAGCCATATATACTTCTCCTGGTACAATTTGTTCTGGTGGATACACCCCTTTCTTTGTAATTTTGTTATTTCCAATCATTTGGGCTACTACAGAAATCGTATTTGCTGTTGCTCTAGCCATCGCTGTAACTTGGTTCGCTCTATCCTTATACGTTGTCATTTCATAAGCATATGTTTTTTGTCGTCCTTCTTTTTCACCGGAAACAATTACTCTTAGTAAGACGGCATCATCCTTATCTCCTAGTTCAACAATAGGATCAAGCACTTTTAAAAACACATCTCTTGGACTAACTTTTTGTCCATTCATTTCTACTTCATAACCAGCTTTTGTTAGATTTAAATCAACAAGCAGCTTGAATTTTTCTGCATGACCTGGATAGCGAATCGTTTTATATTCTAAGGTTTTTAAATGAGGATAAGATATGGATAAAGTTGACGTCCCTCCAGAAGTATGGAAAGCTTCCAATGGACCAAATTTTTCAAAATAGACACGTTCTACCTCGGAAAGCGAAGGGATTTCCTGCTTTATACCATTCCGAATGATTAACGATGGATCGGTATAATGATCAAATACCCCTTCCATAGAAAAAACATGGTTATATTCTAAAGGTGCTTCAGGTTTTACAGGAATACCTCCAACATATAATTTAATGGAATCTAAATGATCTAGCCTACTATTACCAAGGCCCGATAAAATATTAATCATTCCAGGTGCTACACCTAGATCTGGAATTAACGTTACTCCAGCAGCTTTCGCCTGTTCTTTTAACGTTAATACCTTATCCGTTACATGACCGATGTGGCCACCTAAATCTACAGCGCTGACACCTACTTCAATCGCCGTTTTTGCAACGATTTCATTAAACGAATAAAACAATGCATTGATAATTACATCAAACTGCCTCATATAATTAGCTAAATCCTGTTGATCCGCTGCATTTACTTGATAAGCTGATAGTTTAGCAGATTTTAATTGGTCACATACATGTTGTGCTCGTGCTATATCAATATCAGCCAAACCGATAGATGTGACATCATCACTTGCAGCTAGATCACGAGCAGCTTCTTTCCCCATTAACCCTGAACCTAGAACACCTATCTTCATCCAATCCACTCCTTCTACCAAAGATTCCTAAATTTTTCCAGTCAATACGAGTCCCTACTTTACAATTAATCTACATCAATTTGAGCACGTTGTAATTTACCACTGTAGTCTACATAAACTGCTTTCCACTCTGTAAACACATCTAATGCCTGCACACCAGAATCTCGGTGACCGTTCCCAGTCCCTTTGGTTCCACCAAAAGGTAGATGTATTTCTGCACCAGTCGTACCCGCATTCACATATACGATGCCAGTATCTAAATCCCGCTGCGCTTGAAAAACACGGTTCACGTCTTTTGTAAAAATGGAGCTTGACAATCCGAAGGTTACTCCATTGTTTACCTTAATAGCTTCTTCAAAGCTTTCCACCGGAATCAACGACACGACTGGGCCAAATATTTCCTCTTGGGCTATCCGCATCGAAGAATTAGCATCCGTGAATAAGGTTGGAGCAAAGAAGATTCCATCTTGATACGAATCGTCTTTCCATTCATAACCTCCAGCAAGAAGCTTTGCCCCTTCATCTTTTCCAATCTGAATATATGATTTTATCTTTTCTACTCCTTTTTGATTAATGATTGGGCCAATTTTATTCCTTTCATCCAATCCATTTCCAATTGTTAATTTTTCCATTTCTGCAAGGAGACGCTCCTCTAAGGTAGACTTTACATCTTCATGAACAATCACTCTACTACATGCTGTGCAACGTTGGCCGCTTGTACCGAATGCACTCCATAAAATTCCTTCCACTGCGAGGTCCACATCAGCATCTTCCATAACAATAACCGCGTTTTTTCCACCCATTTCAAGGGATACTTTCTTTAATTGCTTTCCACATTCCGCTGCAATATTTCTACCTGTATCATTGGAACCAGTAAATGAAATAATGCGAATATCTTCATGATGAACCATTGCATCTCCAACTGTTGAACCAGTGCCAAATACAACATTCATGATTCCTTTTGGTAACCCAGCTTCTTCAAAAATGGACGCTAATTCATAAGCCATAATTGGTGTTTCAGTAGCTGGTTTCCAGATAACTGCATTTCCAGCTACAATTGCTGGGAAGGACTTCCATGTTGCTATAGCTATTGGAAAATTCCAAGGAGTGATGATTCCCACAACTCCTACTGGACAACGCTGGCTCATAGCGAATTTATCTTTTAATTCTGCCGGCGTCGTTTGCCCAAATAACCTCCGTCCTTCACCAGCCATATAAAATGCCATATCGATACCTTCTTGCACTTCCCCACGGGCTTCTTCAATCACTTTTCCATTTTCCATTGTTAATAACTGCGATAGTCTTTCCTTACGTTCTTTCATTAAATAACCAACGCGATATAGTACTTCCGCTCGTTGAGGGGCTGGAACGAGAGCCCATTCTTTTTGAGCCTGTTTAGCAGCATATACTGCTTGATGAACATTTTCGCTGCTGGATAATGGAACTTGAACAATTTCTTCCCCTGTTGCAGGATTAATAACGGCTGTTGAAGCTTCTACCTCTACCCAATCTCCATCAATAAAATTTCGTAGTTTTTTTGTTTGTAACGTTGCTGTCATAATAAAACCTCCTTTATTTAATATATTACTGTTTCATGGACCTTTCTCGAAGTTGAGTAATGGTTGATGAAACAGAAATCTGCTCTGGATCTGTCAATATTTCAATCACAACCGGTTTTCTTAATTGACATGCTTCCGCAAAAGCAACTTTAAATTCCTGCGATGAAGCTACACGATAACCAATTGCCCCAACACTTATTGCCATATCCTTAAAAGACACATTTCCTAAATCCGTAGCGATCACTTTTTCTGGAAAGTGCATTTCTTGGTGCATGCGAATCGTACCATACATCTTATTATTAAAAACGAGACATATGACTGGAATATCATATCTCACAGCGGTCTCCAGTTCTTGACAAGTCATCATAAACCCTCCATCACCGGAAAAACCAACGACTAAGCGATCTGGAAGAGCAAGTTTTGCTCCAATTGCCCCCGGTAATCCATACCCCATCGCTCCAGAAGTAGGCCCAACATACGTATGTGCAACCTTAAATGGATAAAAATGATGAACCCAACCAGCAAAATTCCCGGCATCATTCGTGATCACAGTATTCTCTGGTAATATTTTAATTAGGTATTCAATAATTTGCGTATTAATGGGATCTGTTTCTTTCACATCTAACCGACAGGATCTAGCATAAGCTGCATTTCGATCAAAAGCCCAATCCGACCAAGCATGCATTACATTTACTGTTTGCAACTGATCAAAGGCTTCCTTCATATCAGCTACAATGCCTATGTCTGGAGCAAAGCTTTTGCCAATGCTATTGTAGTCAATATCGATATGAATAAGCCGCTGGTTGGACGATAGGAGTGCGTAATCCTGGGTAGTTACTTCAGACAATCGTGTTCCTAATGCCAATACCACATCCGCTAATTTCACTGTATCAAGTACTTCTTTTGAAGTTCCTAAGCCCAAATGTCCTGCATATAACAAATGATCATTTGGAAATACATCATGACGGCGAAACGCTGTTAGAACTGGTATATTAAAGGTTTCTGCGAATTTTTTTAAGCCGGGTTCTGCATTTGCATTCTTTACCCCGCCGCCAGCAATGATGATTGGCTGCTTAGCTTTTGATAAAAGCATCTCTACCTGCTTCAATTCAGCGGGAGAAGGTGCTGGTGCTGGACGAGGTATCACAGGACCATATTGCATATACGCTTCTTCCTTTAAAACATCCTCTGGCAATGAAATAATTACTGGACCTGGTCTGCCTGATTTGGCAATTCGAAAAGCACGTTGTACGATTTCTGGTGTTCGTTCTGCATCTTTTAATTCAACAGTCCACTTAGCAATGGATTGAAAATACTGATCTAAATCAACCTCTTGAAACCCTTCTCTTCCTCTAAATTTACTGTGTACCTGACCTAAGAATACAACCATTGGCGTAGAGTCTTGATATGCTGTATGAACACCAATTGATAAATTCGCTGCACCTACTCCTCTTGTAGCAAGCAAAACACCTGGTTTTAATGCAGATTTGGCATAGCCTTCAGCCATGAAGGACGCCCCTCCCTCATGCCTTGCTGATATTACTTGAATAGTGCTTTCATCATAAAGCGCATCCAATACAGGTAGATAACTTTCCCCTGGTACACAAAAAACGCGTTCTATATTTTCTTTTTTTAAACAAGTTATGATCGCCTTTGCCGCTGATTCTTTTGTTTTTGTCATCTGTATTTTTAATCACTCCTTCCATTCAAACTGGTGTAACCGATGAATGACTTCATCCAACCTTTCCGAGCTAACAGATAATGAGATGCGGATAAATCCTTCACCATTTGCTCCAAAAGCAATTCCTGGGGTTACAATAAGTCCTGCCTCATCTAATAGTTGATTGGCAAATGACATGGAATTATAGCCCTTTGGTACTTCTGCCCAAATAAATATTGTTCCTCTTGGTTTTCTCACCTTCAGTCCAACCTTGGTCAATGCAGCGTACAATTTTTCCATACGCTGTTTGTAAACAGCATTATTTGCCTGAACACAGGATAGATCACTCGTTAAAGCTGCGGCTGCAGCTTTTTGAATTGGGATAAACTGGCAAGTATCAATATTACTTTTTAAGGTAGCCAGCGATTGAATTATTTCTTGATTTCCAACAATGTAACCAATTCGCCATCCAGTCATATTAAAACTTTTGGAAAGAGAACCTAATTCAACAGCATAATCTTTGGCATCAGGAATTTGTAAAACACTTGGTGACTGATAATCTTCAAACGTTACAAGGTCATACGCTGCATCATTGGCTAAAATGATTCCATGATCCCGACAAAATGTAATCGCTTCCAAATAAGTAGACATATCCGCTACTGCAGCTGTTGGATTGCTCGGATAATTTAAGAACATTAATTTCGCTTGATGGGCATCTGCAGCAGAAAGACGGTGAAACATGGGAGTGTAATTATTGTCATGATCGAGAGGCAAAGAAATACTCTCACCACCAGCCAAATGAACTCCAGTACGATAAACCGGATAACCTGGATCTGGTACAATTACCTTGTCATCTGGATTAATTACGGCCTGGATTAAATTAGCAATTCCTTCTTTTGAGCCGATAAGTGCCAATACTTCTGTTTCAGGATTAAGAATTACGCCGTATTGTTGTTTATAAAAATGAGCGACTGCTTGTTTAAATTCCAGTAAACCACTATAAGTAGAATAGCGATGATTTGCTGAATGTTTCACTTCCTCCATTAATATCTGACATACAAAATCAGGCGTCGGTAAATCAGGTGCACCGATTCCTAAATCTATACAATCGACGCCATTACTGATAAGCTGCTTTTTCTTTTTCTGAAATTCCGAAAACAAATATGGTGGTAAGCTTTCTACTTTATCAGAAATAAAAGCCATCCTAATCCTCCCTATATTTCATATAATGAAATGCTGTTTCATTTATTTACCAATAGTATAAATCAGCATCATAAAATTTACAATATACTGAAAACAAATCATTCCAAAGTACTATTTATTGCTATGGTAAATACATATTTGTTCCCTCATTCCCCTTCTTAACATGACAAACAGCAACTTTTTAATTGCTGAACAAAGCTACTGACCAGGAATAAAGGTCTAATAATTTTTATCAAAAATGCAATTGGCCTATCAGAAAACAATATGTGTGTAGTGGGATTTATATTACGAATAAAATACCTGCACACTCCTAATTTTGAGTATTTTATTAGATGAACTTTTTTTAGTACTAAAAATCTTCTAGTAATTAACACTAACATCCTTCTGTAATTTTGTTAGAATAATAATAGGTTTAAGATCATAATTCGAAGAAATGAGGTACCTTAAAAATGAAGACGGACATTTCCTATGCACGCCATTTAGATAGTGAAGATGAATTATCGACATACCGAGAGGAGTTTTACCTTTCTCCTGATAAAATCTACTTTGATGGAAATTCGTTAGGCATATTATCCAAACGGGCAAAAAAAACCGTAGAAATGCTCATGGAATCCTGGAAAGAATATGGAATTGATGGTTGGTCAGAAGGGGCATATCCTTGGTTCTATTTATCAGAAAAATTAGGAAAGATGTCCGCCCACCTAATTGGTGCAAGGCCAGAAGAAGTAATCATTACTGGGTCAACTACAACCAACCTTCATCAGCTGACAGCAAGCTTTTTTCAGCCAAGGGGAAAAAAGACGAAAATTTTAGCGGATGAATTAAACTTCCCGTCAGATATTTATGCATTAAAGAGCCAGTTACGGTTAAAAGGACTACAACCAGAAGATCATTTGATTCAGGTTAAAAGTAAAGACGGAAACACCTTAAATACAAATACGATTATTGAAGCAATGTCAGAAGAAGTAGCTATGCTTGTGCTTCCTGGTGTACTATATCGTAGTGGTCAAATTTTAGATATGGAAACCATTACCGTAGAAGCTCATAAACGGGGGATTATTGTCGGGTTCGATCTTTGCCATTCAATTGGCTCCATTCCACATCAATTATCTGAATGGGGAGTTGATTTCGCCTTCTGGTGTACATATAAGCATTTAAATGGAGGACCTGGTAGTGTCGGCGGTTTATACGTTAACCAAAAGCATTTTGGTAACAACCCTGGACTAGCAGGATGGTTCAGCTCGAATAAGGAAAAACAATTTGATATGGACCATACGTTAACACCAGCAGAAAGTGCAGGTGCCTATCAAATTGGCACCCCACATGTGTTAAGTGCAGCACCATTAATCGGCTCCTTAGAAATGTTTGAAGAAATTGGAATAGCCAGAATTCGAAAAAAGTCGCTTGAATTAACCAACTACTTAATGAAACTTATTGAAGTTGAACTTCAGGAACAAGGATTCTTTATCGCAAATCCTAAAGCAGATGAATTACGGGGTGGACATATCTATTTGGAACATCCTGAAGCAGCTCGAATTTGTAAAGCATTAAAGGCAGAAGGTGTCATTCCAGACTTCCGAAATCCAAACGGAATCCGTTTAGCTCCTGTTGCTCTCTATAATACGTTTGAAGAAATATGGAAGATGGTACAAATCTTAAAAACGATTATGGAAAACAAGGCCTATAAAAACTTTGAAAATAAGCGAGGTGTCATTGCATAATGACAGACTGGATCGATATCTCTCAACCACTAACAAATAACATAGCTAACTGGCCTGGCGATACACCATTTTCATACTCATTAACGGCATCAATAAAAGAAACAACATCTGTAAATATTGGCCAAATAACTACCAGTCTTCATATCGGAACGCATATCGACGCACCATACCATTTTGATGCAAATGGTAGTACTGTTGAACAACTTGACATCAATCATTATGTTGGTGATGCTGTCGTTTTTGATGTAAGTCATGTAGATAAAATAACCGACAATGTATTGAATCAATTGACCTGGCCAGCAAATATAAAACGTGTCCTATTACGTACATCACTACCTAATATTCCAACACGTTTTCCAGAAAACATCCCCAGGTTAGATCCATCTATTGCAGCCTTTTTACAAGAAAAAGAAGTTACCTTGCTTGGGGTTGATATCCCATCTGTGGACCCACCTGAAAGCAAGGACTTACGAACACATCATACGCTTCATAAGCATGGCATCCATATTCTAGAAAATATTACGCTTGATCAGGTTTCGCCAGGTATCTACGAGCTTATAGCTCTTCCATTACCTATTCAGGGTGCCGATGGTAGCCCAGTACGGGCAGTCTTACGTCCAAAGGAAAGGGGCCAACAGGATGACTAACAAACATATGGATCGTACCTTTGATTCGGAACAAGGAATTCATACAAATTTCAAGGAAAAAATGACATATGGAGATTATTTGCAGCTAGATACATTACTCTCCAGCCAAAAGCGGCTATCGGATCATCATGATGAAATGTTATTTATTATTATTCATCATGTTAGTGAATTGTGGTTAAAATTAATCATTCATGAAACCCAGGCGGCTGTCGCTGCGATTAAGCGTGGCGATCTGCAAGCGTCATTTAAAATGCTATCCCGTGTGTCTAAGATACAGTCGCAAATTATTCAAGCTTGGGATGTGCTATCAACCTTAACACCAGCGGAATACATGGAGTTTCGCGATAAGTTAGGAAACGCCTCTGGTTTCCAATCTTACCAATATCGATTAGTTGAATTTGTACTCGGCTATAAAACGCCATTCATCTTAAAAATATACGAAAAGGATCCAGAAGTTCATCAAATGCTCTATCATGCTTATCATGCTCCCGGTTTATATGATGTTGCTATTCAAGCTTTGGCAGATAATGGTTTTCCTATAAACCCAGACATAGTGACGCGTGATTTTTCGAAAACGTATGAAAAGGATGAAACTGTCGAACAAGCATGGATGACTATATATAAGAATGTAAATCAATACTGGGATTTATACCAGCTTGCAGAAAAACTCGTCGATATCGAAGATTGGTTTCAACAATGGCGTTTTCGACATATGAAAACAGTGGAACGAATTATTGGCCACAAAATGGGAACAGGAGGATCATCTGGTGTTGGATACTTAAAGAAAGTGCTAGATCACCCCTTCTTTCCAGAATTATGGGAAATAAGAAGCAAGTTATAATCCGAAAATGAGGACCATATTAATAAAAAGCGTGGAACTAAGATAAAACCAAGATAAAATCACTTGACTTTTACGATCAATGTAAATAAAGTGAAACTTAATTCATAAGGGGAGGTTTGCGCCTCCCTGTACATATCATTTGTACTAAAAATGGAAGAAAAAGAAAGAAAGGAAGACGTTTTGTATGCAACCTAAAAAAGAACAATGGTCGACAAAGATAGGGTTCATCTTATCTTCTGCTGGAGCAGCTATCGGCCTAGGAGCAATTTGGAAATTCCCTTATATGACAGGAATGAACGGCGGAGGGGCCTTTTTCTTGTTATTCATCGCATTTACAGTAATCATTGGTCTTCCTATATTAATAGCAGAGTTTATTATTGGTAGAGGAGCGCAGAAAGAAGCAGTAACAGCTTATCAAAAGCTAGCCCCTAAAACTGGCTGGTCATTCATTGGACATTGGGGAGTCGTTGGCGCTTTTCTACTTATGTCCTTTTACAGTGTTGTTGGTGGATGGGTATTAATCTATAGTGCTATTTCGATTCCAGGTCTGATCATTAGCGACACGGCGAATTATGCAGATTTATTCGCTACCATTACGGGAAATCCGTTAATTACATTGATTGGTCATCTATTATTTATTCTAATTAATATTATGGTAGTCTCTTTTGGAATTAAAGATGGGATTGAAAAAACAAGTAAAGTACTGATGCCATTATTATTTATCTTTTTTATCATACTTGTCATTCGTTCACTAACTTTTGAAGGTGCTATGGAAGGACTCCGCTTTTTCCTTCAACCGGACTTTTCTAAGTTAAATGCCGAAAATGTACTCTATGCACTTGGGCAATCATTCTTCTCACTTGCTGTAGGTATCTCTGTTATGGTTACATATAGTTCCTACTTAAAGAAGGATGTCAGTCTCCCAATGTCTGCCGGATCTGTTTCAATTATGAATATTTTCGTTTCATTGTTAGCCGGGCTTGCTATCTTCCCTGTTGTTTTCGCATTTGGTTTAGAGCCAGCAGAAGGTCCAGGACTATTATTCATTGTACTACCGGAGGCATTTGCACAAATGCCATTTGGTGAAATATTCTTGAGTTTATTCCTCTTATTATTCTTATTTGCGGTTCTAACATCCTCCTTTAGTATGTTAGAGATTATCACAGCTGCGTTCACTGAAAAGAAACAGCGTTCTAGGAAGAAAACAGCATTTATATCAGGTATACTTGTTTTTATCGCTGGTATTCCAGCTGCTTTATCTTCAAGCAGTTTAGCTGACTTTACCATTTTTGGAAAAACCGTATTTGATGCTACTGACTTTTTAGTAAGTAATATTATGCTTCCTGGTGGGTGTTTATTTATCGCTCTATTTATTGGGTATAAAATGGATAAGACGTTAATTAAACAAGAATTTTCTTATGGAAACCAGCTATCTAATGGGATATATAATGTATGGTTGCAGAATATGCGTTGGCTTGTTCCGATTACTATTATTATTGTCTTCTTAGGTTCAATCGGCATTATATAGGGTAAACTATGCCTGGAGGTGATTGCATTGACGCAAAAAATTCTTATTATTGGCGGAGTAGGTGGCGGCGCTACTGTAGCCGCTCAAATTCGTAGAGATAACCAAGATGCAGAAATTATTATCTTTGAGAAAGGGGAATATATCTCCTTTTCTAATTGCGGTATGCCTTACTACATCGGGAATAAGATACCAAACAGAGAAGATATTTTATATGCAACAGGAGACTTCCAAGCGAAATATCAGGTAGATGTACGAGTCCATGCAGAAGTAACAGCGATTCAACGTACAACGAAAGAAATTGAGTATAGACAGGATTCACAAATTCATACCGAATCCTATGATACACTCATCTTATCACCTGGAGCTTCAGCCGTTGCTCCTTCATTTAACGGAATGGACATGAAGCGCACGTTTTGCTTACATTCTATTCCAGATATGGATGCGATTCATTCCTTTATTGAGCAGGAAAAGCCAACCTCAGCAGCAATTATCGGAGCTGGGTTTATTGGATTGGAAATGGTGGAAAACCTGTATAGCAAAGGCATAGATTGTACGTTAATCGATCAATCGTCACAAGTAATGAATATAGTCGATTCAGACATGGCACAGATGATTGAAGATCATCTTAAGAAAAACAATGTCACCGTTGTACTTAATGACGCTCTCTATTATTTTTCTAACCAAGGGCAAACGCTCCACTTAAATGGTGGTACCTCTATTCAAGCTGATATGACTATTCTAGCAATAGGGGTTAAACCAAATACAAAGCTTGCTGAAGATGCATCACTTGCAATTGGGGATACCGGTGCAATAAAAGTTAATGCGTTTATGCAAACTAATGACCCAAATATATATGCACTAGGTGATGTTGTGGAAACGAAAGATGCCATCATAGATATTCCAAGAAATATTGCTTTGGCAGGACCTGCCCATCGACAAGCATTTATTATAGCTAGTCATATCAAAGGGCAACAAATCCCCTATAAGGGCACACTAGGTTCTAATATTCTAAAACTATTTGACTTAACGATTGGCTCCACTGGACTGAATACAGATCGTTTAAAGTCTCTAAACCGAGACTATGAAACCGCGACCCTTAAAACCATGTCTAACGCCAGCTATTATCCCGGATCTGGAGAAATATGGTTAAAAGTATTATTTAGTAAACAGGACGGAAAGATCTATGGCGCACAGGTGGTTGGATTTGCTGGGGTCGACAAACGGTTAGCCGTTTTAGCAACTGCAATAAAGGGAAATCTCACGGTGACTGATTTACCTGAATTAGAATTGGCCTATGCCCCGCCATATTCTAGCCCTAAAGATCCCATTAATGTACTTGGTTATAAAGCAAGTTCGAAATTAGAAGAAAAATAATAAGAAAAACTGTGCGATTCATTCTTTCAATCGCACAGTTTTTTTGTTCATCTTCAGTTGATTCTTAAATTAAAATCTTGTGATTTGAAGTTGATATACCTTATAGATCCTCTTCAAAACGATATACTAATTTATAATTTTCTTCATTTAATAGATCGGCTACATGAATACGTACACCATGACCAAAGACTACTTCATCTTCCGTCATCGCAACAATCATTGCTTTCGTTTCATTATTTACATCGATATAAATATCACCGACAACCGGTTTGATATTGCCATCACTTTCAGCTAAATAACTAATTGATTCATCTTGAATTTGTTGTTCTTCTGGAACAAGGCTTTTATCGTAATAAGCAATCTCACGACTTGCATCTGATTTTCCTGGTACCATTACCACATATTCACTGTGTTTCACACCATTATCTCTTGTCGTTACAACATTCCCATCTTCCACGCTATCGACTTTTTCTATGGAATTAAGCGAATAATGATCGAGAAAATCGGGAGCAGGCTTAATAATTAAAATATAATCACCTGGCTCTGGTCGTTTATCTTTATCAATCGTATATCGTTTTCCATAAAAAATAAATGTATCATTATGTTGCGGACGATACAATTCGATTTCACTTGCTTTCGTTAGAATCTGCTGCATATCTTTTAAACGATATAAGTGAACTGATTTTTTAAACATCGGTTTAACCGAATACACCTTATGCAATTCATTTCGATAGAAAACGAATTGACCTTTCCGTACCTGAAAGAGCTTCATTAGGTTACCTCCTACTTTGATATTTCACCTGAGTATATTATAACTGCTGTTATAAAAAAAGAAAGTATAAATTTATTTTCCCATAAACTTCTCAAATTTAAACATGCTTTTCACAAAATTACTAATCACCGCACATTTCCTTCCATATGAACAAATGGCAGCTCTGTATCCACCTCTCCAATTATCCGACTAGTGTTAAAGTCATCGCCATTTAACCAGTTTTTAAAGTGAAAAACAAATGGTTCTCGATCTCCTCCTAGAGCAAACCAAACCTTTAATTCTTTTGGAAAGTACGCGGATGTATGAATGGTACCAGCCCAATGTTTATATTTTTTTGAGAATACCCCTCTGGTGGAATCATTCATCATTGTAAATGCCTGGTATGCAGTCATTGTCTCCTTTTCTTGTGCTTGTATAGCTTGCTGCCTGCGATATGAATCATCCAAATGATACCGATTTTCCTTAGTTAATTGTTCAAAATGATTCGTACAAACATTCGATTGACGTACCTGAACCGATCGAGGTGAAGCTTCTACAATAAAGGTTTCCCCATTTTTATCTAATAAAACATAGCTAAATGAGTGGCGATGCGGTATTTCTTTTAGTAATTGAACGGCTTCATCCGTGTTCTTACAGTTTTCAAGAATCATTCTTCCAATCATATTACATATAAATCCGTCTCCAGGTTTGCGACGATGAATAAAATTATAGCCCATCGCCAACCCATGTTCATTCATACCATCCATTCTCCCTGTTATACGTTGGGAAGGAGCAATCGTCGCATATCCCTGATCACGTGGTTGAAATACAGTATAGCGACCCTCATACGTTTTCGGATGATAGTCATAATTACGAATCATATATTCACTACCTGTGAATATAGAGCATCCACTTTTTTTATATTCCAAGCGGAACCCGCCAAATTCCAGCAATACATCCTCCATTGTCCAATCCAATGCATCCCTTAATCCGCGCAATTCGTCCCAAATACCTGGGGCAATGGGAGTAATAGCTGCTTTTACTTCTTGTTCATGAATGGCAAATCGCGGCTGCCTAATTTTCCACTGCTTCTTTCGATTCTCTAATATATAAGAATCCTTTAAAGCTTTACCCTGCATACAGCCATATTGATAATGATTCCCCCTAAATTGGATGACATCACTATAAATTTGCTTCAAACCGATCCCCCCTTTTTCTGCATCTCTCCCTATTTTAATGATTTTTATTCCAGTTGAAAATCAAATTGCCTTTCTTGAAACTTTTTATAACAATCCTACGTATATAATAGTAGAGTTAAGAATAGGAGATGAAATTATGACAGGAATTTTAACGACAACCATTCTCTCATTTATTTTGTATTTTGTCATTGCTGGATTTTTTGTGCTTAAAAACAAAAAATTTCGCATGACCACACTAAAAGCAGTTGGCATCGTATTTGCTACCCTTTTTATTATCGGCATTATTATCGTTTATATTTTCATGCCGGCAATTACAATTCCAACAATAACCATTGCTAACATCATTATCGGATTTGTTGGGATGGTCGGATTATATGTATTGACTTCTAGTCAGCCTTTTACAAAATCCAGTAAGCAATTTGATGCGATTACTGGGGCAATTATTTTATTCGCCATCATAGCTATTCCTGGATTCTTCGTAATGGGTATTTTCACCTTAGATGACACACATGATTCAATCACAACAGAAGAAGTAGATGAGGCAAAGCCATTGGATAAAGATGCAACACCGATCGTGGTATCACCAGAATCTGCTCGTAATAAAGTACAAAAGGCAATGAGTGTTGTACCAAATACACAATTCTATGATTTAGGTAAATTACAAGTTCAAAAAATAGGTGAAGATATCGTTTTTGTAGCACCTGTAGAATTTACTGGTTTCTGGAGATATTTCCGAGGCAAAGAGACAGAAGGTTATTTCACAATTTCGGCCACGGATGTCAATGCACAACCTGAGTTCCATAATAGTAATATGCGCTATACCAACTCTAGTTACTTTCATCATAATGTAACAAGAACGGTTTATAATGCTTATCCGGATTATATTCAAAGTGGTGAAGCCCAAATTGAAGTGGATGGAGAAGGAAAACCTTGGTATGTTCAAACTCTCTATAAACCAATTGGGATGACAAATAAACCAAATCTAGAAAAAATACATGTTGCTATGGTTGATCCAGTAACCGGCAATGTAAAATTATATCGAGCTAAGGAAGCGCCACGTTTCGTCGATGGGCCAATTAGTTCAGAAATGGCTTCAGATGAAAATGATTACTTTGGGAAGTATGTGCATGGATGGCTCAATTCTATCTTTGGTAAAAAGGATGTAAAAATTCCTAATGAATCTGGAACAGAAAGCAATGTAACGCCAATTTTTGATGAAAATGGAGAAATGCATTATTTCACAGATATGTCATCTCCAAAAGAAAATATTGACTCTGCACTTGGTTATACATTAATTAACGCAAGAACCGGTGAGTTAACCTATTTTAACGGGGATAAAAATAATGGAATTATGGACAGTAAAGGTGCAAAGGAAATTGTAAATAAAGAATTTCCTGAGAAGAATTGGACGGGGTCCATGCCAATTCTCTATAATATTGATGGCAATCCAACATGGGTTGTGAACGTGCTAGATCCCAATGGGCTATTTAAGCATTATGCTTATATCAAAGCTGCTGATTCAGACTTCGTTGTATTTGGAGACACGGCAAGAAGTACATTAGATGCCTATCGATTAGCACTAGCACAGGATCCAAGTAATGTGGAATCTACGGAAGAAGCAGCATTGGAAAAAAGAGCTGGTACGATCGAGAGAGTTATTGTTACGACACAAGATACAAAACAAATTGTGCAATTTTTACTTGAGGATGACCCGACGATTTATACGGTAAACTCTGGAAAAGCTCCTAAATCAATCTTCCTACAAACAGGAGACAAGGTTGAACTGGAAGCAAATATGCGGGACAATCAAACAGCAATTGTTGAGACAATAACCATCGATGCTCTTTCACAATAATGCTAACAACAGGCAAAGGACGTACTTAATCCTTTGCCTGTTGTTTTGTGGATTGCCTTCCTATCCAGATGAAAAATTTTGTTAGCCAATAAGCTAAAAAGGCTACCATAACATCAATTAGGAAAACATAGGTTAATGTCATCCATTTATGCAATTCTAATAAGTTTACAGCAATACTAAATGCACCGAACCCATAAGCAAAAAGAACAGAAAGTAAAATAGCATAGAAATAGTAGTTCTTTTTATGATTCGTACAGTATTGGTAAATGAACATAAATCCAACAGGCAGTATTACTGCTGTTACAGACAAACCAACAGGTATTAAGAAGGAAAAGCTATGGGGATGGACCAATAAATTATTTATACTTAAAAAGTTATTTGTATAGCCCCAAAGCATATGAATCGAATAGCCAAAAAACCCGATTTCAAAGACACGTCTTCGATCGATAAATAAGTATAAAATAACTAGCGGTACAATATAACTGGCAATATTAAACCAAAAATACCACGTATCAACACCAGAGGTTTGGTACCAGTATTCTGTTCGAAGGAATGAAAGTTGCTCCTTAAGTTCGTATATTTGATGATATAACGCATCAACATTCATCTGAATAACCACCTAATTACGCATTATTGTGGTTAGTTTAAGCTATTATTTTCTTCCTTATACAGAAAACACAGCAATTATTTGAGCTTATATACCCCGATTCTTTAACAACCGGAACAAATTCGTTAACCAGAATGCCAAACATGCTACTGCAAAATTAATGATACATAAGTAAGTTAAATTCATCCCCTGATGTAGTTTCAGGAAGCCTACTGCAAGGAACATAGAGTCAAGACCATAAGAAATGACGAGAGACAATAATAAAGCATAGAAATAAAAGTTCTTCTTTTGATTTGTGCAGTATTGATAAATAAATATAAAACTAACAGGCAAAACTACTGAAGTCACTGTCACATCGCTAGGAAGCAAATAAGTTAAACTATGGGGATGAACAAGATAATTATTACTTTCAAGAAAGCTATCTACTCTTGATGCTAAAATATGAACAGAATAACCATAGAAACAAATTTCAAATATTCTTTTCCGATCAATAACAATAATAAGGATAATTAATGGAAGTATAAAACACACGATATTGAACCAAAAATACCATGTACCTATATTCGATGTCATTTCCCAATACTGTTGCTGTAGTTCCCCTAATTATTCCTTCATCAAGCAGTAACTTATCAAATTTTTGGAATTTGCTTTAAGAATTATAAAAAAGCTGTCGATGCGATCGACAGCTGACAAACAGGTAATACCTTTACTCTTCGATTAATAAGGAAAGCTCTTCCCATCTTGCTATTTTCGCTTCTAGTTCCGCTTCTATTTCTTGTTGATCTTTATATAGCTGCTGTACAGTTTCAGCATCACTGCCAGCACCTGCAATATCAGACTGGACTGCTTCAAGCTTTTCTTCTAATTGCGTGATGACATCTTCAATTTCATTCCACTCTTTTTGATCTTGATACGACAATTTTTTCTTTTGTTTTTTCGGTTTGTTGTTTTTAGACTTATGAAGATCTTCAGATTTCGCAGCAGCTGTTTCAACTCCTTGCTTCTCCATATAATCCGTATAATTTCCATGATACGAACTTGTGCTTCCATTGCCATGAAAAATAAGTAAACGATCGACCACTCGATCTAAAAAATAGCGATCATGCGATACGGTAATGACAACACCAGGGAAATAATCCAGATATTCTTCCAATACACTTAGCGTTTGTGTATCTAAATCATTGGTTGGTTCATCCAAGAATAAAACATTGGGTTCTTTCATTAGCACTTTCAATAAATATAAACGCCGTTTTTCTCCACCAGATAATTTGCGAATATAGGTCCATTGTTCTGATCGAGAAAATAGGAAATGCTCTAGCATTTGTTCTGCTGTAATAACTGTTCCATCTATCGTATGAATGACTTCTGCTACTTCTTTAATATAATCAATGATTCGTAAATTACCGTCGAGCTCTTCGTCTCCTTGGGTATAGTAGCCAATTTTAACTGTTTCACCAATAGTAACTTCTCCACTATCTGGTGCAAAGCGGTTTGCCATTATATTTAGCAATGTCGTTTTCCCAGTTCCATTTGCTCCTACGATGCCCAAGCGGTCTCCCGGTACAATTAATTGATTAAAATCGGTTAGTACCTGATTGCCTTCATACGACTTTTCCACATGTTTCAATTCTATAACCTGTTTGCCAAGTCGAACAGAACCAACAGGTACATGAAGTGTCTCTTTCTTGGTATCAAAAGTCTGTTCCTTCATGTCATGCACGCGTTGAACTCTCGCCTTTTGTTTTGTAGAACGAGCTTTTGCCCCTCGTTTTAGCCAGGCAAGTTCTCTTCGTAATGTATTCGCATGCTTCAACTCATTACTTTTTTCTAACGCTTCCCGTTCCGCCTTTTTTTCAAGAAAGATCTCGTAATTCCCCATATACGTATACAACTTTCCTTTGTCTAACTCAAAAATACGATTGGTTACACGGTTTAAGAAATAGCGGTCATGCGTAACTAATAACAATGACCCTGGATAGGTGAGTAAGTACTTTTCCAACCATTCAATGGATTCATTATCTAAATGGTTTGTCGGTTCATCTAAGATTAACAAGTCTGCAGGCTGGATAAGTGCTTTTGCAATTGCAACGCGTTTTTTTTGACCTCCTGAAAGGGCTCTTACTGGTTTATTAAAATCGGTAATCCCCAGCTTGGTTAGTACTGTCTTTGCTTTTGTATTTGCCTCCCACGCACCCATTTCGTCCATTTTTTGTTGCATATGAAACAGATTGGCTTGTGCTGACTCACTCATTGCATCATGCTGTAAATCTATTAAAGCTTGTTCATACCCTCGCATTACGTTCATCATTTGCGAATCCCCATAATAGATTTGATCAATTACCTTTAAAGCAGGATCTAACTTTGGTTCTTGAGGCAAATATTCAATTTGATAATTTTTGGCATGTTGAATAACACCTTCTTCAGGAACTTCTATACCAGCAAGTGTCTTTAAGAAAGTTGACTTCCCCGTACCATTAACACCAATTAAACCTATTCTTTCCCGTTCCGTAATGGTACAAGATATTTGATCAAATAATGTCTTCTCTCCGAATGTTTTAGTTATATTTTCAACGGTTAACATACACGCTCATCCTTCAATCTCTATTGGTTCTTCCTTTTATCCATGTTTTAATAATCAGTACAATCAACAATAGCATCCAAGATGTCACAAGGTAAAATATAATTTTACTCGCTTCTGTCATCTCAGAAAAAAAAACAGCCATCGACGTCCAGACCACAGCAATTAGTACTAATTGACCAATTAATAGTTTCATATTCATCTCCCCCGAATTAACACCGAAACACGTATATTGCAACATGCTCTATGATTTCAGTCAAAAATGCCCCATTTATTCAGTTTATCCTATCGCTATTTATTTTTCCAACATAAGCTGGATAGCAGATACGTACTTACAATAATTATCTCAAAAAGAGCTCAGATCTTCTAACATAAAAAAACCCCAACGTAAACAGCATTCGATGATCCTGTCTACACGAAGGGGAGAATATGGTTTCTGTTGCATTTGATTATCAACCTATAAGGAACGTAATAAGTTTGCCATCTCAATAGCTGAGAGTGCTGCTTCTGCTCCTTTATTTCCAGCTTTTGTCCCAGCTCGCTCAATCGCTTGTTCAATCGTTTCGGTCGTTAGAATACCAAAAATAACAGGCTTTTCTGATTGTAGTGAAGCCTGCGATACACCTTTTGCTGCTTCATTACAAACATAATCAAAATGAGGAGTTGAACCTCGGATCACTGTTCCTAAGGTAATAATTGCATCATATTCTGTTTGTAAGGCCATTTTCTTAGCAACTAATGGAATTTCATATGCGCCAGGAACCCATGCAACAGTAATGTCCTGTTCTGCTATTCCATGTCGAGTTAAGGCATCCTTAGCCCCTTCTAATAGTTTGCTTGTTATAAAATCGTTAAATCTACTTACTACAATCCCTATTCGTAAATCGGTCCCTACTAAGTTTCCTGCTACAACTTTTGCCATCTTACTTACACTCCTCTACTCTTTTTGTTAAATAACTTATTAAATCTTCAATTGAGATCATGCATAATTGAAATTTGTCTGCCATTTTCTCCAAATCTGGCACTCTTGCCATCGTTCCATCCTCATTAATAATTTCACAAATAACCCCAGAAGGAGAAGCTCCACAAAGTTTTGCCAAATCTACAGATGCTTCGGTATGCCCTGGACGTGTTAGAACGCCGCCTTCTTTTGCAATTAAAGGAAATACATGTCCCGGCTGTTTAAAATCTTCTTTCATAGCAAACTTATTGACCAGTGCTCGAATGGTTGTAGCGCGTTCATATGCACTAATTCCTGTAGTCGTTTCTTTATAATCTATACTGACAGTAAAAGCTGTTGACAATGGATCGTTTGAATTCGAAGTCATTAAAGAAAGCCCTACTCTTTCTGCTACATCGGATTCAATGCTAGTACAGACGAGCCCTTTCCCATGGGTGATCATAAAATTTATCATAGTAGGTGTTATCCTATCAGAAAGGGCTACAAGATCTCCTTCATTCTCTCTATTTTCATCGTCCACAACAATAATTGCTTGACCAGCTTTTAATTGATCGATCGCTTCTTGGATTGTGTTCATTACTGTTCCCCCTTAAAAACCAGTATTTTTCAGGAAATCTTCATCAAGCTCCTGCGACTCGGTAGAATACGAAATAAGTCGGTCCACTTGTCTTGCAAGCACGTCACATTCAATATTGACGAGATTGCCTTTATCTTTTTTCCCCAATATCGTAGCAGAAGCTGTGTGAGGTATAAGTGATATTGTGAACACATTCCCCTGAACATGAAAGATGGTCAGGCTCACTCCATCAACTGCAATGGACCCTTTTTTTAATACATATCTCTCTAGAGCTTTATTCAACTCAATGTCATAATAGATCGCATTTTCCTTGTAATATTTTCCAACAACCTTTCCGGTTCCATCTACATGCCCAGTAACAAAATGACCTCCAAATCTACGATTAGCAGCCATTGCTCTTTCTAGGTTAACTGCAGAACCTGTCTTAAGTGTACGTAAAGATGTGGACGTTACGGTTTCAGGCATCACTTCCGCTGAAAAGCTCTTGTTATCAAAGGACGTAACGGTTAGACAAGTACCATTGACAGCGATACTATCACCAACTTCCATATCCATTAGTATCTTTTCAGCATTCACGGTTAATGACATCGCATATTTGGATAATTGTTCCATTGATCGAATGATACCTTTTTCCTCAATAATTCCAGTAAACAAATAATTCACTCCCTTTATCTCTTTGTAGTACTCGGGACATTAGTATACTTGGCAGAACGGACTTCACCAAGAAAAATAGCGAGAGTTTATACTGAGGATACCTTCCTTTATTCAGTATAAAAAAAGCCTCTGAATTCACTTCAGAGGCTTTACGTACAGAATTTTGATCAACACATGCTAAAACACGTATAGAAGTCATCCAATTTTTAAAATGACCAATAAACGTAATCAAATAATACTAAGTTACGATGCATGTTGAACGATTAAAATTCCTTCTCCCATCCAGACTTTAACTGTCGGCTCTGGAGTTGCACCAGATCCACCGCTTGGCATATTGCCGCACGGGTCACGGACTAAGAAGCCTATTGCTTCATCACCGCCGATTGGGAATTTCACCCGACCCCGAAGGAAACTAATTAACTATGAACTTGTAATACAGTTATATAATAAAATATGAAAAACCGCAACTCATTTATACTTTTAACTGATCAAAATTGGTTTATGCTCTTATATAAGTTGCTGCTTCATCATGTAGATTGCTTCGAACATTTACATTTTCATATGCCTGAAGTAAGAGATCAACAATATGAACAGCTTCCATTTCATTAGATCGTCCTTCACGTTCAATTCCTAGTTTCATTTGTAACAAACAGCCGGGATTAGCTGTAACGATTGTTTTCGCCTTCGTATTCTGTGCTTGCTCCATCTTGTAATCCAATATCTGCATCGACATTTCTGATTGCACAATATTGTAAATTCCTGCTGATCCACAGCATCGACCGGCATCCTTCATTTCTACATAATGTACACCATCGATGGATTCAAGCAGCTGTCTAGGTTCCATAAATGTTCTTTGACCATTTTTCAAATGACAGGAATCTTGATAAGTAACGATTTGATTATCCAAAGATAGTGGCTGTTTATGAAAATCCAATTCAATTAATATACTTGTTATGTCTTTAACCTTATTACAAAAACGCTTTGCACGAGTACTCCATTCTGAATCATTCTTTAATAAATGATCGTATTCTACTAAAAAGGCACCGCACCCTCCAGCATTCGAAATTATATAATCCACTTCCACTTCTTCAAATGCCTGAATATTGCGTTTGGCCATTTCTCTTGCCTGCTCCATTTCTCCACTATGCCCATGTAGAGCACCACAGCATGCTTGTAAAGAAGGTACGACAATTTCGCAACCTGCATACTGCAGCAATTTTACAGTAGCGTCATTGGTATGCATAAACATCGTGTCCATGAGACAGCCAGAGAAAAAAGCTACTTTCTTTTTTTTCTCTAATTTTAGAGGTTGTAAATGCCGAGGACGATCTTTCATTTGACTTTTCTTTGGGACGCTTGGCAACACCTTTTCCATTGAACGCATACTTTCAGGAAACAAGTTCATAACCCCTGTTGCTTGGGCAAGCTTCTGCGCACCAGACCGTTGATAAAAACTTAACAGCCCTGTTACCCCCATCATTCGATTTTGATATGGAAATATATTTTTAAAGAAGATGCCTTTGATTAGTTTTTCAGGTAAAGTTTGTTTCTTATGTTGATATATGGCATCTCTTGCCTGTTCTAATAACCTACCAAACTTTACGCCAGATGGACAAACTGGTTCACATGCTCTACAGCCTAGGCACATATCAATCGAATCCTTTACTTCTTGGCTAGGCTCAATCACTCCATCTACAAGCCCTTTCATTAAAGCAATCCGCCCCCTGGGGGAATGCACTTCGTTTCTTCCGGTTTCGATATATGTCGGACAGCTTGGTAAACAGAAGCCGCATCGTGTACAATTCATTAATTCATCATAATCCATCGTCTCTTGAAAAGCTTGCTGAATTTGTTGTTTTTCTTGTATATTCACTGGTGTTCCACCACCATTCTCTGTCTCCCTTTTGGTTCAATCATTTTCCCAGGATTCATAATTCCATTTGGATCAATCGCCTGTTTAATACTTCGCATTGCCTCAATCCCATGTTCTCCAGCTTTCAGGTGTAAATAAGGCAGCTTCATCATGCCTACTCCATGTTCTCCGGTAATTGTGCCACCTAATGCTACTGCCTGTTGAAAAATCTCTTCAAACGCTTTTTCTACTAATTCAATTTCTGCTTCATCCCTAGCATCTGTTAGACAAGTAGGGTGTAAATTACCATCCCCAGCATGACCAAATGTACAAATGTTTAATTGATATTTTTCTGCAATTTCACCAATTGCTTTTACCATTTTTGCAATTTCAGACCGTGGTACGGTAGCATCCTCCAAAATCGTAGTCGGCTTTAAACGGGATAACGCAGATAATGCGGATCTCCTTGCAGCGGTTAATTGCTCTGCTTCCTCCACTGTTTTCGCTACTTGGACGTCAAATGCGCGATTATCCTTACATAGTTCTTCAATCTTATCCATATCACGGTCTACTACTTCAGGTGGACCATCTTGTTCAATTAATAATACCGCCTTCGCCTCAACTGGCAAACCGATTTCAGCAAAATCTTCAACTACTTGAACAGTTGCTTGATCAAGAAATTCTAATGTTGCAGGAATAATTCGATTCGCAATAATTGCAGAAACGGTTTCAGCAGCTGCTTCTAAATCCTCATAAAGTGCTAGCATTGTCTTTTTTGTTTCTGGCTGAGGGATTAACTTCAAGATAGCTTTCGTAATGACTCCAAGTGTCCCTTCCGCTCCTATATATAACCTAGTTAAATCATAACCTGCAACATCTTTAGCCAATTTCCCACCTGTTTGGATGACTTCACCGTTAGGTAAAACAATCTCGAGACCAAGCACATAATCTCTAGTAACACCGTACTTCAATCCACGAAGACCTCCAGAATTTTCACTAATATTGCCGCCAATTTGTGAAATATGCATGGATCCGGGATCGGGAGGGTAAAACAAACCAACATCGATAGCAGCATTTAAAATATCTTTCGTATAAACGCCTGGTTCTACAGTCATGGTTAGATTTTCTTGATCTATTTCCAATATGTGATTCATGTGTTTAAATATAAGAACAATTCCACCTTTTGTTGGTGTCGTACCAGCGCATAAATTTGTCCCAGAACCACGCGGGACAATTGGAATCTTATGTTCATTACAAACCTTCACCACACCAGCTACCTCTTCTGTGTTGCGAGGGGCAACCATGGCATCAGGTAATGCTTGGAATCTTGCTGTAGAATCATAAGAATAAGCTAATAAGCTCGCATTATTATCCTCTACATTCTCAGCTCCAACAATGGCTAGCAATTTCCCTTTCACTTCACTATGTAACATATGCATTCTCCTATTTCATACTATTTTTATTTTATAAAATATTAACGAAAAAAAATATGTCTATAAACACAAATATTTTCATTAGATAACGGATACATTTGTACATATGCACAGTTACTATTCTTCCAGAGAAAATCGGAATCCTATATATAGGAGCATTAAATCATCAATACTTTTTAGATCAAGCTGCGTCCATGAAGCAATTCGATTTAAACGGTAGGTTAAGGTATTCTTATGAATATGTAAATGATCAGCAGTAACCTGCATCTGCATATCATGTTCAAACCAACTGTTTAGTGTATGCATCAAGACCTTATCGGTGATTAACTTCCCTAATGTCCGCTTAACAAATTGATGTTTCGTTTCAGAAGATAATTCATGTTGAAGCATCTCGAATCGTAAATCAGATTCAAATACAACAGGTGATTGCTGATTCGCATGTTCACATGCCTTTATTGCCTGTGAAAATGAATCAGATAGCCGCTCCGTACTTGTCTGTCTCCCAATTCCAGCATATAATCGGAACCCATTTATTTGCTCCACTCGTTCTAAGAAGTAATTGATTTTTTTTGATAGTCTGTATTGATCGATATCTTCAATAAGCATAACAATTCTATCTTGTCCCCATCGAATAAATAGCACCTCTATTGTATAATCCCAAATATTCTTGACCATTTCTAATTGGTGATAAGAAAGATTAAAATGGGTCTCCTTGCTTTTAAGCACGATAACTTGATGGTATTGGTACATATTAATTTGTAAAAAATTACTTCTCTCATCTAAACTTGTTAGATCAATGGTATGATTTAGCCAATCAAATATAAAAAATTCAATATCACGCATCTTACTTTCCTGATTGATTCTTGTTAGGGAATCATGGATAAATAATTCGGTTACTTTCTGGACAAGCATTGCATATGGTTCAACAATTTGTGGATCACCAGTAATACCCAGCACTCCTAAGGGAGCATCGTTAATAATGATGGGGATAACAATGCCGTGCCTTACACCTTGCAACTGATGAACCAATTGATCCGTCATAATCATCTTTTCTTTTTTTTGCATTGCAAGAAAAGCACCTTCATGAAAGATGCCAAGCCTTTCTGTGTTCGTGCTTGCCACAATAACTCCTTGTTCGTTTGTTAATATTACTTGTTCCTTTATTAAACGATTAATTTCCAGTACAATCGATTGGTATAATCGATCGGTTTGAAATAGACTGTCCATTTCCATTCACCCAATTCCTTTTATATACTATTCTTAGTATAAAATAGACTAAAAAATAAAACAGCCAGAAGTAAATTTCCTTCCAACTGTTTTCACCCTACTTCATCTTTTCAAATTCTTGAATCATTAACTCATAAGACATTGCCCCAAACGCTTTATAATGAATATAACCTTTTGAATCAATTAAATACGTTGTGGGAATTGGTTTTATTTGATAATTCTCACTGACTTTTCCGTCTTTATCTAAAAGTATAGGAAAAGATAACTTATATTCCTTGGCAAATTGCTGAACATCTTCTGCCTTTCTTTCCGTATCGGTTAAATTAACTGCTAGGATAACGATATCTTTATCCTCATAAAAACGTTGCATATCCGGCATTTCATTTCTACAAGGAGGGCACCAAGATGCCCAAAAGTTTACCATTACTTTCTTCCCTTTAAAATCTTCTAATCGATATTCCTTTCCATCCAGTCCCTTCAGTGTGAAATCAGGAGCAAGCTTCCCGACATGAATACCTGTATCCAGGTTAGTTGGCTTTATTGTATTATTCACTGGCTGTGTGTTTTTTTCTTCTTGGCGAGCTGAAAAATCACTAACAGAAAGGAAATAGATAATTCCAGCAACAGCAATAATGGAAACCAATATTCGTTTACTATGTTTCATACATGTCCTCCTTGAATTCCTTCATATATTATTTGGCTTTATTATTCCACATCAATTACGTCAACATACTACTTTGATATAATACTAAAAAAGGGGGACTAAATGGGATGTTGAGAAAAGGAAAATCCAATTGCATTACTGATATTTCTGGGGTATCCGTTGGGCATGTTACTTTACATCATCAAATCGATAAGGAAACAACAGTTTGTACTGGAGTGACAGCCATCCTCCCACATAATCGAAATGTTTTTCGAGATAAAGTGCATGCTGGTAGTGCTATACTAAATGGATATGGAAAAACAACAGGGCTGATCCAAGTAAATGAGCTAGGTCTCATTGAATCACCAATTATGTTGACGAACACTTTTAGTGTTGGTTATGTATGGCAAGGAACCATGGAATACATGCTTAAAACAACAGAAGAAATTGGTGATACCGCTAGTTCAATTAATATTGTCGTTGGTGAATGTAATGACAGTTATTTAAATTCAGCAAGGTATCCAGCCATTTCTCCAGTTCATGCTATAGAAGCCATTCAGACAGCAAGTACTTCCCCTGTAGAAGAAGGTGCAATTGGTGCCGGAAAAGGGATGGTCTGTTTTGGTTATAAAGGAGGAGTAGGTACTGCATCACGAATAGTAGAAGATCAAAATGAACAGTATCACATTGGCTGTTTAATTGTCAGTAACTATGGTAAACGCGAGGATGCACAATTTGCTTCCTGGCCAACTATAGAATTAGATACCCCTGATGGATCGATTATGATGATAATTGCAACGGATGCTCCTCTGTATGATCGTCAATTGAATCGAATAGCCAAACGTTGTGCAGCTGGTCTTGGACGAACTGGAAGTCACTTAGATAATGGTAGTGGAGATATCGCTATTGCGTTTTCTACCGCACATACCTATCACCAGAATAAGCAATCTATGAAAGCATCCTTGACCTACTTGCGTGATGAGCATCCAATTATGAATCAGTTATTTCAAGCAGTTACAGAAATAATTGAAGAAGCAGTCGTACGGTCATTAAAAACAGCCGTAACTACGGTTGGGAGAAAAGGAAGAATTATTGAAAGAGCACCTTTAGTATAATCACTTGGTACGAATGTTTTAAATTTAATGCACTGGGAATACACAGAGTACAACGTTATAAGAAAAACTCTGATGGAAAGGAAGAGTTCTCATATGAAACGCACAAATTTAAAACATTTTATTAATGGCGAATGGGTGGAATCGACTGGTTCCGAAACCATTGATGTTATTAATCCAGCAACAGAAGAAATAATCGGTCAAATTAGTTCAGGTACAAGCGAAGATTTAGATAAAGCAGTAGATGCAGCTAAAGCTGTACTTCCAGCATTTTCAAAAACAACGAAAGAAGAACGTATTCAAATGCTTGAAAGCATTGCTGCGGAATATGAAAAAAGAAAAGATGAATTTATTGAGGTCATGACTGCTGAATTAGGTGCTCCCCTGTCAATATCTGAAGATGTGCATTATCAAATGGGATATAATCATTTTACTCATGCAGCAGAAGCATTAAAATCCATTACATTTGAAGAGGAGCGAGGTGGACATACGATCCGTAAAGAATCCATTGGTGTTAGTGGTTTAATTACGCCATGGAACTTCCCTACCAATCAAACATCTACGAAGATTGCAGGAGCGATAGCAGCAGGGAGCCCAGTTGTTCTAAAACCTGCATCCATGACCCCGTTTGCGGCAATTATGCTAGCTGAAATTATTGATAAAGCTGGTGTTCCAAAAGGTGCATTCAACCTTGTAAATGGCACTGGTTCTACCATTGGCAATGGGATTAGTGCACATCCAGATATTGACTTTGTATCCTTTACAGGATCAGGAAAAGTTGGGGAGAAAATTATGCAAAATGGAGCAAAAACAATTAAAAAAGTAGCTCTAGAACTTGGTGGTAAATCACCACTTGTTGTTCTAGAAGATGCCGATGTTGAAGAAGCTGCAAAAACAGCAGTTTCCAATATTATGATGAATACAGGACAAGTTTGTTCAGCGGCAACACGTGCCATTATTCCAAGCTCTATGAAATCGGATTTTGAAGAAGCGATTAAGAAAGTATTACCTTCCTTTAAGTATGGAGATCCTCAACAAAAAGAAAATACAACAGGCCCACTTGTCTCCAAAGATCAATGGGATACTGTTCAATCCTATATCCAAAAAGGGATAGATGAAGGTGCAACATTGCTAGTTGGCGGTAAAGGAAAACCAGAAGGTCTAGAAACAGGATACTTCGCTAAACCCACCGTATTTACGGATGTATCCAATGATATGGCAATTGCTCAAGAAGAGATTTTTGGTCCAGTTCAAACAATCATCACATATGATGATTTAGATCAAGCAATCGAAATTGCTAATGACACCATTTACGGACTTGCGGGTTATGTAGTTGGAAAGGATAAAGAAACATTAACCTTTGTAGCTAATCATATTAAGGCTGGCCAAATCCAAATAAATAATGCACCAACTGACTTCTTTGCACCATTTGGCGGATATAAGCAATCTGGCATTGGCCGCGAATGGGGCGACTTTGGAATTGAAGAATATCTAGAAGAAAAAGCAGTGCTCGGGTTACCTTCTTAAGCAAACACAAAGGAGAGGTTCTTCCATATTGGAAGAACCTCTTTACATATTCGTTAATCTTCATCCTTCACATCTATATCCTCAGGAATAGGCTCATTTAAATAATCTTGTATCATTTTTCGATATTTCTCCATTTGTTCAAGATGAGTAGTGAATTGTTCTTTATTAATTAAATATTGATCTCCATCGTGAACCGCTCGAATTCTTCCCTGTAAAACAAGCGCATTAATCTTTTGTTCCTCCATAGATAAATAATCCGCTGTCTCCGATATGGTTAGATACATTGTCCTCCATCCCTTTCTATACATTTTGGAAATGTAACTTACCTAAGAAATTGTACCACTACCTTGCTTATGTCCTTCATTATACTATTCCAATACCTAGTCTAAAAACAAGAGAATCCCTAGTCAATTTCAACTCATTATTGTACCAGGATATCCCTATATTCCGGCGTTCTTTCCATTTTATTTTTGGCATAGGGACAAACAGGATTTACTTTTTTCCCTTCTTCTCTAGCATAATTCACGACTTCCTCTACCAACTTCCCCGCCACTCCTTGACCACGTAAGTCATCCGAGACTTCTGTATGATTGATAACAACATCCCCATCGTCAGAAAAACCATACGTTATGACAGCTTTTGGGTACTGTTCATCTTCCCCAAGAAAAAATTTTTGGTCACCTTTTTGAATGTTCATGCGATACTACTCCTTCTTCGAAATGTTTTATATACTAGTCTTAAACAAAACGAGGAATCTATGCAATATACAGTAATCCAATCAATTATTTCCAAGTTATCCCCTTAAATTATTCCCCTTTTTGAATGGTAATTCCCATTAGTTTTTGAAGTTCTTCTTCATTTTTTATTAAGTCATCTAAAGTATACGCTTCAAGAACTTTAAAAAAAGCAACTAGCGCCTTATTAATTACATGTTTTAACGTACAACCCGGAGAAATCACACAGTGATTTGTTCCTTTATCAAAACACTCTAGCATTATAAAATCATTTTCAAGCTGGCGAATTAATATTCCGACATTAATTTCATTTGCAGGTTTAGCTAACTTGATACCACCGTTTCTACCTCTTACAGACACGATTAATTCTCTTTTTGAAAGTTCATGAACTACTTTTTTTAAATGCTCCTGAGAAATATTATATACGTCAGAAATTTGCTTAATGGTTGCCAGTTCTTGCTTTGATTTTAATCCTGTAAATATTAACACACGTAATGCATAGTCTGTATATTTCTTTAAATTCACCCTCATCACACTCACTTGTTAATAACTTCACATTATTGTAACACATATTGACTTCATCCCCATTGTAATAGGAAAAATAGTTCCATACAATAAAGGTGTATTAAAAATACATCTTTTAAAGGAGTAGTTTTTATGACAAATGCCACGGAAAGCTTAGACAAGAGAACAATAGACGTTATTAAAGCGACTGTACCAGTATTACAAGAACACGGAGAAAAAATAACAAAACAATTTTATCGTCTGATGCTTGCGAATCATCCGGAATTAAACAATATCTTTAATCAAACGAATCAACAAAAAGGTGCACAATCAAAAGCATTAGCAAATACTATTTATGCAGCTGCAGCAAATATTGAACACTTAGAAGAAATAGTTCCTCATATAAAACAAATCGCACATAAGCATACGAGCATAAATATAAAAGCTGAACAATATCCAATTGTTGGAAAATATCTGCTATTAGCGATTAAAGAAGTCTTAGGGGATACAGCAAATGAGGAAATATTAAAAGCTTGGGAAATGGCATATAACGTCATCGCAGAAATGTTTATAACCATAGAAACAGAAATATATGAACAAACACAACAAAAAATAGGTGGTTGGGTAGGATACCGTGATTTCACGGTGATTAAAAAAGTTGTAGAAAGCGAAGTAATTACCTCTTTTTACCTAAAACCAACGGATGGTTTACCAATACCTAAATACAGACCAGGACAATATATAACCATTAAGGCACAAATAGAAGATGAGCCCTTTGATCACCTACGACAATATAGTTTATCAACTGCTCCGAATGCCGAATTTTATAGAATTAGTATAAAACGTGAACCGGGAAATGCATATCCCAAAGGGATCGTTTCGAATTTTCTTCATACAACGATACATGAGGGATCTATTCTGCCAATAAGTGCTCCTGCTGGAGACTTTACCTTAGATTCAGAATGCCAAACACCTTTAGTTCTAATTAGTGGGGGCGTGGGATTCACTCCGTTAATGAGTATGTTAGAAACCGTTATTGAAAAGCAGCCCCATCGACAGGTTATCTTTATCCATGCGGCAAGGTCAGCCAAACATCATGCAATGAAAGACAGAGTGAAAAACCTTACAAAGGAATATGCAAATATAACAAATTATGTTGTCTATGGTAACGATCATGATGATTGTGATAAACATGGTCATATTGATTATGAATGGCTCCATCGTGTAATTCCTACCACGAATGCATCTTTTTATGTTTGTGGTCCAAATGGATTTATGCAAACCATCCTTCGTATTTTAAGAAAAATGGAGGTGAAAGACGGCGCTATTCACTATGAAACATTTGGACCATCTGCAGATATTAGCGCCTAAAGGCAAAAGAAACAAGAATAAATTTAATTCCGAACTACCATCCAAGGATACAAAATTATATCCGGAAAGTAGTTCGGAATTTTTCTAAGAAGTAACATTATTGCCACCGAATGTAATGAGGTACCGTTTATCAAATGAATTAAGGCAACCAGTGACGTGAAAGTAGCTGAGAGCATGGCCGGTCAAATCGGAATGGAAAACATAAAATAAATAGTTAAATTTAGAGCTTTCGTTTCCGTATACCTCTATCGCTTTATCTTAGAAATAAATAAGAATAGATACATGATTGATTCACTTTTAATCATACTAGAAATGAGATGATAACATGAAATTAAAAGATAAAGTCGCTATTATTACTGGTGGAGGAGCAGGGATTGGAAAAGAAACTGCTCTGATATTTGCTAAAGAAGGAGCGAAAGTTGTCTTCACTGACATTAATGAAGACTCCGGAAAACGATCGGTAGATGAAATAAAGGCAATAGGGGCTGAAGCTACTTTTATAAAGCATGATGTTAGTAAAGATGCAGGTTGGAAATAAACAGTTGAAAAAACGCTATTTAGCCATAAACAGATCGACATTTTATTTAATAATGCTGGAATCTCAATTAATAAACTATTAATAGAGACAGAATTAGAAGATTGGAATAAACTAATGTCCATTAATGTAACTGGTGTGTTTTTAGGAATGAAACATGATGTTCCAATCATGGCCGAACAAAAAAATGGTTCCATAATTAATGCCTCCAGCGAAGCAGGAATCATCGGTACACCTGGCCATGTTTTATATGGCGCTAGTAAAGGTGCAGTTCGGATTATGACCAAGGATGGTGCGATGGAATACGCTCAAGCAGATGTACGTGTAATTTCTATCCATCCAGGGTATATAGAAACTGCAATGGCAGATTATGCTTCTGAACAAATTGGCCGTTCTAAGGAAGAATTGGACAAAACCTATCTCTTAGGACGAATGGGAAAGCCTGCCAAAATGGTATTATTCTTAGCTTGCGACGATTCATCTTTTTCAACTGGAGCAGTTTCTAATTGATGATGGATCGACAGTAAATTAATTTAAGGAGTTTTTGCAAATGAGACTAGAGAACAAAGTAGCAATTATTACAGGTGGAGCTAGTGGAATTGGCGAGGCTACAGCTCGTTTATTCGCACAGGAAGGCGCTAAAGTAGTTATTGCTGATTTAGCCGATCGTGGTCAGGAGATTTCACATGATTTAATTCAACAAGGATATGAATCCCTATTTGTTAAAGCTGATGTAACCAATGAAGAACATACAAAGAATATGATCGAACAGACGGTTCGTCAATTTGGACAGCTTGATATCATGTTTGCGAATGCTGGAATTGCCAATGAAGCTAATATTCATGAAATGTCATACGAGCAATGGAAAAAAACCATGGATATTAACTTATCAGGTGTTTATCTTTCCGATAAATATGCGATTGAACAAATGCGGAAACAAGGAACCGGAGGAGCTATCGTTAATAGTGGTTCCATTCATAGTTTTGTCGGGAAAGATGGGGTGACAGCATACGCTGCCGCCAAAGGTGGAGTTAAATTACTCACCCAAACATTAGGAATTACGTATTCAAAAGAAGGCATCCGTGTTAATGCAGTTTGTCCAGGGTATATCGACACTCCGTTAATTGCTGATTCGCCGAAGGAAGTAAAAGAACATCTTGTCAATTTACACCCTATGGGTAGACTCGGTCGAGCGGATGAAGTGGCAAAAGCAGTGCTATTCCTCGCAAGTGAAGATGCGTCATTTATTGCTGGAACTACTTTATTAGTTGATGGTGGCTATACAGCACAATAATTTAGAAGGAAAACAAAGAGGATCAAATTTTACTGATCCTCTTTGTTCATGATAGGCTCTTCTAGTTCTTGTTTTGATAACCAAGTTTGAGATAGCATTATCGGTATCATAAGGAGTCCAGCCCAAATCTAAATGGATCATCCATTTTTGCATGGTTGTGGAAACCTACGAAAGACATAGAATAATCCTAATAAAAGTAGCCTATATGCAATTAGTAAAAATAATAATTTTATAATATTCATATTCTCCATATCGAAATTTACAAACTCTCTATAATTATTTAAACGGTTCCACACCACTTTCCAAAATGGAGAACGTTTGATGTTCACAATCGATCTCGGCCATCGCTCCATACGGGATAACAATTTTAGGTTCGGTATGACCAAAGTTCAAATTATATAATATTGGCAAATCCTCTAGCTTATACTCACGCATTACCATGCGTATCGCTCTTTTATATTCTTCATAAAAGGCTTCATCTTTAGGCTTTGCAAATACAATTCCATTGGTGTTTTGTAATAGCCCCTGTGCAGCATAATTACGCAGCCAATAGGTCAGTAGAACAGGTGATGATTTTACTTCAGAAGTCTCAAAAAAAAGGATACTATTTTCCCAGTGATTACTAGTCGGCCAAAGCTCGGTCCCTTTTGTAAATTCTAATACCTCCATACACCCTCCAATTAATCGTCCAGATACAGTACCAGAACCTTGAAGCAGCTCGTACCCTTTGTTTGGTTGCATCTTCCGTTTAATCTGATTATTAGTTTCGACTGTCCAATCTAGAAATTCACTTGTCCAAGCCGTCGCCTGTTCTATTTCACCAATAGGTGTGCTTGTAAACAGCGTTTGCTTAATGGAATGAATGGTATAAGCATGCATTTCTACATTTTCAGCAAAATCCGTTAGAATTGCTGGTCCATAGAATGATGATATGCCAGCTTTCAAGTTGATTAGATGTTGAATGGTACTATCCGAATACCCCATAAAAATTTTGGAGTTATCATGAATCACTTCTAAATCTAAATATGGCAATAACCGGATACTATCATCACCTCCGATGTTAGCAATGATTGCTTTAATGGAAGGATCTTTAAATGCGATCATTAAATCTTCCGCACGTGCTTGTGGATTTTCATATAAGTAGGAGGTCCCTTTCAAGCTATTCGGCATCGGTACAGCATGTAGACCAAACACGTCTTTTAAACGCTTTACTCCTATCTCATATCGCGTTCTCAATTCAGGGTCTCCCGCTCCACCCCAGCTTGGGCTAACAGTTGCTACTTTATCTCCTGACAATAAATGTTTAGGTTTTTTTAACACCTTTCTTATTCCTCCTTGACTATAAAATAACTATCATATGCTCCCTCCATCACATAACCTAATTGTTCTGCTAATCTAGCAGATGCTAAATTAGCAGCATCCCAACTTGGATACCACCCTTTTTCAAGACACTCTAGTATTAATGCAGATGCTGTAATTTTAGCCAAACCTTTTCTTCTATAATCAGGATTTGTACCGATTTCGATTTCAATCCCATCATTATATACACTATAAGACGATGCTCCACATACGACCTTTCCATTATATAAAACACAATATCCTATCCCTCTTTCTAAAAAATCCTCTATAGAATGAAAATTTCCCGTGAAATCTTCTGAAATAGCATGTAACGATGGATTTAGAATATTGCTTCGATCGATACGTTTTAATTCATAGTTCTCTGGTAGTTTAGCGACATAATCTTCTAGTGGCTTTATCTTTAAGTCGGTAGCCTGTTTTCGAAAGCGATATCGTTTGATTTTTTCAAAGGCCCCCTGATACCTTGCCTCTAGCTGGTCTGCCCATTCTTTGGTATGAACAATAGCTAGTATTCGATCAGGAATATTGCCTAATAATTCAGTTGCTGTATTGGAATAAGCATCTCCAGCAAAGAAGGTAAAGTCACCAACTGTAATCTGAGCTACAGTCGGATGCACTGGATCATCAACCCAAGCTTCTCCCATATGGCCTTGTAGACAACTTAAAATCTGTGTATCTTTGAGACCTTTAAATAAGGGATACAGTTTTTGCTTAACTTTAAAGTCTGTCTTCACGATCATTCATAAAACATCCTCTATTTATCATTTCTTCACACAAAAAAATAGAATAATAGTAAACTATCAGTAATGGAACACTTTAATTTAGTAATTATTTGAATAATCCACACAAATCCATATTATCATATTCGTCATGGAATGATTAGCCTTTTTTACATCCATTGATAATAGCCAATGTAACACCCAAATTGGTTAAGCCCTTACGTAACATGTGATACATTCCATTAATGAGTTACAGCAGGAAAGATAAACATGTCATAAAACAGTTACACAAGGTGCTTCGCGTATTTCCCTTATCTTCAATCACCACGTTACTTCCCGTTATCTTAATCATTTTACAAAATCGTTAATCTTTCTTCCCATAATCGTAAAGGGAATTGTATGATCTGGAAAGAAGGAGTTGCTAATACCCGCCACTCTTACTTTTTATATAATGATTGACCAATGATATTATTTACTGTGTGGTTAATACTACTGTCTGATTAGGGATTCTTTTCAAGATCTCCTCTAAAAATTGTTGTCCATATCCACTTCCTTGAAAGCTAGGTTCCACGGCCAATTCTACTAGTTTAAAACAATCGGTTAGCCAAAATGCAGCTTATTCCTCCTTCATTGCCTCACGAAGTACTGTGTTATAATATTAATTCATTTTGTTATTTTGAACATTATCTTCCTCTGATTGCCAAATGATCTGTCTCTAATCACCTTTTTTATGAGGACCAAATAAAAATTTCCCAGCAGTATGAAGTGTAAAAGTCAACATACATTCAAAGTAAATCCAATTATTTACTTTTAAACCAAAATATACAATAAATGAGACAAATACCCTACATTTATGAAGTGATTACTATAAAATAACAAACAAATTAGTAGTAATATGTCGTAATTTATATCATTTTGACTTTCTTTGTTGAAACTATTGCATTTTCATATAGAAATAATCATACTTACACTTGTGTGTTCTGAGACTTATGCCCTAACATTTTTATAATCAAGAAAGGAAGAAGGAAAATGAAGATCGTTGAACCAAAAGTTACAAGATTAAGCAAGGCGATTAGTAAGAAAAAAAAAGAGATGATAGAATTGGGTCTAAAATATGGACTGACTGATAAGCGAACGGTTAAATGTAGTCAACAGCTTGATACGCTATTAAATTTGCAAAACAATTTAAAACCAGTATATTTAACTGGATTTATTGTCATGTTTTGGGTATGAACTGAATGAGTTATCATTCATTATTTGATTGGTACATCGATTGAATATACCTTAAATCATCAAGAACGTTTGCCACTTCTTCCTGATTTAAGAAGATTGGCATTTGATCATATAAAGTTAATACTTGACCATCAACATTAGGATGACTGTCTAAGTACCTCATGATTTTGGTTAACTGATTCTCAGAGAGATTAGATTCGGTAGCGAGCTGTTTAAATTGCTTTACTATAAAATCATTTGTGTTTAAATCAAGTTCACCTGATATAAGCTTACCATTTAAATACATATGAACCACACTCCAAACATTTTCGAATAGTATTAGTTATGTCCTTGTTGTATCAAGTTATTACATAAAAAACGTATTGGGCGAACGACCCAATACGCTAGTTTTGTTACAATATTTTATTTAAAAATTCTTTTGTTCGATCAGATTGGGGGTTAGAAAATAGTTGATCGGGTTTCCCTTCTTCAACAATAACACCATTATCCATAAACAACACTCGATCACCCACTTCTCTAGCAAAACCCATTTCATGTGTCACGACAAACATGGTCATTCCCTCTTTAGCCAGTTGTTTCATCACTTCTAATACTTCTCCGACTAATTCAGGGTCTAACGCAGAAGTGGGTTCATCAAACAACATCATTTTCGGTTCCATGGCCAGTGCTCGTGCGATAGCAACACGCTGTTGCTGGCCACCAGACAATTGCTGAGGATATTGTTCAGCTTTATCTCCTAATCCAACTTTTGCTAGCAATTTCTCTGCTCTTTCTCTTGCATCCTGACGACTAATATTTCTTACTTTTTGAGGTGCAAGCATTAAGTTTTCAATGACTTTCTTGTGAGGAAATAAATTAAACTGTTGGAAGACCATTCCTACTTCTGTACGCACCATATTTATATCTGTATTAGAATCATTTAAGTTATTCCCATCCACAATCACTTCACCACTAGTAATTGATTCCAGCATATTTAAGCAACGTAAAAAAGTACTTTTTCCAGAACCGCTTGGACCAATTACACAAACTACTTCCGAGGGCTGAATCTCACAATTTATTCCTTTAAGAACCTCTGTTTTTCCAAAGTTTTTGTATAAATCTTTTACTTGAATCATTAAATATCCAGCCTCCTCTCAATAATCCGTAATACAAATGATAATGTCAGCGTAATAGCCAGATAAAAAACTGCTACCGTTGTATAAATTTCCACCGCGTTAAAATGGTTGGCAGCGATTAATCGACCTTGAAAAATCAACTCCGGCACTAATATTACGGATAAGAGTGAGGTGTCCTTAATACTAATAATAAACTGATTCCCTAATGGAGGAATCATTCGTTTAAATGCCTGTGGCCAAATGATATATCGCATTGTTTGTCCATGGTTCAGCCCTAATGAGCGACCTGCTTCCATCTGCCCTTTATCAATTGATTGTACTGCCCCACGAACAATTTCAGCAATATAAGCACCTGAGTTCAACGCAATGACGATAACCCCGGCAATTATGGACTCGATTTCAAAGCCAATGATTAGTGGTAGGGCGAAATATATCCAAATTGCTTGTACCAATACAGGTGTACCCCGAATAACTTCTACATATATTGCAGAAATGCTCTTAATAAGTTTATTATTAGCTATTCTCCCTAGTCCAAAGATTCCACCAAGAACAAATCCAATAATTAAGCCAATAACAGAAATGAGTAAGGTATAATAAAGTCCTGTAAATAATTCAGGTAAGAAATCAATCACTTGCAGCCAATTAAAATTCACCATTTGCTTCACCTCGCTAGTCAGAGAAAAAGGAGCTGCCCTAAAAGTCAGCCCATCCAAACAAGAAGATTCTCCTCTTTTACTCGTAACGACCCAGTTTCCATATGAGCATCAATTTTGTTACTACGTATTCAAACTGTCCAATCAAAACAGGAGATTCCCTATTCATTATTGCTTATTCTTCATGAGGCTGTGCTCCTTAACGACTTGTAATCGTTCGAATTCTGTTATTCTGGTTTTTTTCCAAACCATTTTTCATAGATTTCATCGTATTTACCGTTTTCCTTTAAAGTTGCTAATGCATCATTAATAGCAGTAACTAATTCTTCTTGCCCTTTCGAGATTGCAATACCGTAATCCTCAGCTTGGTAAAGGTCACCAACAACTTTTAGGTTGTCTCCATTTGTTTGAATGTAATAATTTACATTCGGAGCATCATATAAAATAGCATCAGCACTGCCATTTTCAACAGCTAAATACGCTTGATCAAGCTGTTCAAATTGACTCGCCTCCGCATTTTCAATGTTCTCATCGATATATGAAGCACTGGTAGATCCTAGTCTAGTGGCAATTGTTTTCCCCTCTAAATCTTCAATCCCTTTAACAGAATCGTTATCACTACGGACACCAATTGCTAATCCAGATTCATAATATGGCTCACTATAATCAATCTTCTGTTTTCTTTCTTCAGTAATACTTATACCAGCAATCGCAATATCAAACGAACCAGTCTGCAAGCCAGGAATAATTCCATCAAAGTTCGTTGTTTCTAATTCGATTTCAAACCCAGCTTCATCCGCAATGGCATGAATAAGATCGATATCGAAGCCAACGTATTCGCCATCTTCTTTGAATTCAAACGGCACGAAGGATGTATCACTAGCTACTGTGTACGTATCTTTCAACTCACCTTCACTATTATCACCATTTTCCGCATCCCCTTCAGAAGAACCACATCCCGCTAAAACAAGACCAATTAAAATCAGAATACTCAGTAATTTCCATTTGTGTTTATTCATGTAAAAACCCCCTTGGTAATAAAAAAATGAATACCCTTTAATAATAACAAAGATATGATTATTTAAAAAATTCTAAACGAGCGGAAATTGTCGAATGAACGTGATTCCTTGAATTTCTCACCTTAATAATTTGAAAATACGTATAAATCGTACAATTAACTCTAAATAACTAGTAGACTATCTTCTCCACTTCCATTTTATGAATAAAGATGCTTTTCTAATTCCTGTCGAATGTTGTCAGGAATTAACTCAGATACTTGTTTCTCTTGATTGTAATTTACATATACAGCTTTACCTTTCGCGCAGTGGTGACCTCTTTGATAGACTTCCTCATATAATTCAAGGCTGGTATTACCAATTCTCTTTACCCACGTATGTATTTCTACCGGAGTCCCAAAATAAATTTGACTAAGATAGTCTACTTGAATAGATAGTAGTATCATTTTCCAATTTGCAAAGGAATCATCTGGGGTAAATAATTTAAAGATGGGATTTCTTGCTGCCTCTAGCCAGATTGGTATGGTCGTGTTATTAATATGTCCAACTCCATCCGTTTCAGAAACACGTGGTTCGATCCTCATCTGAAACATATCCTATTCCTCCTTCATCTATCAGTTTAAGATTTATTATACCGCAACTTTTCACTAGATTATAATCCGTATTCAATTTGTTCGAATTACTAACATCTATGATAAAAATGGATCGTCCCTTCTCTTATTCTAGGCATTTTCACTCATTTTTCCGAATTTTTGTAAGATTTCCTTCCATTATAGTAGTGACATCTATTATTCTATGTTTAACTAGAAATAATTATTTAATTTTTCAAACTATTAAAAAGAAGGGAAGGTTAGAATGGAAAAGGCAATGTTAGTAGCTAATAACCCGTTCATTTGGGTAATCGCTTGTTTGATTATAGCCGTCATCGCTTTTCAAGGGATTATATTTATCCGAATCGCCTCAAAGACAAGTGCTAGCGTAGGGTTATCTCAACACGAAGTAAAAACATCTCTTAAAGTTGGGGCCATTAACTCTATTGGACCTTCCTTAGGCATTATGATTATCGCTATTTCACTTATTACCTTGTTGGGCAACCCACTTACTTTAATTAGAATTGGAATTATCGGATCAGCTGCAACGGAATCAATGGGAGCTTCTATCGCTGCTACTTCTTTTGGAACAGAATTAGGTTCATCTTCGTTTACGTCTCAAGCATTTACCACTGTAGCATGGGTATTATGTTTAGGGGGATGTGGTTGGTTATTGTTTGTAGCCTTATTTACAAAACATTTAGGGAAATTCCAATCCTCTATAACGAACAAAACAAAAGATAAAGGCTTTCCAATCATGATTATTATATCTACAGCTGCAATGCTTGGCATATTCGGTAATTTATTAACACAGGAATTATTTAAAGGATACGAATCAGTTATCGTTATTATTGCTGCAGCAATTACCATGATCGTTGTTACGCTTGTTGCTAACAAGTTTAGAAAATTAAAATGGTTACACGAATGGTCACTAGGTCTGGCTATACTTACAAGCCTATCTGTTATTTACTTCATCATCTAACGAATGGGAGTTGTTTTAATGGAAGTGAGCGAAAAGTTTCTTCATACTGAACGGATAAAACAATCTGAAACGATAAAAATGAGTGAGTTTCATGCGAAATCTCACTTCTGGGGTAGAATCACCATTTGGACAATTATCGGACTAACTTTGTCTTTACCAATTTGTCTTTCATTTGTACTTGGCTACCATCCAGGTTGGCCCCCTATTCTATCTGGTTTAACTGCTTATATAGCTGTTATTGGACTTGTTTGGGTAGTAGAACCAATTTCTTATTTTCCAACACTTGGCGTATCTGGGACTTACCTTGCTTTTTTGACCGGTAATATCTCTAACATGTGTTTACCCTCTGCTGGAGCTGCTCAATTAGCAGTTGGTACAGATCCAGGTACGAAAAAGGGAGAAATCGTAGCCACTCTTGCTATTGGAGCCGCTTCTTTAGTTAATCTAGCGATATTAACCGTAATTATCATCTCCGGTTCCTTTATCGTTTCGATGCTTCCTGATTCTGTTCGTGCTATTTTCCCATATATTGTTCCTGCTATTTTTGGCGGTATTTTTGCTCAATTTGCAATAAAAAAACCTTTATATGGGTGCATTGCATTAACAAGTGGTTTACTCATATATCTGTTACCTATTCCAAGTTTTTTTAAAGGCTTATGTTGTATTGTTATTACTATAAGCTTATGCATCTTTATAGAAAAGAGAAAACATCAACAATCACACGCATAATAAAGGAGAATTTACATGGCAAAAAATTCCATTTTAGACTGGTTAGATGAAAAGCAATCTTTTTTTTCGGAAATAGCTAATGACATATGGGATCACCCACAGCTTGCTTATGAAGAAACCTATGCAGCAACTTTACAAATGGATACATTACGGCAAGCAGGATTTACCATTAAATCTGATATTGCAGGAATACCTACGGCATTTGTCGCAGAATTCGGTAACTCACAGCCGATCATTGGCGTATTGGGTGAATATGATGCATTACCAGGCCTGTCTCAAAAAAAATCAACAACTCGACAGGAGATTAATCCAAATGGCCCTGGTCATGGTTGTGGGCATAACCTGCTAGGTACAGCAGGAGTCGAAGCTGTTATTGCATTAAAAACAGAAATGGAGAATAATCAATTATCAGGGACCATACGATATTATGGATGCCCAGCCGAAGAAGTTCTATCAGGTAAAACATTTATGGCTAAAGAAGGAGTATTTGATGATTTAGATTGTGCTTTAACTTGGCATCCTGGAACCTCGAATATTACAGCAAGTTTCAGTATGCAAGCAATGGTATCCATCAAATTTCATTTCAAAGGAATAACTGCACATGCTGCTGGTGCTCCCCATGCTGGTCGAAGTGCTTTGGATGCAGTTGAACTAATGAACGTTGGAGCAAACTATATGCGAGAACATACATTAGACGGTTCACGTATTCATTATGTTATCTCGAATGGTGGACTTGCGCCAAATGTTGTACCAGATAACGCGAGTGTTTGGTATTATTTACGAGCTGCTAGCAAAGCACAGGTAGAACAGATGCTAAGGAGAATAAGAAAAATTGCTCAAGGAGCCGCACTAATGACAGAAACAGAAGTCAGCGAGGAAATGTTGGCTAATGCTTATGATACCCTGCCGAACAATACATTGAACGATTTGATGTATGAGAATATGATAACTGCCGGATCACAGAAGTTCTCACTAGAAGAAGATTCCTTTGCTAATGATTTGGTAGCTACGGTAGATCAAGAAATTGTCCAATCCGCTAAGCAAAGTATGGGAGTTACCTTCAAAGAACACTTGCCTGAAGACTTCTACAATCTTCAACATTTGAAAGGTACTTCCATTGGTGGCTCAACCGATGTTGGAGATGTGAGCTGGATTACACCTGTGGGACAGATTATGACAACTTGTGCCCCTATCGGCGTGCAGCCACATTCTTGGCAAGCTACTGCTTCCTATGGATCTTCTATTGGGTTAAAAGGGATGCATCTAGCCGCTAAATCAATAGCTCTCACTTTATACGACCTGATAACGAACGAATCCGTTATTGATAAAGCTAGAAATGAATTTGAAAAAGACACAAACGGAAAAGGGTACACTGCTGGTATCCCAGATTCCGTACAGCCTCCGGTCCTTCCAGTACCGAACGTATAGCTTCAGAACATGAGCCAACTTAAATAGTGAGACTTCTGCGAGAACAGCATTGGCAGAGATCCACTTAGCTGAGACCGTGCTCGCGAAAAATGAAACCATCGTTTGGATTCTCCGTCCTGTACCATAGGAGTTATCATTATGTCTCAGCTTTTTTAATAAATCCTATTCTTTTAAAACAAAAACAGGTTGTCAGATTATGACAACCTGTTAATCATGTAATGGAGTGATTCAACTATTCCCCTAATACGGTTTTAGCTATTTTCTTATCTAATTCTTCAAAATCATGATACGAAATCGTTTCATATAATTCTTTTCTCGACTGCATATCAGAGACCCCGTTTTTTTGTGTTCCTTCTTCTTTAATTAAGTTAAAAATGCGCTCATAAGCTTTCGCTGCAACTCGTAAGGAAGTAACTGGATATATAACCATACTAAAGCCCATGCTTTGAAATTCTTCTGCTGTTATATAAGGTGTTTTTCCAAACTCTGTCATATTAGCTAATAAAGGCACATGTACTTTTTCAGCAAATAAACGAAATTCTTCATCGGTTTGAAGTGCCTCCGGAAAAATGGCATCTGCCCCAGCTGCCACATAATTTGTTGCACGTTTAATTGCAGCATCTAATCCTTCGTTTGCACGTGCATCTGTTCTAGCAACAACTACGATGGATGGAGCAACCTTTTTAATCGCTTGAATCTTTTGTTCCATTTCCTCAACTGTCACAAGCTGCTTTCCATTCAAATGGCCACATTTCTTCGGTAACTGTTGATCTTCAATTTGAACAGCTGCAACATTTGCTTCGAACATTTCCTGTGCAGTTCGCGCTACATTTAACACTCCTCCAAAGCCGGTATCAATGTCTACAAGCAATGGTATATTTGTTGCACGAACAAGCTCTTTCGCACGCTCTGCTACTTCAGTAGATGTCACAATACCTAAATCAGGTAAACCCTTGCTCGCTGTATATGCTCCCCCGGATAAATAAAGCGCCGAGAATCCAGCTTCTTTAGCTACAAGTGCTGCCATTGCATCATGTGCACCTGGAATTTGTAAGATCGATTCTTCGTGTATTAATTCTTTAAATGCAGTGGCTAGTTCTTCTTGTGTTTTTGGTCGGTCAACGATCCATGCCATACCAATCGGCCCCTCCTTGTTACTTCACTAATAAATCCATGAATTCATTCACATTCATTGCTGTAAGCTTATCATAATCATAACTTACTTCTTCAATTTGTTGTAGCTGTTTTCTTGAATACTGTGTTGCTAGGTTTGCAGCATATTTCTCCAAGATTTTTGGTACAGCCTCATCTCTACGGAAACGATGGCCTAGTGGATATTCACAATCTACCTTTTCCGTCGATGTTCCATCCTTAAAATGAACTTGAACAGCATTTGCGATCGATCGCTTATTTGGATCTAAATAATCTTTTGTATAATCCTTGTTTTCCGTGACCACCATCTTATCTCGCAATGTATCAACACGAGGATCTGCAGCCACTTCATCTTCGTAATCTTCAGCTACAATGTTCCCTTTTAACAGACCAATTGCTGTTATATACTGAATACAATGATCTCGATCGGCTGGATTATATAACGGTCCTTTTTTATCGATAATACGAATCGCAGACTCGTGGGTTGTTATCCTAATCTCATCAATATCATCGATACGATCCTTGACTTCTGGATATAATTTCACAGCTGCTTCTGCTGCCGTTTGTGCATGAAATTCTGCAGGGTAAGATACTTTAAATAGTACATTCTCCATAACATAACTATTAAAAGGTTGATTTACTGTTAATTCCTGCTTGTTAAATAACACATCTTGAAACCCCCATCCTGGAGCGCTTAAAGCTGTTTGATACCCCATCTCACCTTTAATAGCCATCATTGCTAAACGAACAGCACGACTTGTCGCGTCTCCAGCAGCCCAAGACTTACGTGAGCCAGTATTAGGTGCATGCCGGTAAGTACGCAAGCTCGAATTATCAATCCATGCATTGGATAAGGCATTAATTATTTCTTCACGCCCCCCACCCAACATTTCGGTAACTACCGCCGTAGTGGCAACTTTTACATAAAGAACATGGTCTAAACCTACACGATTTAAGCTGTTTTCTAAGGCAAGCACACCTTGTATCTCATGTGCTTTAATCATTGCTTCCAAAACATTTTTTACTGTTAAAGGCGCTTTCCCCTTTGCCAAACGTTCTTGGCTTACAAAATCAGCTACTGCAAGAATGCCACCTAAATTATCCGATGGGTGACCCCATTCGGCAGCAAGCCATGTATCATTATAATCTAACCATCGAATAATGGCTCCAATATTAAATGCGCCTTGTACTGGATCAAGAACATGGGAAGTTCCTGGTACTCTTGTACCATTTGGTACTACTGTTCCAGGCACGATAGGGCCTAGATGCTTCGTACATTCCGGATAGTTTAATGCCAATACCCCACAACCAATTGTATCAATAAGCACATAATGCGCAGTTGAATATGCTTCTTCACTTGTAATTTCTTTATTCAAAACATATTCGGTAATTTCCTCTAACAGCGTGTCTGTTTTTTTCTGTTCCTCTACTTTTAACATGTTTTTCTTCCTTTCTAACAAAAAAGTTCTTCATTCGTTTGATCTTAATAACTCTTGCCAACATAGTTAACACGTGGTCTGAAAAGACGGTTATGCTCGTGTTGCTCTATTACATGCGCAGCTAAACCAGCCGTTCGCGCACTAAAGAAAATAGGAGTATATAAACCAATTGGGATACCTAACATCCAATAAACAGGCGCCGCGTAATAATCAAGATTAGGATAAAGGCCTTTTTCCTCTTTCATTATTTTCTCTCCAGCTTCACACATTTCGAGTAAAAGATGGTCCCCCTTTTCATCACATAATTGCTTTAATGATTCCTTCATTACTAATGCACGAGGATCCATTTTCTTCATATAAACACGATGACCAAATCCCATGATCTTTTCTTTTTTTACCAGTTTTTTATGAAGCAATTCTTCAAATTCAGCTTCAGATTTTGCTTCATTTAACATGTACATAACCGCTTCATTCGCACCACCATGTAAATTTCCTTTTAGTGAAGCTACTCCACCTGTAAGCGCTCCATACATATCCGAATTAGTAGAAGCAATTACTCTTGCAGTAAATGTTGAATTAGGCATTTCATGTTCACTATACAAAAGTAACGAGCGGTCAAAAATTTCGGCCTCTACATTTTCTGGCTTCTTTCCAGTAATCATATACAAAAAGTTAGCACTATACGCTAAGTCTTGGTTTGGTTGCACAGCCTTTTGCCCCTGAATCAGTCTATAGCTATTAACTGTAATAGCGGGAAGTTTGCCTAATAATGCATAAGCACGGCTTTTATTCGCTTCCAAGGAACGATTATCGATATCCTCATCATAACCAGAAAGCGCTGACAATCCTGTGCGTAAACCATCCATTGGGTGCGTATGCTCTGGTAATAACGCTAAAAGATCCATTATATTTGAGGGAATATGATAATTTGAAGTTAGTTTTTTCTCTAAGTCAGCTTTTTCTTCTTGATTCGGTAGTTTTTTATCTAATAAGAGATGCACAATATCAATATAATCATTCTGTTTTGAAAGATCGATTAATTCATGCCCTCGTATAATAATTTTCTCTTGTTCCGTATCAAGAAATGAAATGGCTGTCTCTGAAGCTATCACTCCATCTAATCCTGGGACATACTGTTCTTTCGTACTCATATATATCCTCCTTTTAGAATTATTGATTCACTATATTTCTGTAATTTCTTTATTTTCTATCTCTATTATAGAATTGAAATGAAAATTAGGAAAATATATAATTTTAATTATCAGCCATAAATTTTTTCAATATCAAATTGCTAAACGAGGTGTCATTGTCTATGCGAATGCAAGATTGGGAAATGCTGTCCGTGCTTTATGAAACCGAAAATATTACAAAGACAGCAAAGCAGTTGTTTTTATCACAACCCACATTAACCTCCCGATTAAAAAAGCTGGAAAATTACTACGGTGTCCAACTAATTATTCGAAAGCAACGAGGGATTACATTTACACCTGAAGGTGAACAGTTAGCCCAACATGCGCAGAGAATGATTCACGAACAACGGAAAATAGAAGAACAGCTTCATAATATGAAGGAAGAAGTTGCTGGTACGATAAGGGTTGGTGTATCTAATTTCTTTGCATTAAATAAAATGCCAAAGTTACTGCGCCTATTTAAACAAAACTATCCAAATGTTGAGTTTCAAGTTGTTACTGGATGGAGCAGTGAAATGCATCGGCTTATCTTAAATCATGATGTTCATATTGGTTTTATCAAAGGGGATTATCTATGGAATGAAAACAAGGATTTACTTTATGAAGAGGAAATATGTCTTGCTTCACCGTGGGAATTCGAATGGGAAAACCTTCCTGATTTACCGCGTATCGACTACCATACGGATGAAAAAATGCGAAGTATCGTAGATCAATGGTGGTACAGTAATTATAAGCAAGGTCCAAATATAAATATTCAGGTCAATCAAGTAGAAACATGTAAAGAAATGGTTATTAATGGCCTAGGATATGCAATTATTGCAAATCTTGTTGTCCGTCCATATCGAGAACTAATTATCAAGCCACTTCACCTAGCATCCGGGAAGGCTATTACACGCAAGACTTGGATGTACTATCATGAGGATACCTTACAACTAAATATTGTTCATGCATTTGTTCGGTTTATCCAAACCTTAGATGTTAAAGCATTATAATAGGGCCTTCTATGCATGAAGTGCCCTGATCTAGCCTACGTAATGTTAAAGCACTTCTTTAGTCAGTAACCTCTCACAACTTTCCAAAGCCTTTCTAGTAATTTAATGCTATTTTCCTTGTAAAACTACTAATTAGCTGGAACTTCACATGCTATTCTATAAATTTATTTTAGAGAAGAATAAAGGGTTTACAAATTCTTAGATTATCTGGTAATATACTTGTATACAAGATAAACAAGTATATTAGTCTTAGGGAGAAATGCTAAAATGAATACGCTTTACCCAAAAGAATGGTTAGATAAATCATCAATTGGAGAAAGAGTAGCTGCTGAATTACGTATGCAGATTATTTCTGACCGTATTGAAAGCGGTTCCGTTATTTCTGAAAACAAAATAGCTTCACAATTCGGTACTAGCCGTTCACCTGTCCGGGAAGCACTTAAAGTTCTTTCTTCTGATGGATTAATTCAACTAGAGAGGATGGGAGCTGTTGTAATAGGATTCTCAGAAAACGACATCGAAGAAATGTATGACATCCGAAAAATGATTGAGTCATTTGTCCTTGAACGTGTAATCGAATCGGAAAATGATGATTTAATAAAGAAGTTAAGACAAATTATTGAAATGATGCGTATTTCGGTAAAGTATCAAGATGCCGAAGGGCTTACTATACAAGATTTGGACTTTCATGAAACCATAATTAGAACGATACATCATAACCAAATTATGCTTCTATGGTCTAAATTACGACCAGTGATGGAATGCTTTATTCTGCTATCAATGAGAAGACGGTTTATTGATAAACCAGAAGACGCAGAACGTATTGTTAGTAATCATATTTCGATCATTGAAGCTATTCAAAACAAGGATAGAGAATTACTAACTAAAGCAATCTATCAAAACTTCCATACACAGCATATGCTAGAAAAAGAAAGAGAGACAAAATAAACTCAACTAGATAAACATAAGCATTCGTGAAAAGGGTTACGTATTGCTTATCTTGCACAGAGAAAGGAAGATAAATATGCCGTTACTTATCGTCGCACTAGGTGTGCTTGTATTACTATTTTTAATTATGAAATTAAATATAAACACATTTATTTCATTAGTAGTTGTAGCATTCTTAATTGCTCTAGCATTAGGTATGCCATTAAATGAAATTGTCGCTTCAATTGAATCAGGAATGGGTGGAACATTAGGAAGTATTGCTTTAGTATTTGGACTTGGAGCCATTCTTGGTAAGCTAATTGCTGACGCTGGTGGTGCACAACGTATTGCCATGACGCTAATTAATAAATTTGGTGAAAAGAATATTCAATGGGCAGTAGTTATCGCCTCCTTTATTCTTGGTATTGCCTTATTCTTTGAAGTAGGATTAGTATTGTTAATTCCAATTATTTATCAAATTGCAAAACAAACCAATGTTTCATTCTTATCACTTGGTCTTCCAATGGCTGCCGCATTATCGGTTACCCATGGGTTTTTGCCTCCACATCCTGGACCAACCGTTATTGCTCAAGAGTATGACGCTAACATAGGTATGGTACTCATTTACGGGATTATTGTTGCTATTCCAACAACATTAATAGCTGGGCCATTATATGCAAAAATCGCTAAGAGGCTCGTCCCTTCTGCTTTTGAAAAAATAGAAGGTGGAAGCCTTACTGAAATTGGTGATGCAAAACAATATAAATTAGAAGAAACACCTAGCTTCGGAATAAGTGCATTTACTGCACTATTTCCTGTCTTGTTGATGATGCTATCAACGATCGTTTCGTTAATCCAAGAAGGAATTGGGGCAACAGGCTGGTTTTTCGATTTTATTGAAATCCTAGGTTCACCCTCTACGGTAATGTTACTTTCTGTTCTATTAGCAATCTATACAATGGGGGTGGCAAGACACATCCCAATGAAAGATGTAATGGCTTCAGCCGAAAGTTCAGTAAGATCAATTGCCATGATGTTATTAATCATTGGTGCAGGTGGTGCTCTAAAACAAGTATTAATTGACGGCGGTGTAGGTGACTATGTTGCTCAGATTTTTGAAGGAAGTGCGATTTCTCCTATCATTCTTGCTTGGTTAATTGCTGCTGTTTTAAGAATTGCTCAAGGTTCTGCAACAGTCGCTGCCTTGACGACCGCAGGATTAGTAATTCCATTAATGGCAGGTACAGACGTAAACTTAGCATTAATGGTACTAGCCACTGGAGCAGGAAGCTTAATCGCTTCACATGTTAACGATACCGGATTCTGGATCATAAAAGAGTCCTTTGGTTTAACAGTTAAAGAAACCTTTTTGACATGGACCATGCTTGAAACGATTATATCGGTAAGTGGTCTTGTGTTCATACTATTGATCAGCGCATTTGTTTAATTGCATTATAAAAGACCGAGAATCCAGGTTCTCGGTCTTTTAATAAAATGAAGGTAACCACTCTATTTTTTGAACGCATTCCTTTTAATATATTCGTCCCTTCTTGTTGAAGAAATTGGTTATACGAACTACTGTTAACTTCGTAAATGGCAATTCTTCCATCTTCATCATAATGTATACCCCAACCAAATTTCTTTACTAATGGGGAAGCTCGAAAACAAGCTCTTGATTTAGAAAAGAATGCTTCTCTTATACCTTCTATTTTCCTCTGGACAATGTTGTTCTTAATAAGCTACGTTTGAAATTGTACATCCACTTGAGTATAGGTATATGGATTTTCCCTCATTAGTTCGTACTCAATTGATGCAATCGTTGGTTTATTGTTTCTTGGAGTTGGTTCCATCCCTGAAGTAGCTGTGGAATCCTCCGAAACAGTAATAAACGTATTTTTATAACTCATGGCAAATCACCCCCCATTCAGTATTCTAGAATTCATCACTACGTATTCGACCAAGCCCAATTTTATATTTTATACGTTTCTATATCTCTTTAGCCTATACCTGCTTCATCCATATATTTTCTTATACTGGACATAAGATCCGTTTTCTTCCATGAGTACAACAGTGAACCAAGAGGTGAAGAGATTGAAAGTTGAAATCAACGGTAATACATTGGAGCTAACCGTCGCTGATATTACAAAGCAAAACACCGATGCCATTGTTAATGCTGCAAATGGAACATTAATGGGGGGCGGAGGTGTTGATGGGGCTATTCACCAAGCTGCTGGGAGTAAATTAGTACAAGCTTGCAAAACCATCCGTGAACAAAAACTTCATGGGGAAAGATTATCTACTGGAGAAGCAGTTATAACAAATGGATTTCAACTTCCAGCAGCCTATGTAATCCATACCGTAGGTCCCGTGTGGAATGAGTCTAATGCCTCGACATTAGATCAAAGATTAATGAATTGTTACATAAATTCATTGCAATTAGCAAGTAACTACGATTTATCAAGTATATCATTCCCCTCTATTTCGACTGGTATTTATCGTTATCCGCTAGATAGAGCTGCACAAATAGCGATCCGTTCCATTGGTCAGTATCTACAAAGCCATCGATTCGGAGAGGCAACGATGACACTATCTTCTAAAGATGACTATTACGTTTATAAAACAGAACTAGATAAGATAATAAACCCGACGTGAAGTACACGCCGGGTTTGACCTTATTTCTTTTGTTGTATTAGCTGAATCAGGCTGTATAAATCTGCCTCTATCTGCTTGCAGACTGATTCATCTATTTTCTTTTGCTTCTTCCTTTTTTCTATATGCTGTATTAAATTGCGAGTTTGTTTAATTGCTTGTTCCATTTTCCCTTTTTGAACATGCTTTTCCACATTGCCTAATTGATGGATAATTTGGTCGGCCATCCCCTTGTTCAAATCTTCAGCTTTCTGGAATTTTATTAACTGTTCGGTTATTTGCTCGAAGATCTGATTCAGATTATCGTAGCCAAGCAATTCGATTTCTGAAATGGTTGTACGGTCAGCGCCATTGTTTTTGGTGATTTCCAACTGGTAGTGACTGTATTTATTTGGACTTTCTATTTTAAATGAACGTGTATAGTTACGCCATTTAAATGACTCATTTTCTCTAGAATCAATTATCTTCCAATCCTGCCCATTATTAGATCCCTTTAACACCCAGCTTATTGGATCATATTTTTTATCTTCTCCAGAAGTGATGGTATACATCTCAGCTTGCAAAGGGGCATTCGTAAATTCTGTTCGAATACGAGCTACTTGATCATCTATATGCCATTCCGTTGTGGATGCATTATCAAATAAACGTTTCTGTTCGTTAGTAATACCACTATATTTATTGTTATCGGTTAAATCATGCATTGGGGGAAGTGGAATAGTCGTACCATCTGTTTTCGTATCTACAATAGAATTAGGCAAGGCTTCATCTGATGTACCCCAATCGGAAGGTTCACTTCCCATTTCATATTCGATGGTGCCACCTTCCAAAATTCTTTGATGGGAAATGGTTAATTTATTATGATCTTCCCCATTTATAGTGACATTTTGAATATATTTATTCGTATCACTAACCTCAGGAGCAAGAATTTCCAAATCTTTCCCATTCTCTAAATGAATCGTCATTTTTTCAAAGAAAGGCGCTCCTATGGCATACTCCCCTGTTCCCATCGTTAAAGGATAAATTCCTGCAGCACTTAATAAATACCAGGCAGACATTTCACCATTGTCTTCATCACCTGCATAACCTTGACCTATCTCACTACCGATATACTGTCTAGATAAGATTTCCCTTACTTTGCTTTGGGTCTTCCAAGGCTCTCCAGCATAATTATACATATATACAATATGATGAGCAGGTTGATTACTATGGCCATACATGCCCATCCTTACATCTCTTGCTTCACGCATTTCATGAATAACACCACCATAATGACCTGGATACGTAGCTGTCTCCTTGGTGGAAAAGAATGCGTCTAGTTTATTAGCAAGTCCTTCCCTGCCTCCATAAAGATTCGCTAAACCTTGTCCATCATGCGGAGCATGAAATGCCATATTCCAAGCATTTGTTTCTGTATAATCCCCTCCCCAACTTCGTGGATCGAAGGTTTCTTTTGTTTCACGCCATTTTCCATCTTCAGCTCTTCCCATGAAAAATTGAACTTGTTCATTAAAGAGGTACCGATACTGTCTGGAACGATTTAAGAAATACAGATAGTCATCATCCAGCTGATCATAATATGGATTCGTACCATTTTCTTGTTTCTTCATCGCTCGCGCGAAGTTTGCAATGCCAAAATCATTGATATAACCGTCCATGGACCAAGACATTCCTTCACTTATAGCCGTACTGGTATAACCATTAAAGATAGACGTTTCTAATCCCTTTCTTCCAGTAGCCTGACTCGGACTAACCACCGCGGCATTTTTTAATGCCGATTCATAAAATGACGTCACATCAAAATTCTTAACCCCTTTTGTATAGGCATCTGCAAATGCAATATCCGAACTTGTACCTACCATCAGATTTGCATAGCCAGGAGAAGACCATCTAGAAATCCATCCACCATCTTTGTAATGCTGAACAAATCCGTCGATCATTTCTCCGGTTTTCTGTGGAGTTAATAATGTATAAGCAGGCCAAGCTGTTCGATAAGTATCCCAGAACCCATTATTCACATATGGTTTACCATAATTCACCTTTGCACCAGTCTCTGTAGGTGTATCTTCACCAACTGGTTCAGAGAAAGGACTTGCATATTGATATACTGGTTCTGCCACCGAGCCAACATTTTCATATGCTATATTGGGATATAGGAATAAGCGATACATATTCGAATACAGGGTAGTTAGTTGATCATAATTTGCTCCTTCTACTTCAATTCGACGTAACTTGTCGTTCCATTGTTGATTTGCTTTTTCTTTTACATCTTCCAAGCTATCCTCTTGCGATATTTCCTGCTGTAGATTCTTCTTTGCTTGCTCCACACTAATTAGTGACGTAGCTATTTTCATATTAACTTCCTTGCTATTTCCAATATCAAATTTATAATAACCCGCCACATTATCTCGATCATTTCCTGGAAGCTTGCTCGACTCCGCTATCGGTTTATCAAAGGTTGCATAGATAAACATTCTTGTCGCTCCTGCTGAGAGGCCACTTTTAACATCAGAGTAACCAGAAAGACTCTGTGATTCGGGATGTAAGCTTAATCCACCATTATTATTTACATTATCGAAAATTAGCTTCGATTGATTATCTGGGAACGTAAAACGAAACATCGCTGCATGGTTCGTTGGGGCCATTTCTGTGACAATGCCATTTTCAAAGCTTACTTTATAATAATGTGGTTTGGCGATCTCATTTTTATGCTGAAAAGCTAATGCACGTTCTGATCGATCAGCTGTCGGTTCTCCTTCCGTACTTGAAGGCATCACTTGAAAGGTCTGCCTGTCTCCCATCCATGGGCTTGGTTCATGACTGACGGAGAATGCCTCTAGTTCTGGAAGATTTTCCTCATTATTATCTTGATGATAACTATACAGCCAACTGGTAGAGCCAGCATCTGTAACTGGTGTCCAAAAATTAAATCCATGCGGTACAGCTACTGCCGGTATATTATTCCCCCGAGAAAATGTACCATTTGATTGAGTGCCTCTTAAAATATTAACATAATCCGTAAAGTTATCTGCTTCCTCATCAATTGCATCGCCGATTTTTATATTATCAACAGATCCTTTAAAGGTTGTCGGTCCATTTGGGTTATCGTAAGCAACTAAAATTCTTTTGATTGTCTTCCCTTTAGCTACCTCCCCAATCATTGCTTCTTTATAATTCCATTGATTTGGGTAGAGTGTGTTGGAATTCCCTTGCTTGGTCGGATGGAGTACAACTCCATGCTGATCTTTCACTCCTAGTTCACTTAAATAAGAACCATCACTAAAGGCAAGATCGATGGAAGCATACGTACTTGAATAATCATTTTCCTTCGTATCCATAAATAATGGACTAATAAAGTACGAAAGCTTTGTCTCAGCAGTTACAGGAATATCAACATCATACACCTTATTATAGGAATACGCCCTTCCTTTAGAAAGATGTGTACCCTCATACGTAAATGCCTTTAATCCTTCCCAACCGACATTCGTTTTTGCTGTATAAGACCTTGGTGGTCCATCACTTTGATACGATTTCATATCGGTTGGTGGCTCTTCCGGAGTATCCTCCCCATTGGAAAGGGCAATATCGGCCAATTGTATAATATCACCACTATGATTTTCTCGTAATTCAAAACGATAATACTTGTACGCCCGATTATTTTCAAAGGTATAAATTTTCCGTTCAAATCGGTTCTCGAAAGATTGATTTTCTCGCGAATCAATTTCGACCCAATCTTCACCGTTCGAGGAACCAAAGACGCTCCATTGCTTCGGATCTCTTTCTGGAGAGTCATTTGCCGAAGTAAACGCATATTTTACAAGTTTCTCCTTCTCAGATAATTCCATCTCTATCCAACCATCGGATTCAAATGCCAACCATTTCGTATTTTGATCATTATCGATTAACTTTTCTTCGATTTCGTTTGGGGGATTATTCGCACTTGCTGTAATGCTTTGCACTTTATCTGTTATATCCCCTTGGATTCTATCTTCATCAATATTGCCATCAATACCTGATGCTTTTTCGTCCCCCTCTCTATCCACCTCAACTGTATTTTCCCACGTAGAGGTTCTGTCATTTTCTTCAAATGAAGTAAAAAAATCCATCTCTTGTCCATGAGTCACCATATTACTTGCTGATGTAAGAAGCAAAGTTAAGAGGATTGCAAAAAACGCATACCTACCATACTTCTTAAATTGATAAAACTTCAATGATTCATTCCCTCCCAGGTTTAAATAGTATGGTTACTCAAAATCTCTCCCCCTCCCATTATTGATAACGCTTACAAACATCATGTTATAATCTCCCTTCAGAATACAACTTATTTTTAGGATTTTCTTATGAAAAGCTGGATTTTTCTATGCTCATGGGCTATATAACTACAAGAATTTAGTAATGACTGACTAGGCTAGGAATTTGTAATGATAGCTTTAGCATGATTTACCATACATTTTCATTCGTATAGGAATTCAAATCAATTGGAATTATATGAAGTAGGAAAGAATGAGGTGTCTATTGTGATAAACGAAGAAAACAACCAACAAGTAAGCAAATGGTGCATTGTAAGCATGGCATCCATTCCGCTAGTAATGACGTTAGGTAATTCGATGCTAATTCCTGTTTTACCTATATTTGAAGACAAGGTCGGAATCACTTCTTTTCAATCCAGCATGGTCATTACCAGTTATTCGATTGCAGCCATCTTTCTTATTCCGGTAGCTGGTTACTTATCTGACCGTTATGGAAGAAAAATCGTGATTTTACCTAGTTTAATACTAGCCATGATTGGCGGCATTATTGCTGGTATGGCATCATGGAGAATGGCTGATCCGTTTTCATGGATCATCGTTGGTCGTATTTTGCAGGGCATTGGCGCTGCTGGAGCAGCACCGATCATTTTACCATTAGTTGGTGATCTCTATAAAGATGATGATGAAAAGACAAGCTCTTGTTTAGGAATCGTTGAAACATCAAATACTTTTGGAAAAGTACTAAGTCCTATTCTCGGAGCACTGTTTGCTTCATTTTTGTGGTTTTTACCGTTTTTCTCCATTTCTTTTTTCAGCCTAATTTCAATTGTTCTTGTTTTTTTCTTTATAAAGGTTCCAAAACAGAAGGAAGAACCACCGCGATTTAGAACGTTTTATGAAAAGACAAAAACAATCTTTAAAAATGATGGTAAATGGCTTTATACCGTCTTTTTCATTGGGATTCATTTAATGCTTGTTTTATTTGGGGTATTATTTTTCTTATCGGATATTTTTGAAAAACAACATAGCTTGTACGATGTAAAAAAAGGGTTTGTCTTAGCTATCCCTCTCTTTTGCCTTTGTGTTGCTTCTTATATTACAGGTAGAACAATTAAAGGTAATTTAAAGATTATGAAAAGCGTAATCATGCTAAGCTTAATCATTTCCTCTGTAAGCGTTATTTTTGTAGGCTACACAAGTAATAACTTAATCCTATTGCTTATCATTACCTCGTTACTAGGTACTGCCATTGGAGCAATACTCCCCACACTCGACGCAATGATAACTGAAGGAATTGAGAAAGAGGAACGTGGCACCATTACTTCATTTTACAGCTCTTGTAGATTCATCGGAGTTGCCTTAGGTCCTCCGGTTATATCGATGACGATGAATCATTTCTTAAACCTGACTTATATGGTCATGGGAATAATTGGGGTTTTCCTTCTCCTTTTGGTATGGAAATGTATCAAAACAGACAATAAGGAACAGTCGGTTCAATAACATAGCTTATTTATACTAATAAGACAGGATAGATACCGCTTTGTAAGCAAGTATCTATCCGCTTGATTATTTATTTCCTGTTCTTTTTTTGATTAAAAGAAACGTATTGTTACAACAAACTGGACAGGTACTTTCTTTTAACTGCTCGATTGTTTTAAACGGAAAGTTGGCCCCTACCTTCCTTTCTATCCCGCAACTTTTACATCGGTAAATACGAAACGACTGCTTCATTTCTCCAGTATATATTGGGTCTTGGTATTCTTGTAATAAATCAATTGGTATCTCGGTTGAAGTCGTTGTTTTCATAATCAACATCTGACTTTGGTTAGCAATCATCTGAGCACCAAGATAATGATTAAATTGAGGTAATGTAGCTGTTACACTCAATCCTAAACGAATGAATATTTGCTGCATTTTCAGCATAAATGCTGGTGATTTGTGTGCAAATGATAAGAAAATAGGCATGCCACTCTGCCTCTTTAAGGCATGAACTCCCCGTGAAACAAATAGTTCCATCCCTTGTAAAGTATAGGGCGGATCAGTAAGAAAGCAATCATATCTGCTGACATACGCACTAGCGACTGGTTTTCGCATATCATGCTCTATACATGTAATTGGTAAGTTTTTTTCCTTTGCAATTTTATTAATAAATGCAAGAAAACGAGTATCAATATCCATTACATCAATCCATGTATGAAACTCCGATTTCCTAGGAAATAATTTTTGTAGAAGTAAACCTATAGCTACACTTACAAGATCATCATCGCCCACACATAATATTCGCTTTCCAATAAGAGAACGTTCACTTAAACATAGAATAGCTCTCCGTAAGCTTGTTTCAGGAGTACACAAAGACTGATCTAATTGCACATTTACTTGGGGACGTTTGGAAAACAAATCATGAAGAATGATAAGAATACTGTCCAAATCAGCTTCCAAGTTATCTGGTCTTGATAATAACCGTTCATGGAGCTGTTTATCTAATCCTTTATAGTCCAACGATTGTTCAACAAGGGCTTTTCCTTTTTGTGTACACCGTACTCCTCTGTCCTGCTTTAATAATCCATTTTCAATTAACTCTTTTTTTATTGCAACTGTAACAGGCACTGGTAATAAAACCTTTCTGGCCAATATTTTCGTGGAAATTCCAGGAGTTAAAAAACATTCAATCATCAAGTGCTCAATTACAAGAGAACCTTCTTCTAAATCAAGGTTTCCATTTACCTGTTCTATCACCTTTATCATCATGATACCTCCATATAATCTCGTTATTTTCCTTCCATCGGCTAACTTGCTTTTCTACATTCATCATTCATTCCTCCTTTAAATTGTAAAAGGCGTAACTGTTGTACTGGATGTAACTTTCTACCATCCCTTGCTCCCTCTATAATTATCGCTTCCACTCGAATGTAAAAAAGACAGCAAATGAACATACGCCATTCGCCGTCTTTGACTTAGAGAACCCCTAAAAAGCAGAAAAATCCGTACTCGAACAGCACGGATTTGGGTTTCACGATAGAAATAAAGACAAATTAACCGTTGTTCTTGCTAATTCAGAAGGTTAAAAATTCATCACGAAAAAACATTTATATTTACTCAAATAAAATGAAGTGAATTTTAACCTTATTTAGTTACTGAATTAGTTGAAAACACCTGTTAACATGAAATTATCTCCTCTTCATATAGAGTTGTCGTAAGCATAACATAAATACATCAACAATACAATTAGCTTTGCTTCCTTTCATTTTTTGGCTTATTCTTTATCTGAATATAAAGAGAGCCCTTTGGTTCTACTTCTGCATGAGTGATTTCCGATATGGTAGCAATGCCAATTTCCTGAATCTGCCGGTCTAACCAAGGGATATCCAAATTTAATTTAGCTAAATTAGTTACATTTATTTTTCCACTTGAAATAACTTCTACTGGTTCAGGGCTATCTTTCGTTTTTGAGAGCTGCTGCTTCGAATGTTTTTGCAATACCGATAACTTTCCACTTGTTTCAAAAATCGCCTGGTCCACATCATTTATCGAAAAGATATTTTTCTCTCGCAATAAAGATTGCAGAGAGTCAATCGTTAATCTTGTCTTGCGCAAGGACTTTTCCAGCAGTACCCCATTTTTTATGACTGTGATAGGCTGGCCATTCACCACTTTTCTTACCTTCTTTGATTTAATATCCAAATATCCCATCAGTATTGTAAACAAAGCCCATGCAATAAGAGCTATCATTCCGATATGTAAATGAGTTTGTTGATTCATAATTGTATCTGCAGCTATGGAACCAATCGTCATCGCGGAAACAAAATTAAAAAATGTCATTTGACTAATTTCTTTTCTTCCCATCAATCTAGCTAAGCATAGCAATACGAGAAAAGATACCACGATCTTTAATAGTAATTCAAAGACACTCATTCGCTCAACCTCCATCTAGTACAAGTATTTCGAAGGGAGGTGATTTTTATACCGCGAAATATCCTTGTATTAAATTAAGGTACTTAATTCTTTTTTTAATATGTTTATCGTGTGTTGCCTTGCTCTTCCTTCCAGTCTATCAATCATCAACTGTTCGAGAAACTCCCAGATGTCTTCTAGTTTTCTGCGAAGTTGATAAAATTGAAGAGCGGATTCATTGATTTTAAACTGGTTATGCCTCTGTCGATAAACATCTAGAAACTGTTTAAAGTAAGGCTTATCAACAAAGAACATTAAATCTGCTTCGACAGGTGCTAGTTTTAACCCCTCCCAATCAATTAGAATAAGTTGATTAGATGTCTGCATTAAATTCCAATAATGGAGATCTGTATGACACAATCTCATCGTTAATTTGGCATTTTTTAATGACGAAGCTAACCTTTTCATTTCAGATAGTAACTGCTCCAAAGGATCCTGATAAAACCATAGCAGTTCTCTAATGTCAGTTGGAAGCTTTTCTATTGCTTTCAAACTTTTGGTTAGCTGACTTAAAAACGGAAGATCATACGATTCCTTGAGTGCATATAAGTTCATGGGTATTTCTTTTTCACCAAACGTATGCAATTTGGATAGTAATTTCGCAAGATGGATGATTTGGGATTGCGATAATTTTGTATCACCAATCGTATCCCCCTCAATATAGTTGTATACCATATATACGGCTTGATCATCTTCACAGGTATAACTGTCATTCTTTGTTAAAATAGGGACTGGAAGATGGCCATTTAATTCCGTATTTTCTTCTAACCATTTAAGGACTGGTGCATAATCGTTGATTAACTCTGTATACTTTGGCGTGGAAGCCCGTTGCTTTTCATAGACCTTTAGAAAGTAGGCCTCAGTTCCGATCGACACTTTATAAGCAAGCGAAGCCCAACCTCCTTTTTGTTCTTGTATCGTTGGTAATTCTAAATTATAGTATGTTTTTAACATAGAAGTTAGACGGTTCATTTCATTTCACCTTCTTTTGGAATTTCCTTTATTGCCGAATACACCTTTTTCACTCTCATAGAGTACGATATTTGATGTAAATGTCGTATATGAGAATGGAACCAATAAATGCTATCTCTGTGATTCAGAAACTATTTGCGAATATTATTCGTATCCAACATTCCATTTAGTGCAATGCCAAGATTGCGAATTAGTATTTCAAGCAAAAACGGACGATATAGATGTGAGTAAACTCATTACGGATATATATAACGAGGAATGGGTAGAAATGAGAAATACCTATACAAAAAGCACATTCGATAATTTATGAAGGCGTAATCTTACACGTTTTCGGTTATATTTATTTTGTTTACTATTAAGATTGGTAAAGTAAGCTATTGAATCAATCAACGAAGGAATGGTCTTCGTTTCTACATTGCTGTATTTCTATTATTTATTTACTTAGCTTACGTTTTTTTTAAAATAAGGTTTGGAGACTAAATGAAGAATCAAATGAAACGTTTACGTAAAGCGAAGCAATGTAGCGTTTCTCGACATACCATAAATGCAATTGAAAACAGTAAATATAACCCTACACTAAAATTAGCATTTCAAATTGCTTTTGTGCTAAATACTCGAGTGGACGCATTATTTTTTACGGTGGTGATTAATAATAAGTTGGTGAATCATCTTCGCTATATTTGTATGGGGCTTTTGAGGGAGTATCCAAGCACTCTCGCTAAACTAATTTTTCATTTTTTCCGCAAGTGTTGTTTTAGGTTGAGGTGCCCCATCCAAACGTACGTATTGTTTTAATTAGTGCATACAAGTTTAATTATCCTTCCTAGGATGATATCTCATCGTACCTTATTCTACTCTTTCTGGGCTTGGGTAATCGTAACCCATGGTATCGATAGTAACAGATTTCATCGTTGGGGATTCAGCAGCATCTATACTCATCTCCACCATTTTATCTACCGCATCCATTCCATCAATGACTTTTCCAAATGCAGCATAATCTCCATCTAAGTGAGGCGCATCTGCAACCATGATAAAAAATTGAGAACCTGCTGAGTTAGGAGCATTTGATCTTGCCATGGAAATAATACCACGCTCATGCTTTAGATCATTTGTAAAATCATTCGAGCTAAATTCTCCTTCTATTGAATATCCTGGTCCGCCAGTTCCGTTTCCTTGCGGGTCACCGCCCTGAATCATAAAATCAGGAATTATTCGATGAAAAGTGAGCCCGTCATAAAACGTATCATTCGCTAAGCTAATAAAATTTGCTACCGTATTCGGTGCTATTTCTGGATAGAGCTCAATCGAAATTTGTTGGTCATTCTCCATGGTTATGGTTGCAATCGGATTTTCGCTTACATCTTCTGGATAGTTTTGATTGTTTTCTTTCTTTCCTGCTTTCCCTTCTTCCGTCATATCGCTACATCCTACTAAAGCGAATACGATAAGAAGAATAAACAGAGGCCATTTCCACTTTTGTAACAGATGGTTCATCTTTTACTCTCCCCTCATAAATATTGCTTGTCTGTATTATAACATGAAAAAAAGCAACTACCTTTCCCTTATAGAGAAAAGAGCTGCCTTTGTTTGATAATATCTAATTATTACGCATACCTTTCATAATTAAACTCGCTATGAAAATTAATACAATCGCTCCGATTAAAGCTGGAACGATATAAAAACCACCAGTTTCTGGTCCCCATTCTCCTAAAATAAGAGAACCTAACCATGCTCCTACAAAACCAGCAACAATATTTCCTATTATTCCCCCAGGGACGTCACGACCAACAATTAGGCTCGCCAACCATCCAAGAATTCCTCCAATAATTAAAGACCAAATAAATCCCATTATTCATACCTCCGTATAATATAACAATTAGGTTTAAATTGCCCAGTAATTGTTTTTTTATACATATACCAATAAATAGATTTATTCGAATTAATTATGGAAACATCTCAATGATTCGTTGATAGGACATACACTTTTCATGGTTATCGTATATATTGGTAAGGATAAGCCAATCATCACATTGATACCGTTCAGATAAGACTTGTAGTTCCTCTTTTACTTTGGATGGGCCGCCAATAATCATCCGTTTCCGGTTGTTTTGTATCCGTTGTCTGTCTTTCTCATTCCAGCTTCTTGCTTTTACTTCTACTACACTAGGCACACGACTATCCAATCCTTTTTCTACTTGAAGTAACCAAGCGTCTTGGCTTATTGCTAATTCTTCTGCATGATCATCGGACTCACCGCAAACAATAAATATTGCTGAACGTGCAAGTGGATTGTTTAGATAACCAGTAGTAAATGTTTCTTGATACGTTTGAAGGGCAGCTTCTCCTCTGTACGGATTAATGAAATGTCCATAAACATAGCCAATTCCTAACTTAGCCGCAAGTTCTGCACTATTTTCTCCCAGACCTAATGAAAAAAGTTTCGGGGATTCTTTTGTACGTGGTGCTGCTCGGACACTCCCTTCTCTATTGAGATAACGTGCTAAGGCCGCTAATTTATCAGGATATTCCTCCTGTTGATTTGGCTTTCCATCAGCCAATAGGGCCCTAATGCGCTCACTACCACCTGGAGAGCGGCCGACACCTGCCTCTATTCTATCTGGAAACAGTGCTTGTAACTGTAATAATTGAGAAGCCACTTTATATGCACTATATTGAGGAAGAAGAATCCCACCACTCCCGACCGATAATTGCTTTGTATTGCTTGCTATAGCGGCCATCATAATCTCTGGTGAACTGGATACAAGCCCCTTCGTTCCATGGTGCTCTGCGAACCAATAACTATGATATCCCAATTGTTCAACATATTGAGCAACTTTGATCGTTTCTGCAGCTACTTCCTCTGCACTACTTTGTTTTGGCTGTGCCATTTGATCCAATATGCCAAACCTCATGATCGATTTCCCCTTTTCACCTCTATCATTAACTATTATGATAGCGAAATATCAAACCATTCACCAAAGCATATGCTTTCTAATAAAAAAGGTGGTTACCCCTAGTATTCCACTTTCTTATCCGTTTCCAACCAACTTACAAACGGAAGATTGTACTTTTCAAATTGCATTTGTTTGATTGTCAGTTTCCTTTTTTCAATGGGCTTATCTAATTCCTGATAAATAAATGCATCATCAAAACCTGCATCAGCTGCTTCTTTTTTAGTTGCAGCAAAATAAACAGCTTTCGGCCGTGCCCAATAAATTGCTCCCATACACATGGGACATGGTTCACAACTCGTATAGATTTCACAGTCTGCTAATTGAAAATCATTTACATGCTTACATGCATTGCGAATAGCTTGTACTTCGGCATGTGCTGTAGGATCGTTTATCACCGTTACTTGATTACATCCCTCTCCGATAACCTTCCCATCCCTTACAACGACTGCTCCAAATGGACCACCATTGTTTGTTTTCACATTATTGACTGCCAATTCAACTGCCATCTTCATGAATTCTAACTTCATCTACTTCCCCCTATTAAAAAGGTATTTTCCATATTCTATTCTAGAATAATTGAAGCTATTTTAATTATTCCTCGTTTTTATAAAGTTATAAATCATCTCTTCCATTTTACTATCGGATACCAACCTAGTAGAAGCATACTAAAAAGTTCGGATATTTATATTATAGAAAAAAAGGATTATCCTTTTTACTATATCTGTTTATTTCTTAATATAAAAAAGAAAGCTGCGATAAATTGCAGCTTATAAAAAGAGAACATTATATTTCATCTTCAAATGTTAAGTTGATTGGCTCATTAAGTAATTGTGGTTCGATTTCTAAATTAGTTGTTGGAACGTCTTTACCTACTTCATCAAAACAAACGTGATCAACCCAAACCTGCCCTTGACCCGATAAGATTATTCCAAATGCAATCATTTTACTTTCCTTCGGTATATCTAATACGATAGTGTATCGATTCCAACCTGTATCTCCTTTTATTGGCCGATTACTCATATTATCAAATTGTAAGACATCCTCAGCAGCATCATCAACTCTCATCCACATACCAGAAAAGGATTGAACACATGCTGTTCTAAGAAAACAGGATAATCTCATTCTTTTTCCTATAAATTTATCTGCTTTAAATTGCTGCATCATTGTCGCAAAATGAGTAGCATCCAATACCTTTGTTGATTTAATATAACCTGACGCTTTCCCTTGATGGACCACCTTATGGTCCTTTCCTATTTCATAATTAAATGGGTCTACTCCGCTTAAAAACCATCCCTTTAAACCATTGTTCATATTATTTTCCTCCTTTTGTTTTGTCACCCATGACATCACCTTTCTATATTGACCAGGCGGGATTTGATAATATCTTTTAAACGCTCTTGTAAAAGCTTCCTGAGACTCAAAGCAATAATCATAAGCAATATCAATAATTCGATCCTTTGTATATAGCAACCTAATCGCTGCATTTGCGAGACGCCTTTTACGGGTATATTCTGATACAGACAAACCGATTGTTTGTTTAAAAATTCGATGGAAATGAAATTCAGAGAGTCCTGCTAGCTGAGCAATTTTTTCAGTCCCTATTGATTGATGCAAATTTCCTTCTATATACTGAATAACTTCATTAATTATTTCCTCATATCTCATGGCCCCGCTCCCTTCCCATATATAAAGCATATCAAATAGGAACAGGTATGTTTTGATAATTTTTGCGATATTAAAAAAGAAGCTTTCGTCAGTCCGAAAGACGAAAGCTTCTTGAAAGATATTACGCGTATGTCTCTAAGCAATATGACGATTTTTTTCGAGTGCGTTCAGCCGCCTGTTGTTTGTTGCAATGATGTAAATGATAATTCCCCAAATAATCATAGCTAGAATTGAGCCAATATTAAATATGCCTTTTTCAGCTGTCCACATAATCGAATAACCTACGGACCCTAATAATAATGCGTAATAGCAAAATGGCAGTAATGTTTTACGTATGACATGCCCTTCCTTTCCAACTAAACCAACTACGGCAGATGCTGCAACGACATTATGCACACATATCATATTTCCGGCAGCACCACCAACTGCTTGCAAAGCAACCATCCAAGTCGGATTTCCACCGATTTGGTCTCCAACTCCATATTGGAATAGAGAGAACATCATATTACTAACTGTATTACTTCCAGCTACAAACGCACCAAGTCCTCCAATGAACGTTGCAAATATTGGGTAAACCGAACCAGCAAGATTTGCAACTCCTTCTGCAAGTACAAGCGGCATCTCCTGATACCCCGCTGCACCACCATCAGAATTGAGGAATACTTGCACCATCGGCACTGTAAAGACAAGCGCAGATCCCGCGAGAATCATCGTTCGGGCTGAATCCTTCCATGCTCTGGCAAAATCTTGTCCTTTCATTCCATGGATATAATAGGTAATAACGGCAACAACGATAAAGATAAAACCCGGGGAGAATAAAATTTCCCAACTTGACGATATTTCTGTACCAAATATATTTGGAAGTGTAAATGTAACGGATTTTAGCCAGTCTCCGACTTCTGTCAGTCTGGAAATTAGCAATAAAATTGCAATCAGTACGTAAGGTGTCCATGCACGCCACATACTTATTTTACCAGCATAAATATCACTTTGTTTGAGTTCAATTTTCCCTGTCCAGGTAGGATCCCAACGATCTTTTGCCTCAAACTCCCAAATTTCATCATTTTTAGGCATGAGAAAACCTTTTTTAGCTGCTGGAATAACAATTAATAATCCGATAAGCCCGCCAATCATTGCTGGAAATTCTGGACCTAAGACGTTTGCAACAATCACATACGGAATGGTCATTGCTAAAGATGCAAAGAGTGCAAACTTCCACACCTTTAAACCTTCGCTAAATGATCTGTTCTTCCCGAAGAATCTAGTTAGAATACTTACTAAAAATAAAGGAATAAATAGTCCCGCTATAGCATGCAGGAGGGCTACCTTCCCTGCGACACCAAATACGAAAGTAGAAACGTCTGTGATTTGTGTAAGTGGTTCAATACCGCTGCCCACGCCTACAATCATAGGAGTTCCGACAGCACCAAAAGAAACTGGTGTGCTTTGGATAATCATCCCTGATACAACGGCTGCCATTGCTGGAAACCCAAGCCCTACCAATAATGGAACGGCTACTGCTGCTGGTGTACCAAATCCTGCAGAGCCCTCAATAAATGAACCAAATAACCAAGCAATGATAATCACCTGAATACGTCGATCCGGGGTAATGTCGGTAAAACCTCTACGAATGGTGTGAAGACCGCCGCTTTCTTGTAATGTATTCAAAAGTAAAATAGCACCAAAGATAATAAATAAGAGCGTAATGGCAACAATCAGTCCATGCACGGAAGCAGCTGCGACCTTCGGAAAAGCTACATCCCAAACAAACAAAGCTAATAACACAGCACAAAGATAAGAAAGTGGCATTGCCTTGCTTGCTGGCCACTTTAGTCCTACTAGGAATACAGCAACAACAATTATCGGCAGAAATGCTAAAATTGCTAACAACCCATTACTCATGATCATATCCCCCTTAATAAAATTTTTTATAGAAAACAACAATATCACCTCCTATAACCAAGAAAGCAACATTGTTGTTAACGGATATTTTTATTAAGCTTTACTATTCATTTCAATAGCTTGATATTGTTTCACAGCGTTTCTAAGTATTCCAATTTCTGCTATCTCACAACTAATTTCATCGCCATCCTTCATCATCTCTGCTCCGACAGGGCTTCCGGTTAGAATGATATCTCCAGGTTGGAGTGTCATCACGTTTGATAAATAAGCAACCATTTGTCTCATCGAAAAAATCATCAATTTCGTAGAACTATCCTGCTTTTTTTGTCCGTTTAAATATGCTTCCACCTTTATTTCATCTGGATCTAACTCCGTCTCAATGTATGGCCCAAGGGGGGTAAACGAGTCGAACGACTTTCCAATCGTCCAGTGACCAGCTTCGTGAAAAAATTGCGGGGCAGTTACATCATTTGCAACCGTATAACCAAAAATATAATCTGTCACTTCATTTTCATTAATATTACTCGCTTGTTTTCCTATGACAACGGCAAGTTCTGCTTCGAATTTCACTTCTCCACAGTTTTTTGGAATAATAATAGACCGATTACTACCAATTACCGAGGAGATAGGTTTATAGAAAAAAACAGGCATATCGGGCAGCTGATCTGGCAAGTCAGTTGTCTGGCTAACATAATTTGCGCCAATTCCAATAATATGCTTTGGAGTAAGCGGTGCTAATAGTTCAATCTCTTCCATTTCATAGCTTTCTCCGGTATAACTCCATTCGGTAAATAAATCACCACTGATCTGTTGGACATAATCCTTGTCCACTATCCCTTGAAGAATTCTACGATCATTTGTTTTAAACCTTGCAAATTTCATCTATCTTCACCCTCCCTACTAAAATTACAATCCTTCTTTGCTCATTTCTTGCTTTACTTCCACACAACGACCAGGCTGTGGAAATAGTTTACCAGGGTTCAATCGATCATCTGGATTAAATACAGCACGTATCTTTGTTTGAGCCTCTATTTCATCATCATGAAAAATAAACCGCATTTCATCTGATTTTTCAATACCAACCCCATGCTCTCCTGTAATGGAACCACCAACATCTGCACAAACTTTTAAACACGCTGAGCCCGCGCTTGATGCACGTTCACTTTGTCCAGGAATACGGGCATCAAACAAAATCAGTGGATGTAAATTTCCATCTCCTGCATGAAATATATTAGCGATTCTAAGGTCATATTTCTTACTAATTTCGGCGATCTTTGTTAGTACTTCAGGTAAACGAGTTCTTGGAATAACACCATCCTGTACGAGGTAATCAGGAGAAATCGCTCCCATAGCACCAAATCCCATTTTACGGTTCGCCCACCAAAGTCCACGTTCCGCCTCATCTCTTGCTACCTTCACTTCCCGAACTTGATTATCTTTACAAACAGTAAGGATTTCATCTATCTGATCTTCGATTCCAGCAGCGACTCCATCTACCTCAATAAGTAAAAAAGCAGCAATATCTCTTGGGTGCCCAACTGGATAAGCAGCAGATTCAACCCCTTCGATGGCTATCTGATCCATCATTTCAAGTGCTGCAGGAATAATGCCAGCAGCAATAATCTCAGAAACTGCCTGACTTGCATCTGCTATGTCGTCGAAATATGCTAGAACCGTTTTTTTTGCCTCTGGATTCTTTAACACTTTAACGGTTATCTTTGTTACAATCCCTAGAGTCCCTTCTGACCCAGTCAATAGACCTAACAAGTCATATCCGGGACGGTCTGGCACACCATCCTCCCCAAGTTCAATAATTTCACCAGTAGGCAGTACAACTTCAAGTCCCAAAATATGATTGGTCGTTACGCCATACTTTAAACAATGCGCACCTCCTGAATTTTCAGCTACATTACCGCCAATCGTACAGGCATATTGACTGGAGGGATCTGGTGCATAATAATACCCTTTATCTGAAATGGACTGCGTCAGTTTCAGATTAATATAGCCTGGTTCCACAACCGCTTTCCTATTTTCTAAATCAAGGTGCAGCATTTTTTTCATACGAACTAAACTGATTAATACCTCCCCACCAAGTGGTGTTGCTCCTCCACTAAGCCCTGTCCCAGCACCGCGTGCAATATATGGAATTCCTTGCTTATTCAAATACTTCACAACATCAGAAACCTGTTTGGTATTGTTTACAAATACGACTGCTTTTGGCATTCCTTTGGACATGGTATATCCATCACACTCATAGGAAATAAGATCTTCTTGTAAATAAAGCACTTCTTTTTGACCAACGATACGCATTAATTGTTGGATAATTGCATCTGGCTTTGTTGCTTTTCGATCCTTTCCAAACAACATGATTCACATCCTTTATGAAGTAGTCGCTGATTTTTCTTTCTCATATGCCCAATCAAGCAATTGAACGGTGTGAACAACTTTTTCACTTCTTCCGTATTTCGTTACACCCATTGCAATCTGAAGCATACACCCCGGATTCCCCATCGATACCATCTCTACTTGCTCTGGAATGTCATCTATCTTGCGATCAAGCAATTTGCCAGCCATTTCTGGATGCGTTAAATTATAAATTCCAGCACTGCCACAACATCTATCTGCATCTGGTAAATCTACCATTTCCACTCCTGGTATTTCGCTTAAAATATGGCGTGGTTCAAAGCGTACACCTTGACCATGTGCTAAATGACAAGCATCATGATAAGTTATTTTTGTTTTAAGCTCGGCTGTAGGCCGTTTAAAATCATTGTCATATAAAAATTTCGATACATCTTCCACCTTACTTGAAAAAGCCTCTGCTAAAGGCAACATATCTGGGTCATCTTTAAATAATTCTGGATACTCCTGTAATGCGCAACCACACCCTGCAGCATTAACAAGTACCTTATCATACTCCTTAAATGCTTCGATGTTTTGTTTTGCAAGTTTCTTCCCAGTTTCCCGTTCACCAGCATGTACATGAAGTGCCCCACAACATCCCTGCCGTTTAGGAAGACCAACCTCAAATCCGTTATGGGTTAGTACGCGAATCGTCGCTTCATTCACATCACTAAACATTACATCCATAATACAACCTGTTAGAATAGCTACACGCTGCTTAGGTATCCCTTCTGCCGGAACTACATCAGGGAATCTCCCTTGTACAGGTTTGCCTACCTCAGGAAGAATCGCTTCCATGTCTTTCAAATGGGTTGGCATTATTCGAAGAACACCCGATTTTCTTGCCAATTGTTGCATACCGCTTTTCTGATAAAACCGCATCAATCCCCCAAGTGTGTTGATACGATTTTGATGTGGAAAAATACCTCTTAAAACCGTTCTACTAAAAACACCAGCGAACCCCGTTAATGGCAGCGCCTGACGAATTTGTCCCCTAGCTTCTTCAATTAAACCTCCCACTTGCACATCAGCAGGACATGCGGTTTCACAAGCTCGACAATCAAGGCAGTCAAAGACAGGTTTTGCAAAGGCATCATTTACATCAATTTTTCCTTCTGCAACTGCTTTAATTAAATAGACTCTTCCTCGAGGTGATTGTTGTTCTTCTCCTGTTTCTTGATAGGTTGGACAAGCTTCCAAACACATCCCACAATGTACACAATCTGCCCATTTATTTTCGTCAGGGGGATCATCCCATAAGTAATTACCTAGTCTTTTTGTTTCACAAGGTGCTCCCGACTCAACATTGTCTTTGCTTAATAAATCAACTAGTCTGCCTTTGTTATCAGCCATTTATAACCCTCCTACATAGCGTTTGCGATTGAGGATGCGCTTTGGGTCATTGACTTGCTTAATACCATCTAATAGGAAGAAATGTTCTGGTTTATCCCCCCAAACAGAAATTTTCTGTCTTAAGACGAATGGTAGATGGGTACATAAGACATATCCATGTCGCTCTTCCACTTTTTTCCGTAGTAATTCAACAAAGGAGATGAATGCTTCTGGAAACCCTTCCATAAAAATTTTTGTAATCCCATGCCCCACTCCCCCATGTCCTTCTACATATACACCAATATCATCTGCAAGCTGACAAGCTATTTGTAAATTATCAAGTACATCTAAATTATTGCTTCCTATTTTCAACGCTGCTTGGATTTTCACATCGTCTGTGGTGTTACATCGACTCGCGCCTAAATGGTAAAACTGCCCCCACCATTCGCTTGCCTCATGCTGATGGAATATTGTAAGCACAGCTTCCTTGGGAATATGCTCCTGTATCCATTTTTCTTGTTCACGGACTGCACGTTCACGGTCTTCAAATGCAATTACAAGGGCATATTGATTTTTTCCAGTCATTTTTTTAGCAACAGATGGTGTTAGGACCTCCAAGCAAACCGGTTCCAGCATAGAATCTAGCAGGTGAACGGCAAACTTCCGAATAGCCATCTCCTGACCATTCTGAAAGTGTAAAATGGAGACTCCCTCATATTTAGGTATTGGTCGTAATTTCAATGTTATTTCACTAATAACACCAAGTGTCCCCATTGAACCAATAAATAACTTATTCATATCGTATCCAGCTACATTCTTAACCACTTTCCCACCTGTACGAATAATCCTGCCGTCTGCATAAACAATCCGAGTTCCAATAACAAAATCTCTGGCAGACCCATAAAGCAATCTCTTGGGCCCGCTATCATTCGCAGCTATCACACCACCGATAGTTGCTTGTTCCGGCCATGGTGGATCCAGTGCGAGGCATTGCCCAAATGGACTTAATTCGTCCGTAATTTCTTTTATTGTGGTACCAGGTCGAACTGTCATCGTTAAATCTCCAACGGAATGTTCGACAATCCCCTTGTAATGTTTTAGTGATAATAAGATATCTGCTTGTTCAATTTGTCCTCCATATCCCCGTTTTGTTCCACCTGAAATAATGTTTACCGTTCGATTAGTTTCATAGGCATATGCTAATGTTTTTGAAATATCAGCTTCACTGTAACAGTCAACGAATTCCTCACCGCCATTACCAAGCGGATGTCCTAGTTCATTATTTGTTCTAAGCACTTCAGGTTCCGTGCACAAGTCAGTATCCTGATGAGAAGAAACCATGAATCTTCCTCCTTTACTGGAAATCATACTTGAGAGCAGCCATTCGCCTGTTTATAAGTAACCGTTTTCAAAGATAACTGTTCCATTATCATCAGATATCTGATGAATGATTTGTTACTAAGTAAACCACTGGTAGATATTAAAGTCAATTATAAATTCAAAATAATGAAAATTTTTAGGTTCTATTTAGACTTTATAATATAGAAAATTCAGTAAGGAAAAGGGGGACCGCTATTCCCCCTCTTCCAATATATATTATCTATTTAGCTCTTTACTTGGTGTTTTTCTTTTGCTTCCAACCGACGTTTATGAAGAATTGGTTCTGTATAACCACTTGGTTGTTCTTTACCTTTCAACACAAGATCGCAAGCAGCTTGAAAAGCAATCGATTCATGATAGTTTGGTACCATCGCACGATATGCTGAGTCTTTTTCATTTTGCTTATCTACGATTTTCGCCATCCGCTTCAATGTATCCATGATTTGTTGCTTGGTACAAATTCCATGATGAAGCCAATTCGCTAACATTTGACTGGAAATACGTAATGTTGCACGATCCTCCATTAATGCTACATCTTTGATATCAGGAACCTTCGAACAGCCAACCCCTTGATCTACCCAACGAACAACGTAACCTAGTAATGTTTGTGCGCTATTATCCAGCTCCTCTTGTATTTCTTCAGTTGACCAATTTCTATTGTGGGCTACAGGCAATTGTAATATATCCGTTTGGTAATTCACTGTCTCTTTCTCTAACTCCGATTGCACTTTCTTTACGTCTATTTCATGATAATGAAGGGCATGGAGCGTAGCAGCTGTCGGTGAAGGCACCCAAGCCGTATTTCCACCAGCCTGTAGATGACCACCTTTTTGGGCTAGCATCTCTGACATTAAGTCTGGCATCGCCCACATTCCTTTACCAATTTGTGCTTTTCCTTTCATTCCCGTTCCTAATCCAGTTAGTACATTGTTTTTTTCATACCCATTCAGCCATTTAGATGATTTCATCTCACCTTTACGAATCATCGGACCTGCTTCCATCGACGTATGGATTTCATCACCAGTACGATCTAAAAAGCCAGTGTTAATAAATACAATTCGATCTTTTACTTCATGAATGCAATTTTTCAAGTTTAACGTTGTCCGGCGTTCTTCATCCATGACACCAATTTTAATCGTGTGACGAGGCAGTTCCAGTATATCTTCAACCCGATTAAATAATTCATTCGCAAAAGCAACTTCCTTCGACCCATGCATTTTCGGTTTCACAATATAAATGGATGCTTTTTGTGAATTTTGAAATGGGCTATTCCCTAATACATCATGTTTGGCCATCAAGCTCGTAAACACACCATCCATTATCCCTTCAGGAATTTCTTCACCATGCTGATTGAGAATAGCATTGGTTGTCATTAAATGGCCAACGTTACGGATAAACATAAGTACGCGACCAGGTAGTGTTATGTTCTCTCCATTTGTTCCAGTGTAACTTCGATCGGGATTTAAAGTTCGATTGATTTCCTTCCCATTTTTGGTGAAAGCCGAAGTTAAATTACCACGGTTTAAACCCAACCAATTTCTATATACACGTGTTTTGTCCTCTGCATCAACGGCTGCCACCGAATCTTCACAATCCATAATACATGACGTTGCAGATTCGATAAGTACGTCTTTAACTCCTGCCTTATCTGATTGACCAATGGAGTCATTTTCATCAATTTGAATTTCTATATGGAGACCATTGTTCTTGAATAATACTGCTTCCAGGTTTCCAGGTACTCCTCGATAACCAATAAACTTGGATTCATCCAGCAGTCTAGCAGTCTCACCATTCTCAAGTGATACTTCCAACTTCCCGTTTATGACAACGTATTTCGTAACTGATTTGTGGGAAGAAGCCGACAGAGGTATGTGTTGATCTAAAAACGCTTTGGCAAATGAAATTACCTTCTCTCCTCGTATTGGATTATAAGCTGCTGTCTTTTCTGCTCCCCCTGCTTCAGTAATGACATCGGTTCCATATAATGCATCATAAAGTGAACCCCAGCGAGCATTTGCTGCATTAATTGCATAGCGAGCATTATCAATCGGTACAACCAATTGTGGCCCTGATTGCATAGTTATCACATCATCGACATTCTCTGTCATAATGGCAAAATCTTCAACTTTAGGCTCGATATATCCGATTTCTTCTAAAAATAATTGATATGCTTGAAAATCATATCCATCATGATCCTTATGCCACGCATCGACCTTTTTTTGGAACATCTTACGCTCTTCTATCAAAGCATGATTTTTTGGAGTTAAATCAGAAATGAGCCCTTCAACATCTGCCCAAAACTTTGATTCATTTAGGCCAGTTTCCGGTAATGCTTCTGCATGAACAAATTGATAAAGTTCGTTGGCAACTTGTAAATTCCCTACTGTTACATATTCCGTCATGCTATTCCTCCTTTTTCAGCTATCTAATTCTTATTTTAATCTGTAGAGAATAGAAACTAAAATATATGTTTTGCATGGACACTATTCCTTTTAGCTATACCTTGCAGTATAATAAGGTACAATTACACATTCTGTTTTATAAAAGAGGGATATGATGGATATTAGGCAAGTAGAATATTTTGCAGAAGTTGCGAAGCAAAGAAACTTTACCAAAGCCGCTTCCGTTCTTCATATATCTCAGCCTTCCTTAAGTAAAACGATTAAAAACTTGGAAAACGAACTCGGGGCAACTCTATTCTTTCGTGGTTCAAAGCAGCTGGAGCTCACGGATGCTGGTCAAGCTTTTCTAATCAATGCTATGAATGTGCTTGATGCTTTTAATAATTTAACCTCGGAATTAAACGATGTCATCCATCTCAAAAAAGGAGAAATTAAAATCGGAATTCCACCGATTATTGGTGCCGCCTTTTTTTCTAAACTCATTAGTAATTATAAGGAAGCCCACCCCTCCTTTGATATGACACTACATGAGGTGGGGAGTAATAAAATTAAACAAGGTGTTAATGAGGGAGAGCTTGATATTGGATTGATATGTAATATACCAATTAAGAACGAAAGCTTCGAAATCATTAAATTACTTAAAGATCCCCTTATGTTAATTGTACATGCCAATCATCCATTAGCGAAAAGAGAATCAATCGATTTTTTCGATATAAGGCAGGAATCGTTCATCTTATATCGACATGACTTTTCCCTTCATGACCGCATTATGGAAGCATGTCAACTGCACGGTTTCCAACCAACGATCGTCTGTGAAAGCTCACAAAAAGACTTCATGATTGAAATGGTAGAGGCAAAATTAGGAATAGCTTTATTGCCGAGTAAAATCTGTAAACAGATTCATACGAAGGCAATTAAAACAGTTCCATTTACAAATCCAACCGTACATTTAGAGTTAGGCATGATATGGAAAAGAAATAAATACTTATCATTTGCTGTTAGGGAATTTATTGGTTCAGCAGAACAGTATGTTACTTATGAATATTGATAGACAGGCGTTCTTAGGGACAATTCTTCCTAAGATCCAAAGGTAAATATTTAAGGAATGGTTTTCCCATCAATTACACATAACTAATGAGACCAACTGCTCTGAGGTGATGTGTATGAAACTCCTATTGATCCTAGGAAGTATCTTCATTCCTGCATGGATGTATTATATTCAACGGCGTTATAGAAAAACACATATTATGTTTACCTTTGCTGCACTATTTGCAGCACTTGTTTTCGGTAATATCGTTGCTACATCCATTTATCAGGTCATTAAAAACAATACCGTGTTAATGACAGATATTCATGCCATCTTATTAAATCCTTTTTTTCAAATCAGCGGCCTTTATTTAGGAGCTTACTTTCTATATTTACTGTTTATTGGGTTGTTAAAGAACCTTCATCATTATAATCATCCAGACTAGCACTACCAGCTTCTGGTTACGAAAATAGCAAAAATTACTTCAGTTGATACCAGCATAAGTTCGACAATTTGCGCTTTACTGTATAACGATGTCGTTTTCCTTAATTTTTACCTTTTGCATTCTTTCTAAATTCCACATACTTTTGTGTACAGATACCTGCATTAAAAACGGATGCTATCATGGCAACATAAAACATCACATAAGGAAGATGGAACGCATCTTCTTTTATGAAATCAGTAAAATTAGATGTGTTATAAATAAAAGCGATAGCCACAAACATGGATAAAATAAACTGTCCTTTTATCGATTTAACCATTCCCCTTCTCCTCCTCAATTTGATTCTGCTTTTCTAGGATAAGGTAATCCTTTGTTTTATCAACTTTTATTTGATGCTTATTTGCAACATCCAGTAAATAATCGAAAACCTCTTCTTTGCCAAAATCAGCAACTCTCCAATTCCATCCTTTCACTCTTTTTATCTCCGCTGCTTTCGTTTTCCAACGAATCCGGAAAAATTTAATCTGACTGATTTCAACAGGAGATAATTCTTTTCGATATATAGACAAATGGAGAAATGACATCTCATAACTTATAGAAGCTTCGTTAATCGTTAATGTAATCTTTATAGAAGTTAGTATCAAAATTAAAATAAAAGAGATAGGAATGCTGATTAACCATCCATAATGATCGGTTATATAGTTGTAGCATATAATTGTCAAAACTAACTGAAAAAATGGAAGCGATATGGTCTAAGTTGGTATGCCATTTTTACCTCCTGATTACAATAATAACTATATAAAATACTCTTTTACGTTGTCTTGCTATATAAAATGTTAGATCGAGTCAAACCTATCCTCATGCAGCATTAAAATTTATCGACGTAATCCTATTTATAATAAGGCGGATCTTCTCCTTCAAAGCCTTTAGATTTTTGCCCATTCCGATCTACTTCATAATAACGTGCAAAAGAGCCTGCTTCATCAGCCTTTTTCCATCGTTCTGTAAAAGAGACAATGTACTTCTCATTTCCTAACGGCTCTACGGCGGTTTCACGCTCTACATGATAATCTCGAATGTCACCTTCCCATACGCCAACTTCAGTGGGAAAAACATTGTTTTGGACAGTAAAGTTTTTGGTAACAGTTGCGACAGCGTCTTTCTCCGTAAAAGGCGCGAATGTTTCTGAAGGTTGTCTTTGAAGCTGTGAATGAGTGGAGAGCAATAGTACAAGTGCAACCGAAACTACATTGAACATCCAAATCTTTTTTCGCTTCCGTGTCCTTGCATGAAGCCATCTATCGATACTGCCATAAAGAATAGCAACGATCATACCAAGTAAACCAAGGATCCAAAGTTGAAATAATAATCCATTTGCTAACCCAAATAGGCCATGGAGAAGTATGTATAGCCATGTAAATTTGATAAATCCTCTTTTTTTCAGGTACTCAAGTCCTACCGATACTAGATTTCCATAAATAAAAACAATTGCTCCAATATATATGCCATATAAGATAAACATCCCAAAAAAACCTTCTAAGAAATGGGCGTCTTCACTAGAATTCAAAATAAAGGTACTAGCAAACAAACTAGAAATAAATACGGATGTAACGAAAGAAGTAGTTAATTTTCTTTCTGCGATCGTTTTTACTTCCACAAAATCCCCCTAACTCATTCGTCTTTTTTCTCTGTACTACTTTGATTTTTAATAACAGTACCATGTCATGGGAGTGAATTAGTTGTTGAATCGAACTTGTATCGATTGTTCGAATACTATCTTCGTTTGATTTAATAGAAGCAGCTAATGTTTTGACTTCTCCAAGTTGTAGAGATAATTTTTCTCTTTGATCAATAATATAATCAGCCCAATTTATTGAGTATTGATCCGTTGCTAAGTCTACATTCGTCGGTGTTTGATAACTATAGGGAGAATATAAAAAGATTGATACGCCTTGTTGATTATTGATGATACCAAAACCCAATTCTCCTTCATTCTTTTCATTGGGGCTATTTGCATAGGTTAATTGCTTGATCGGAAGTGCTGCCTTCTCGCCATTAACATATTTCTCTACTCAAAGGGAAACCTCTCGCTGATCTGCTTGCGGAAGTGTAAAATCAAAGTGAAATAGGTGTCCTAAGTTCAGGTCTTCAAATGTAGTTTCATAGTTTAAACCTTCTGCAGCTGCGATGGTAGGTAAATCTTCTTGGTTATCCGCACCCAATAATGACATAATACAATGAAAGATATAGATAACTACACGCTTCCATTTCCTCCCCCTTTTGATTTTAGGCAGGTTAAGGTGTATTCCAAAAGAAAGTGGTTACAAGAAAAGGAAAAATAAAAATCATAAACACCATAATTCCGTTCCCGATCACACCAATCCATTTATGTCTTCCCTTATCGGATATAAATGCCAAGATAAATCCTACGAACGTAATTATTCCTCCAGCAACATAAAAACGATCATTTCCTAACAAAAAAACGAAATACGTTATTAAGCCAACCAAAAATAATCCAGTTGAAATAAGACCGAACGTTCTTCTCTCCACCTTTCTTCCCCTCCTTCAAACGAATCAAATTACTTCTCTTCATATAAACGTGAATAACATGTAAATCTTTTCTCCTAATAGTTAACTATTATCAAGTATTCCTGTCAATATTTACTATAAAAAAATAGCAAATAGAGGAGAGAAAAAACCCTGGTAGAAGTCAGGCAGACCATCTGATAATTGGCCCTCCCTCATCAGAGCACATTCCTACGGGGTCTTCAGACGCTTGCTTTTCCCGCTGGAGTCAGTCACCTTTCGTTTCAGTCAGATGACTTATTGCATGTCTTAAGAAACCCAAACAAAAACGGGTTCGACCATCAAAACCGATGATTGAACCCGCTTTAGCTAATTGGGCTGATTTTTTCCCAGCTTCTAAGATCACTTACCGAAAGAGATCTAAGAATCGTTCCCAAATACCTTTTTCTTCTTCTTCTGTTTTTTCGGATGATTCTGGTTCGGGAATTTCAATACTTTCTGTTTGCAAAACAAACTGTACAACTTCCACATGTTTATTTTGATCGGACACAAAGGAACTAGGTTTGTAGTCAGAGTTATCGTATTCCTCCATCATTTCATCGGTTTGCTGTTGGACTTGACCCGGTAAGTTGCTAGTTGCTTCTTGCAATTCTTCTGTACCTGAATATAATTCATTCACTCCGTCACTGGTAGAAGCAGTTCCTTTAGCCAACTCTTGTATCCCAGCATCCAATTCTTGATACGATGAAGCTAACTCATCGACACCATCCGTGTAACTTACTAAACCATTATGGAACGATTGATAGTTCGAAGAGAAGGAAGAAAGTCCTTCCTGTATTTGTGAAATCACATCCACTTCTTCCATTGTTCTCATTGTCTTCTCTATTTCAGTAGCCATTTCATTTAGATTAGATGCCATCTCTCGAGTTACACTGGAAGATTGATCCAATGCCCCTGTCACACTGTCAAATGCTCCTTTGACAGCATTATACGTTTCTTTAGCTGTAGTTGCCGCTTGGTACGTTTCAATCAATTGCTCAATAACCTGTTGGTCTGCATTACTTTCCTTCAATTCATTGAATTGTGCTTCACTTATTTGATGAGACGGAATACCATTTATTGTTTCATTCAATTGTTGGTTAGCGGTGTTGTATTCCTGCTTCATACCATCAATTGCCTGCGCGGAATCTTCTAAACCACTTGCCACTTCACGCAGGCGATTTGGAAATTCCTTTAACTTATTCAAATCTACATTTCCAGTGCTCTCCTGAACGGTTTGATTAATCGTTGTTAATGCATCTCGTATGGATGCAGAACCATTAATTAATTCACTAGAAGATTGATTTAATTCATTCATTCCATTTCGATAATCAGTCGAACCATCACTTAACTCTTGCGCACCTTGGTTCAGTTCACTAACTCCATCGTTTAATTCTCCAACACCAGAATGAACGTCACTAATTGCATTTGAAAGTTCCTGCATTTCCCCAGTTACTCCACTGGTATCAGGACTTTCAATCGACATTGAATAAGGTGCTGCACTTATTTCAATCGGATCCATTTCAAAGTTAGAAACGTCTGCCGAGATAATATATTCTTCTTCCTGTTCAGGCATAACCGAGAAGTTTATTTGTTTATTTTGACCTGCGTTTGCTTTTGTCCCTTCAGGTGCCTGAATATTATCAAACTTCGTTGGATCCAATGTAACGGCAATCTGTAACAAGAAATTCTCAAAGAATTCTGGATCAACCTCATCATTCGCGGCTGTAGATATTTGTATTTCTAAAGATCCACTCTTACCAGCTAATTCTTGCGGCTCCATCTCCTTACCATCTAGTAAATACGTAATGGAAACATCCCAGGGTAAGGATTTATTCTTCATATTTCCCTGGTAATAAAACGCTTCTTCTTCAGCTTGGAATTGGACTTTGCCTTCCTTATTTTCCAAGTTTGCTAGATTAGTAAGATTTCGTACAGAAGCATAATTACCATAATCCACAACTTTTCCAGGTTCTGTCATACGGAAAGTATTGACTACATACATATCTTCTATTTTTCCAGCTGCATCCAAATTCCCATATACAACCTCATCTTTCGTGGTATAGTCTCCTGTCTTTTCTTGATTTTCAGAGCTTTTGGCTTCCTTATCTTCATTAGCTAAGGTAATAGAAGGAAAGGACGAAAACACCAACATAGTACTCAATATCAACAGGCCTATTTTTTTGGTTCGCAACTCATCACTTCCCCTTATAAAAATTTGGTTTCCACGTGGTTTTCTTAATTATTCGATCAAGTACAATCAGAAGGGCAGGCAGCACCAACACTACCATAATGAATGCTAATAATGCCCCTCTACCTAAGAGCAATCCAATAGATGAAACTACCTGATTGGAAGATGTCATCCATAAGATAAACCCGACACTTGATAAGATAGATGCAGAGACACCAATGGAAAAGATTTTTTCATCGATTGTTTTCTTAACTGCCTTTAAGGCAGGCATTTCTTTACGATTTTCTTTATACGCTTCGGTTAATAAAATTGCGTAATCAACCGTTGCTGCTAACTGTACCGTACTAATAATTAAATAACCTACATATACCAATGTCGTATTCGTGAAATATGGAATGGATAAATTAATCCAAACGGCAGATTGGATAGTAATTAATAATACGACTGGGAAGGAAATGGAACGGAACGTAACGAGTAGTACGATGGCAATAGTAATCACCGTTAACAGATTAACAACCGTGTTATCTTTCTCCACTACATTCTTCATATCATATAAGGTGACACTTTCCCCTAATAAATGATAGTTATCACCATAGTAATCAGCCGTTAGTGACCTTAGTTGATCAATGAACGCAAACGTTGCTTCTCCTTCTTTATCTACAGTTGAATTTACGATAATTCGACTATAATTCTCTGAGAAAAATTGTTCTGTTGCCGATTCTTCCAGGTATTCAGGTGGTATAGCAGGACTAACTGCATCAACGTAAGAAACGGTACTTTTCACTTGAGATATCCCTTTTAATTCTTGAACTAAGTTCTCTTCTTTCGCGATATCTCCTTTTGGAACTAATAATACCATTGGCGTATGCTTTTCAAATACGTCTTCAATGGCTGTTGCATCACTACCCGCTCTTGTGTCATCTGGTTGATCGCCAATCCCATACATAAAGTTAGTCTGACTTTGACCCAAGAATGCAGGTACAATCAAGATGAACAGAATAATTAGCGCTGGTATCCGGAATTTCAACAATGTTTTGCCGACATTGCGTATACTTGGTAATAATTGTTTATGTTGTGTCTTATCAATCCAATGATAGAACATTAATGTTAACGCTGGAAGAAATACCATAACACTTATAAAGCTAAGTACGATCCCTTTAACCAGATTAAGTCCTAAATCTGCACCAATTTCGAAATCCATAAATGTCAATGCGATAAAACCGAAGAAAGTCGTTGACGCACTAGCAGCAATTGCTGGAAATGATCGCTTCATCGCCATTTTCATCGCTTCTTCTGGCGTCTCTGTTTGCTTACGATAATCCGAAAAGCTATGCAATAAGAAGATGGCATAATCAAGCGAGACCGCAAGTTGCAATATCGGAGCAACGGATTGCGTTATAAATGATATTTCTCCGATAAAAATATTCGTGCCCAAGTTGATAAGTACAGAAACACCAATTGCCGTAAGGAAAAATACCGGTTCGGCCCAAGATCGAGTAGATAAAATCAAAATTAGAATAATAATTGGTATCAGCAGGGCAGCAGCATACATTGTTTCTGTCCCTGTCATTTTTTGAGATGTTGCTGTATCAAGTGCTTCTCCAGACATCGCATTGTCTTCACCAATTAATTGATAAATCGCCTCTGTCGTTTCAACTTCTTTTCCTTCTTCAATGTGGAAGGAGAATAATGCATTCCCATCTTTATAATAAGATTCCACGGTATCCGTATCGGCCATTTCGATTGGTGTTTTCATATCAATTGCATCATCAAGCCAGGTCACTTCTGAAACGCCGTCGGTAGCTTCTAATTCTTTTTTAAAGGCTAATGCCTCTTGAATGCTAATATCTCTCATCATCACGCGCGTATTAGCAATGGCACCATCAAATTCCTCATTCATTGTATCCATCGCCGTTGTCGATGGTGAATCTTCTGGAAGATAATCTACCATATTATAATTAATAGATACGGCAAATTGAGCAAAAACACTAATAATTGCCAGTGTGATAAATGTAATTACGACTGACTTTTTATGTTTTAAAATCTTTGTTGTCCAACCAATCGGAGCTCATCCTCTCTTGCACCCTTAATTGAAATCATTTATTATTATAATATACACAGTGTTGGATTAACAACAAACAGTTTGTTAAGTCACGTACAAAATCCAACATATTTAACAATCGTGTCGGATAATACTAGGAAGAAAGTGTGAATTTTTTATGAACGAAAAATTAGATCGACGAAAAAGATATACGCGAATGGTATTAAAGGATAGTTTAATGACATTATTAAAATCAAAAGCCCTATCTGGAATTACTGTCAAAGAACTCTGTGAACATGCTGACATTAATCGATCCACTTTTTATACGCATTACAAAGATCAATTTGATTTACTTAGACAAATAGAAGAAGAAATTATCGCGGACATGAATACGTATTTAAATCAGCATAACTTTGAAGAAAAAGAACAGGCTTTACAAACAACAGAGAGGTTATTAGAATATATCGTTTCAAAGTACGATATATTTTACACACTTTTAAATGAAAATGAGGATACATCTTTTGAGCGAAGAGTAATGGAGGTAGCTAGCAACTTCCTAATTAATAACTGGATGAATGATGATGAAATAGATCAAGCTAACTCTGAATACCTCAGTACATTTATTATAAGTGGCAGCATTCATGTTATTAAACTTTGGCTTGCTCGTAATATGGATAAAACTCCACATCAAATTGCTCAAATTATTAACCGTATTGCTTTAAATGGAATTAATAACTGTTACGTAGATTAATTTACTCTACTTACCTAGCTCTTCATCTTTTAATAGAATTAGACTTATATAAACCAATCGAAAAAATTAGTAATAAACAAGAAAAAAATGAAAAAATTGATGAATAGCAACTGACTAATGGTAAAAAGATAGGAATTTTCGTCCGAATCATATCTCCATTCCATTATCGACCGGGTTATTTCAACGGTATTAATAAAAATAATCATTAAAAAACTTGGCTCAAGATACCATTGACTATCTGGCAAACTTAGATTAATGATAGGAAGAAACAAAAAGATGAAAATAAATGAAATCCTTATGATCCAATCTATTCGTTCATGCTTCTCATTAACATGACTATAAGAAAAGAATTTCTTCCTCTTTACTTTAAGCCATTTACGAATTCCATAATTGAAAAGAAATAAACTTAAAAGGAAAATAACGATAATTAAAATTAGTTTTCCCAAAAATATAGCCCCTAAGCCATCGTTCATCATAACAACCAAATTCCTCCCAAATAAAAGAAGCTTTTCTTTTAGCATCTTTTATAAAATGAACAATAATGTGTTACCCTAATCATAAAGTAAGTGATGCTTTCCGTACATAAACATTTCTCATTACTTATACGAAAGAAAAGCGTTGGATAGATGGTTCTGTCAAAAACGAAGAAGATGCCATTACATCTATGGGTAATTGCACTATTTTTTATCTTTCTTTACATGATTGGAATATATGATTACATCATGTCGCTTAGTTTAAACACAGCCTATTTTGATTCACAGGATGATGGAAATGATCAATATCATTACTTTTCTAATTATCTACTTATATGCTGGACACTAAATCTTATCAGTGGAATGATTGCTCCCATTTTCCTCTTATTACGTATGAAACGATCGATTATATTAGCCCTCCTATCTACCGTAGCACTTTTCTTATTGAATGCCATTACCTTCATTTTTATGAACCGTTTAACGATTTTTGGTTTTACACAATCTCTCTTTGATCTATCTATTTTACTGTTAACTTTCGGATTATATTGGTATTGTAGGTATATGCTATTTCGCGGGTATTTACACTAATCTTGTCAGAATAAAGGAGGCCTTGCTAATGATCAATTCAAGGAAGACACTTAGAACATGTGAGCAAGGACATAGCTACTATAAAAGCAGCGACTGTCCAGTTTGTCCGATTTGTGAGCAAGAACACAAACCTAAAAACGGATTCCTTTCCCTATTATCCGCACCAGCCAGACGTGCGTTGGAAAACAATAATATTACTTCTTTGCAACAGTTATCTCAGTATAGTGAAGCTGAAATCTTACAGTTTCATGGAATAGGACCATCCTCCATACCTAAATTGAAACAATCATTAGAAGAGAATGGATTATCCTTTAAAAAGGTAGAAAGTAAGTAAGATTTTTCTTAAATTATAAACGAATATACAAATCCTTTATTTAAAATAGGACAAAATGCAAACGATATATAAATAAGGTCAAAACTACCATCAGTAAAGAGAATGGGAAATCTCCCATTCTCTACAATACAAAACAATTTTCCTCCGTATGAGATCGTTCTGCCACCTTTCCTGCGCTGCCATGATTTCACCATAAAGTACGTCCCTTACAGCGCTCCCACTATTTCTTTACCGATCTCAATTGAGGCTGTTGCAGCCGGCGAAGGTGCATTACAGACATGCACAGCCTTTTCTTGACGAATAATAACAAAGTCATCAAGCAATTTGCCTTCACTGTCTAGTGCCTGTGCACGGACTCCAGATGTAGCTGATGTAATATCATCTTCGTTAATTTCAGGAATAAACCGCTGAACTTCTTTGATAAACGCTCTCTTACTGTACGAACGGTACATTTCTTTTAATCCTTCTTTCATATTGCTTCTAGCTAGTTTTAAAAAGCCTGGATAGGTTGCTCCCTCTATAAAATCACGCCAATTAAAATCCCATTTTCGATAGCCTTCTCGCTTAAAACTATAGACAGCATTTGGCCCGATCAATACCCTTCCATCGGCCATTCTTGTAAAATGAACGCCAAGAAACGGGAAGTCTGGATTTGGGACTGGGTAAATGAGGTTATGGACTAAGTGTCGTTTATCCGGATTCAACTCATAATATTCTCCTCGGAATGGAATTATCTTCATATCTGTTTTAATGCCAGCCAGTTCCGTAACTTTGTCTGAAAATAGCCCAGAACAGTTAATTAAGAAACGACTACGAACCTTCCCCTTATTGGTCACCAAGTTCACATAATCCTCTTGATCATCAATATCCATCACTTCTGTTCCCAGCGCTATATTACCATTTCCTTGTACAATATAATCTGCAAATACTGCCGATACTTCACTGAAATCGACAATGCCAGTACTAGGAACGCGAATCGCAGCAATTGCATTCACATGCGGCTCCACTTCATAGAGCTCTTCCAATGATATTTTCTCAACCTTCAGTTGATTTTGAAGCCCTCGATGATAAAGATCTTCCAACAGTGGCAATTCTGATTCCTTTGTTGCTACAATCACTTTCCCGCATTGTTCAAATGTGATCCCATGCTTTTTGCAAAATGCTGTCATCTGTCTATTTCCTTGCCGTGCAAGTTTGGACTTCAAACTGCCTGGTGGATAATAAATCCCAGAATGAATGACACCACTATTATTACCAGTTTGATGCTGGGACAATGCTTCTTCCTTCTCCAAAATAATAATGGACGCATCCGGATGTTTTTTACAGAGTTCCATTCCTACAGAAAGACCAATTATTCCGCCACCAATTATTGCATAGTCATAAACCATGTTGTCCACTCCCTTTAAAACATGTTGATTAGTTCAACGATACTAAGATATCCAAACATTAAAACACAGCATATCAATACAATGTTTGCGAGCCATCCATTCTTATAGGCGCTTTCTACTCGATTAGAATTTAATAACCACAAAAGCGTAATTGCCAAAAATGGCATGAATAATGCGCCAAGGGCACCGTATAAAATAACAAGAAATACTGGCTTGTCAAAGAACAGCAGCAGCATTGGAGGAAAAGTCAACCAAAGTAGATAAGCTCGGTATGCTGGATCTTTTTCAGATATTGGTTTTACTGTTTTTTCCGCTTTTCCGCGCAGCATCCTTACAAAATCTGCGAACAAATAAGGTACACCATTCCAAACACCCAGTAAGGAAGAAAATGCCGCACTCCAAGCACCAATTAAGAACATCCAACGCGCCACTTCACCAAACTCATTACTGAACATGGAAGAAAGTGTGACAAGACCCTCTTCCCCGTTAATTTCAATTTCACTTCCATATAAAAACTCTGCCCCTATTACGAGCAATGACACGGTAAAAATCCCTGTGATCACGTAACCAATCGCTGAATCAAGTTTCATCATTGGAATCCACTTACTACCTTGCCATTTGTTTTCTCGAATCCAGTAACCATATGAAGCCATTGTAATAGTACCACCAACACCTCCAAGGAGACCCATAACCAGTAATAATGATCCGTCTCCAGTGCGAGGTACAAACCCACTTAGAATATCGCCAATATTGGGTAAAAGAATAACTGCTGAACCAACAACAGTGATGAACATAATACCTATCATGACTGTCATAATACGTTCGAACAGCTTATATTTTCCTGTTAATACAAGGGCCATACCTGCAAGTCCATGTATGATCGCCCAAGCCCATAACGGCATAATCGGAAACATCGTTACCATCATTATTGCACTCGTAGACATAGCAGCTGCTCCATAGCTTAAACCCCACAGTATAGCATAGACGCCGAAATAACCGGTGGCCCATTTCCCCAGCGAGTGGAATCCCTCAAGAATTGTTCTACCTGTTGCTAAATGCCATCGCCCCATTCCTTCTGTGAAAAAATACTTAAAAATAGCTCCAACTACAATTGCCCATATCAACGTCATGCCAAACCCTGCACCTGCAACTAACGCAGCAATCAAGTCGCCAGTTCCAACACCGGTTGCCGCTGTAACAAAACCAGGCCCTACCATCTTCAGCTTGCCTTTCCATGTTGTCGGCGGTGCTAATGATTCATCCGTATAATCTACCGCTCTTTCTTCCACTGTTTCAGCACGCATTTATTTTCCCCCTTTGCTATAAATAACGTTTTCGAACGCCTTCTAGATGAACAGCCATTGCTTCCCTCGCTATGTTAGCGCTTCCATTTTTGATCGCATCATATATTGCTTTATGTTCCTTAAGCACCATACTGGATCTTGCTGGTACATGTAATGTGCTTTCCCTGCTTTCCTTCAATCCTTCTCGAACTTCACTAGATAACATATACATGACTCTCTCAACAATTGAATTGCCCGCGGCTCTTGCTATTGCCATATGGAAGGCTAAATCTTCTTCCGCTCCATTCTCATTCTGTTCTGCGGCCATTTCTAAATTACGATATGCGCTTGCAATATTGCTGATTTCTTCCCTGTTCCCACGAATTGCCGCATAATACGCAGTATCTCGCTCTAAAGCTAGTCTAAACTCCATTAACTCTACAATATCAACAGAAACCCCATGAATAATCGCATTGATTTTTGCAATCACATCGTTATGGTTGTTATTACGCAGGTAAACTCCACTGCCTTGTTTAATCTCCACTACACCTACAGATTCCAATACGCTAAAGGCTTCCTTAACAGAACTTCTCGACACCGAAAGACTTTCTGCTAGATTACGTTCGGATGGTAATTGTTCTCCTAAAGCAATCTCTCCCTCCTCTATCTTTTTTCTTAGCTGGCGAACAATCTCCCGATAGACCCGCTGCTTCTTTACCGGCGAAAAATCCATATCACCATTCCTCTTTTCACATACTGGTAAATTGGGTGGTCCAGTTTGATACAGTATAGAATAAAATAATTATTTAAGCAAGAATATTTTGTTAATTGTAATGAAAAAGAACAACGTTTTAATTATATTCAAAGCCTCCCATGTTTTTTTGATGATTAGGCAAGCTTCAATATTTTTTATAGTTGGAACACTAATATTAAGAAATGATGTAGATAATATGAATAATTAACATTAATCAAAAATTAGATTATGAATAACTATCAAATTTTTAGGTAGATTTTGTTAGATATTGTTACCTAGAAAAAGAATGAAATATAGCTTCCATTGCAAGAACATCTTAAGCACAAAACTAGATTTCGACTAGGAGGGCACATGGAACCAGCACCTTGCTCATGCTTATATATTCCTAATTTCTTTTACAGAATCTTTTATTTCCATTTAAATACAGTTTATATTCCTTTTTTATACTGAAGGTGATTTCAAATATTTTATATTTTTCATGCAAATCATGTAAGAAAGGAGAAATTGAAATGAGTAAAGAACGAAATTTGGAGAAAATGCTCAAATCGGAGTCCGAACGTCTGCTCAATCATTCGATGGATCGGAGGAATTTTTTATCCCAGACTACAAAGGTAGCTGGTATTGCTCTAGGAATGACTTTAGCAAGTCAATTTAATGGATTAAAAGTAGAGGCTTCTCCACAATTTACTGGCTATCCATTTAAATTAGGTGTTGCTTCCGGAGATCCGCTATCTGATAGTGTTGTACTGTGGACAAGACTGGCTCCTGAGCCTTTAAACAATGGAGGAATGCCAAGCTATAATGTCCCTGTGGAATGGGAAATTTCGGAAGACAAGCATTTTAAACATATCATTAATCATGGTACAGAACTTGCTCGTCCCGAACTGGCTCACTCCGTACATGTGGAAGTTTTTGACCTTGAGCCGAACCGTGATTATTATTACCGTTTCAAGGCAGGGTATGAAGTAAGCCCAATTGGAAAAACAAAAACATTGCCTGCACCTGGTGAAAACCTAGGAAAATTAAGCTTTGCTTTTGCCTCTTGCCAACAATTCGAACATGGATTCTATACTGCTTATAAGCATATGGCCGAAGAAAAGCTAGATTTCGTCATACATCTTGGAGACTATATTTATGAATATGGGCCAAACGAATATGTTGCAACTACAGGGAACGTTCGCACACATAGCAGCCCGGAAATTATGTCATTAGACGATTATCGAAACAGACATGCGCAATATAAAACAGACAAATACCTTCAGTCAGCTCATGCAGCATTTCCATGGATCGTTACCTGGGATGACCATGAAGTAGAAAATAATTATGCCGATGATATTCCGGAAAGAGATCAATCTGTTGAAGAATTCATCCGAAGACGAATCCACGCCTATCAAGCTTACTACGAACACATGCCTTTACGAGAGTCCAGCCTTCCGCAAGGAGCAGATATGAATTTATATCGCCGTTTTACTTATGGGGATTTAATTGAATTTAATGTTCTAGATACCCGTCAATACCGCGATAATCAAGCAAACGGAGATGGCATCAAACCTCCAAACGAGGAATCTACTGACCCGAATCGTACCTTACTTGGAAATGAACAGGAGAACTGGTTGTTAGAAGGTCTTGGACGCTCGAATGCCCGTTGGAATGTGTTAGCTCAACAAATCTTCTTTAATCAACTTAATAATGATATTGATGGTGAAGTTCTTTACAATATGGATGCTTGGGATGGTTATTCTGCCAATCGTGATCGTATACTCGAATACGTACAAGAAAATGATGTCAAGAACTTAGTTGTTTTGACAGGAGATGTCCATGCAAACTGGGCTGGAGATATTAAGACCGACTTTGACGACCCGGATTCAGCAACGCTTGGGTCAGAATTTGTCGGAACTTCAATCACTTCAGGTGGGGATGGAAGTGAAAAGCGTCAGGATACCGATGCGATTTTAGAAGAAAATCCACATATCAAATTTTTCAATGACTTCCGAGGATATGTGCGGTGTCAGGTAACACCTGAGAAATGGACGGCAGATTACCGTGTCGTATCCTATGTAAGCCAACCTGGCGCACCAATCCATACAAGGGCATCGTTTGAGATAAAACACGACCAGCCTGGTTTAGTTTCCAAACAGGACAAGCCATTGTCTACACATAAGAAGCAATCGAGTGAGGTGGAAGAAGACCGCATTAAAGCGCAAGATAAAGCACATGACAAACAAGTACAGAAACAAGGCAATGGAACGGGAAATTGATTTGTGAAAAGGTCCCTTAGATGAGGACCTTTTTGCTAACGTATCAGTAGGAGTGGATAGGGGTCTTTAGACATACAACTTGTATAAATGGATGAAGGAAGGTGTATCAATGTTATCCTCAATCGGTATACCAGGGTTAATCTTGATCTTAATCATTGCTTTGGTAATTTTTGGACCAAAAAAGCTACCAGAAATCGGAAAAGCAACTGGGCAAACGTTGAAAGAATTTAAGAAAGCTACGAATGATTTAACAAGAGACACAGATAATGAAGAAAAAACCAGTGTTAATAAAAATGTTGAATAATTATTGGACAGGTGAAGATGTGGGAACCCCTGCATCTTCCTGTATGTTATAAGAAAGGAGTTACCAATTTGGAGAATGAAATCCAATGGAAGGTCAAAAATGAAATGGATATCGTTGGTCATCTGTCGGAATTAAGAAATCGAATCTTTGTAACCGTTGGCTGGTTTGTTTTATTTTTTTTAACAGGTTTTCTTTTTGTGGATTATATTTACACATTTTTTATCAATGATATTGATATCGATTTAATGGTAATCAGCCCTTCGGAAATCATCTGGATTTACTTCCGCATGGCCGGATTAGTGGGACTGACGGGCATCATTCCTGTCATCGCATATGAGATTTGGGCGTTTGTGAAGCCAGGGTTAACTGCAAAAGAAAGAAAGGTTTCTTTATCATACATCCCTTTCTTATTTTTATTATTTATTGGTGGTCTTGTATTTGGTTATGCAGTTTTTGTAAAGCTGATATTCCCTTTTATTCTTTCCTTATCTGAAGGTATGTTTGAAGTTATGTTAACCGTGGACCGCTACTTTAAATTTTTATTTGGAATGACGATACCATTTGCCTTTTTATTTGAACTTCCAATCATTGTCATGTTCCTAACAACACTTGGAATTCTAACTCCAGATTTTATGAAGAAAATCAGGAAGTATGCCTATTTTGTATTAATTATTATATGTACCATGTTAACTCCACCGGATCTTGTCATGCCATTAATTGTAGCATTACCTCTCATCCTGCTATACGAGATTAGTATTCAATTATCGAAATGGGTATTAACCAGGCAACGTGTATCCGAATCTTAACACATGAGGAACGATGTGACTGGTAGCATTCATTCAGAAAAAACTGTACATAAGCCGCGATTTCGAATGAAAATTGCGGCTATTTAACATCCGTTCAATAGGAATAAATAGAATGACAGCATATAGCATACTGACAACATGTAATTCCAAAACGAACCTCACTACATACCTCCGTTTTACTTCTTCATTCTTCTACTCTATTACTTATTATGAATGGGTTGAATGGTTGATAAGGGTGAAGAAGGCATTTACTTTATCCTAAGATTTATTGTAAACTGAATTCAACCACTTATTGAAACGATTTTATTATCAAGCTACATTTATATATACTTAAACTATTACGGAATAAAAACAATAAGGAGGAAACGATCGTGACGAATAAACAGGAATTATCAAAGGAACAGCGTGAAGCGTTATTACATGCATTGAGAGATCGTTTTGAAAAAAACATGCACCGCCATAAAGGACTGGAATGGGATAACGTTCAAGCAAAGTTGGCTAATAACACTGAAAAACTATGGTCACTCAACGAAATGGAACGAACTGGCGGCGAACCAGATGTCGTTATTTATGATAAAAAGAAGAACGAATTTATTTTTTATGATTGTTCAAAAGAAAGCCCAAAAGGTCGTAGAAGTGTTTGTTATGACCGAGAAGCGCTGGAGTCAAGGAAAAAACACAAACCGGAAAATAATGCTTTTGATATGGCAACTGACATGGGCATTGAAATTTTAACGGAAGAACAATATCGAGCATTGCAGCAACTTGAAGATTTCGATTTAAAAACATCAAGTTGGGTACAAACCCCCTCTGATATCAGAGAACTCGGCGGTGCCCTTTTTTGCGATTACCGCTTCGGGCATGTCTTCGTCTATCACAACGGCGCATCCTCTTACTATGGTGCCAGAGGATTCCGTGGCTCGTTAAGCGTGTGAATGATTCCATGATCGAACGCTTTTCTTGGACCAGAAAAGCGTTCGATAGTTCATTTCGACCTCGGAAATCTTGTTGAATCATTTGCCTCTAATCTATCACTAGTTAAATTAGTAATATTAAGCTGATGCGTTTAAAACTTGTCTTTTTCAAATGTACCAATGAAAAATATATACCTATCGTTTTTCTATTCAATATAAGTAATAGAATAATATTCCTTAAATCCAAACATCATTTTCGGCAGTTAATCCAGATTCAACCTCACCAGTGTTGACTACACCTTTAGGTTCAACTATCATGGCATGACATTCCGTTTCGGAAAAAGTCTTATGCTCTATCCCTTTTGGTACCACAAACATCTCTCCTTGAGAGAGTTTAACTTTCCCATCTCGAAATAGGATCGACATTTCACCTTGTAACACAATAAATACTTCATCCGTATGCTTGTGATCATGCCACACAAAATCACCTTGTATTTTGACTAACTTAAATTGATAGTCATTTATTTCACTAATAATTTTGGGAGACCAGTGATCACTGAATTTTGATAATTTTTCCCTTAGATTAATGGCTTGGTATATGATATTTATCCCTCCATCTTTTAACTTCCTGTCAATACTAATTTTTATTACCTACTAATAACTAATTTCTATTCTTTACATTTATAATACAGTCATGTTAATAATCATTTTAATTTTAAAAAGAACTATCCCGTCAACTTTTACAATGTCGTCCATAAATAAAATAGCATGAATCTAATGAATGTTGCCCCAAAAGTAAGTATGCTTACTTATACAGTTAATATTACACTCCTTGGTCCACACTACCCAAACCAAGATTTCAGCTTTATATTTTCATAGATATCTCTGTACATGAGATTAATTTCCATAAGGTTAAACTGGTTCTTTTCGAATCGTTGTAATAGTGCTTGGTTTGCCTTCCCATCAAAGTTATGTTCTAATTTATTTATGATATCTCGATGCTTTTCCGAAAGCGGTTGAACCGCATAACAATGGGTAAGGTATTGCTTGAAGTATTCCACATTTGATTCTAAATCAGTTCTTATTTGTTTTTTCAACTCTTTTTCTTGCCTATTCGTTTCTAAATAGTTTTGCCACCAGTCAGTAATATCCTTATCCTCCATTCAACCCACCACTTTTCTACTTCAAAACTGCATTATTTAAGTTGTAACCATTGAGCAAGTAATTGATCCATATGGGCAAAGTCCTTGCTCATCTTATCCATATTGTAAGCAATGTCTCCTGTATCTAAATGAGATTTTTGGAGTTTGGCCAATAGGTCTTCCAATTCACCGATATCCAATAGCATGGGCAACCCTTCTGGCCCAATATCTGTTAGATCATGGAAAATTTCCTCTACATGAGAAGCATGTAACTTATCATACTTGCCAACACCGACAGCACTCATGTATTTATTTTTCAATTCGGTCATCGTGGTTATGTAGTCATCGAGAAAATGCGTCAATGCCTTTCTTGTGGCTGCAATTTGTTCCTCACTTTCCTTCATCTCGGTAACGTAACCATCCATTAAACTGGACTGGATACGAATATGAAAGTCAGAAACACCACTATTTTTCAAAACTAGAGGAGACATCGTTAATTGATCTTGTATCTTTTCATCGTATAATAGCCCCGGCAAGAAATAGCCTTCCTCATCATACATGCTATTAGCCATATAATTCTTAATGCCGTGGCTACTTAATCCCCAGCCTCCTTCTGCCGGATTACCCATATAGTAAACAGAACCAATCGAATCTTTATAGAAAGTTCCTACAGCATCATCCGGATAGGTGTAAGAAATGACATTATCCTTAAACTCACCACTTAATGCTCGCTTTTGATTTTCTTCAGATAATAAATCAAAGACATCCGCTGCAGCAAAGGTAACGGCATTCGAATCATACTCAACTGCATAATATTGAGCAAGGCCACCGCCTAATGAGTGACCAACAAAGGTAATATTATTGGCTCCATATTTCTGCACATATTTATTTACAACATGATCCGCTTCGGTAAATTGATTTTTATTGGTATACGTGATGGTTTGATCGTTGGGGTTTAACTTAGCCTTACCAGTAGCGAGAGCTGCATCTTGAGATGGAGTGGCCAAATAATCTGTTTTTCCATATTCTTTTTTGCTATAATTGGAATCACCAAGGACGATTCCCTCTACATCTTCCTGAACATCTTTTACGAATTCGGAAAAGTCCGTGTCTTTCGTTTCATAAATCAGATTACCATCTTTTAGTATTGCTCCTCCTCCAGCTCCGGCTAAGCGAGCATCTTGGGAGGGTGAACCAACATACTTTTGTTCTACTTGTTTCGTCGACGTTTTTGGGGTTTCCGTCCCACGAAAACTGATAACAACTTCCTCTGTATTGGGGTTCTGTAGAACATAGCCATGAAGGCCGGTATCTTTATCTTTGATGGTTTCGATTGATTTCCAGATGATTTTATCACCGTTACTGTTTGAAAAGTTGATTTCTTTTTTGTTATCTTTGTAAGTTTCGTTTGAAATAAAACTTGCTTCAAAATCGGTAACGCCCTTACCCATAGAAAATTCTCCTTTCTCTTTTAAACTTTTTAAAGAGGTGTTTTTATTGAAAAAGAAGAAGAACTTATTAATTTTTATTATAATTACCATTATACTATTAGGGGGTTGTAATTTGAACCAAAATAATGATAAGTACGATAAAGAAACAATCTCTAAAGCTAATGAAGTCACTAAGAGTTTCATTGAAAATAACTACAAAGGGGTTCAATCTATTGAACTAGAAGAACCTTATCAAAGTCCAATGGGAGCCATGACTGTTGATGGTAAGGTGAATAGTAAAGGCGGTTTCTCAATAACTATAAATGAAGACTTTACGGTAGCCGGCATTAGCATTGAAGAAGGTTTTCCAGATGAAAAAGATGAGTGTAAGGAAAAATTTTGTGATTATTAAATAGGGCTGATATTCACCATGTGGAAATATCTTATGTTTTTTATAGTTACCACTATAATGCTTACTGGATGTAATGTGAGTTCAAGTATCGAAACCTATGATGATACAAAAGCTACAGAAGCCGTCAAGCAGTATTTAAAAAATAATTTTGAGGGGATCGAATCCGTTAAGGTCGATGATATCTATCAAAGTCCAATGGGAGGATTAACCGTTGATGGCAATGTTAATGAAGGAGTTGCTGACTTTTCGGCAGGGGTTGAAAATGATTATACTTTAGGGAGTATAGGGTTGAGTGAAGGGTTCCCCGAAAGGAAGGAAGAATGTAAAGAACAATCGTGTAAATAATAAGCAGGACGGTATTCAGCATGTGGAAATACCTTATGTTTTTTATAGTTTTTTCTAGAATTCAACTCATCAATTACCATTGATACGCTTCTAACGATAAAGCTCCTCAGCAAATTGTTTTTTTGTTAAAGGTCTTTCACTGTCGACATTTATAATACTTGAATGTTGAAGACTCTATACCGAAATATAATTTTCTTTGCAACAGTCTCGATTGATGGTGGTGGGGTAATTTTTTCTCTGACATTACTAAGAATTTTTGAATGAGTTGTAAAAACAAGAAAGCGCTCGCTGTTATCGAGGGGGAATTCATGTGAATTTTTTCACATATATTGGTTACTATCCTTGGGGAGGAATTCATATGTCAAAAGAGCATGGGAACCGCGTTGCACTTATTGAGCAGGAGCTGTAGGAAATAGTTATGCATTTGCTATGCTGAACCAATCCCTTACTGAAGAATTTGTAATCATCGATACAAATGAAGATAAAGCCATGGGAGATGCCATGGACTTGAACCACGGAAAAGTATTCGCTCCAAATCCAACGAAAACATGGGACGGTCACTATGAAGATTGTAAAGATGCCGACATCGTATGTATTTGTGCAGGGGCTAACCAAAAACCTGGGGAAACTCGATTAGATCTTGTGAAAAAGAACTTGCCATTTTTAAAACAATTGTAGACAATGTATGAATAGTGGATTCGACGGGATCTTTTTAGTTGCTACGAACCCAGTAGACATTCTTACGTACGCGACTTGGAAATTCAGTGGATTGCCAAAAGAGCATTTCATCGGAAGTGGCACAATTCTGGACTCTGGTCGATTCCGCTTCTTATTAGGAGAATATTTTGACGTGACATCTTCTAACGTTCATGCCAATATAATTGGGAACATGGAGACACTGAACTACCCGTATGGGACTCATGCAAATATAGGCAGTTGTGCTGCCTATATTGGAGTTAATAGAACATCATAAAGAATACAACATGGAAGATCTGGATGACATTTTTACAAATGTTCGTGATGCAGCTTACCATATCATCGAGAAAAAAGGTGCAACCTATTATGGTTTGCTATGGGACTGACTCGTATAACCAAAGCTATTCTTAACAACGAAAACAGTATCTTGACTGTGAGTGCTTATTTAAATAAAGAATATAACACACAGGACGTTTATATCGAAGTACCTGCAGTTGTGAATCGTACAGGAATACGTAATATCGTAGGAATCAGCTTAAACCAACAAGAACAATTCGGGCACAGTGCTCAAGTACTTAAAGCGATCCTAACCGTTAATTTTGAAAATTAACCAAGGTCTTAGTTTAATAGTCGAAAAGAGTTAGTGCACTAATAGCTACTTTGTTTTTTACCGCTGACACGATTCGACATTGTCATTGTACTTGATCGAAAATATGACCAGGGCGTGCTTGGTCACAAGAGTATTAAAACGACTGGTGATATATATGCTCACGTAAAGAAAAACCGAGAGTGCATCAACTAAAAAGCAGGAAATTACTTCGAGAAAAATACGAGTGGTCACTATATGACCACTCACCTGCTATTCTCTTATAAAAACTATAATTTATGTACACCTAAAATAACTCCTCAGAACTCACGCTACGCAACCTCATCTTCCTCCGTTCAAGTTAAAATAAACCCTTTGCAATGAACCCCCCTACTCTATCATGTCCAGTTAAAAACATGCCGTTATTCCGCTTTTTTTCGCCTTTTCTGAGTTAACAAAGAAATTTTCCGAGAATGTTGCGTAATGGAAACACACGAGAAAACTGAGACAAGACAAGGGATGGGCATGAAAAAGACCCTGAAATCGGAAATGTTTATTTTCACGAAATCGAGGTCTTAATCGGAAATGTTTATTTTGGTTCGGTGATTTATATTTTAATTAGACAAATTTGTACCATTAAAATAAACATCCCTCAAATCACCCATCTCAATCCCCCATTCCACCGTTCGAGTAAAAATAAAGTTTTCCGACCGAACCCCCATTTTGAAGGATTTTTGATTCAAAAACACTCTATTTCTCCCCTCAAATACGCCTGTTTTTTCACCTTTTTTTCTGTTTTAAAATAAAGTTCTCCGAGAATGTTGCATAATGGAAACACGAGAAAAACCGAGACAAGACAAGGGATGAGCATGAAAAAGACCCGGAAATCGGAAATGTTTATTTTCACGAAATCGGGGTCTTAATCGGAAATGTTTATTTTGATTGAGAGATGTTAGTTTTAATTAGACAAAATTCCTTTCCAACCACGCTACGCACTCGACGTGATTTGTCTGTGGGAACATATCAACGGGTTGGACTTCTTTCGTTTCATAGCCACCTTCATCTAATATTTTCAAATCACGTGCTAGGGTTGACGGGTTGCAGGAAACATACACAATTCGCTTTGGTTCCATTTCAATCATGGCGTTTAAGAAATCTACCTCACAGCCTTTTCGAGGTGGATCAACAACAATTACATCTGGACGCAGGCCCTGGGCTTTCCACCATGGCATGACTTTTTCTGCTTCACCCACAACGAATTCTGCATTCGTTATTCCATTTAATTTAGCATTCTTCTTGGCATCGCTAATGGCCTCTGGAACAACTTCGATACCGTAAACCTTTTTCGCTTGTTGTGCTAAGAATAATGAAATGGTTCCAATTCCACAATAGGCATCAACAACAATATCATTCGCTCCGATGTTTGCATATTCTAATGCTTTGTCATATAGAACCTTTGTTTGAGGTGGATTTACTTGATAAAAGGATTTGGCCGAAATAGCGAAACGTACCTCGCCAATTGTATCGTATATGTACTCGTCTCCCCAAATAACCTTTGTTTTCTTACCCATTATGACATTGGTACGTTCGTTGTTGACATTATGAATAATTGATTTCACATGCGGATACGTTTCCGTTAATTCATTTATTAATTTGTCTTGATACGGTATTTTTTGTGTACGGGTAACAATAACAATCATCGCGTCATTGGTTTCTCTTCCAGTACGAACCATGATATGGCGCAATACCCCTCGATTATGCTGCTCATCATATGCTTCGATATCTAATCGATCTGCAATTCGGCGAACCGCTTCTACAAGTCGATCATTGCTGTCATCTTGTATTACACACGTATCCATATCGTCTATAATATGGTGACTTCGTTTTTGGTAAAATCCAGTAATTAATTCACCATTCTTTTTACCGACGGGAATTTGGATCTTATTTCGATATCTCCAAGGATCATTCATTCCTAACGTAGAATGTACAGGAACTTCTTCCATATGAGCAATTTTTCGCATCACATTTTTCACTTGATTTCGTTTCATTTCTAATTGCATATCATAACTCATGTGCTGAAGCTGACATCCACCACATTTATAATAAACATCACATGGTGGTTCTACGCGATCATCACTCGCCTGATTTACCTCTAATAATTTGCCAAAACCAAAATTCTTGTTTACTTTGACAACTTTTACAACCGCCTCTTCACCTGGTAAACCATGTGGTACAAAAAGAGGATAGCCATTTACTTTCCCAACCCCATTTCCTTCATGGGTAAGATCTTCGAAAGTGAGTGTGATCGTCTGATTCTTTTTTACTGGTGCTGCTTGTTTAGCCATGTCTATCTTCCTTTACGTGCTAGTTTCTGCTTTAATCTTAACATATCTTATAAAGAATAAGCAGCATGATACAGTTACCTAAAACAGTTGATATTTTCTATTGCGAATTCCTTAAACGTACGTGGATATTTCTTGGTTAAATGATAGAAATCATTTGTTACTGCCTTTGCTGTCCCTAGTCTAGTCATCAGATAAAGTGCTACTGTCACATTTACATAATCTTTGGGTAATCCTCGACGTTTTATATAATAGTGACGGTAATGAAAAAGACTTGGTGATACATAGGTTATGGTTCTCCCTGTCACTTCAGATAATATTGCTGCGATTTGGGAATAATTCAAGGCTTCTTTACCTGTAATTGTATGTGCAGTATGTTTAAATTTAATTGGGTTATGAAGTAATGTCGCAGCTGCTAAACCGATATCTGCTGTATCGATAAAGCTTGTCTTACTTTTTCCTGCAGGTATAAAAATCTCATCTCTATCTCTTATTTCTACTGAATGAATCCCAGATATATTTTGCATGAAGAAACCTGGGCGAACATGCGCATAAGGGATTCCTACTTCTTCTATTTGTTTTTCAATCTTATGGTGAGGTGGAAATGGATTCTTCTCCACTCCCATTAATGAAAGAAAAGAGACAAGTCGAATATCCTTATCCTTCATAGCTTGAATAAATGGGTATAAATCATCTGGCTTACCGAGATGAGGAGGTCGCATAAGAAAGACTCTGTCTATATTTTCTAATGCTTTGGAAAACGTCTGGTTATCCGTTAAATCGAGAATTACCTTATCTATCGTATTTCCAAACATCGCTCGTAATTTGCTCTTATTTGTTCCGGCCGCTACAACATCCTCTCCCATATGTAAGAGTTCCTTCACCACAAACTTGCCGACATTTCCAGTGGCTCCTGTAACTAGTATTTTCATTGTTATATTTCCTCGCTTAAAAATAATTAAGATATGACGTATTATCTTCTATTCTTTCCCTAACTACCTTGCTTATAATCGATACATTACAAAAAGAAGACTACTGTACTCAGTAATCTTCTCCACCCTTATCAGGAAATTCATTTGGCACAAAAAATTCGATATGCTGCTGCAGGTTTCGGAATTCTCCTGGCAGTAGACCGCCAAATTCCCCGTCTATATTTAATTGCATTTTTTCATCTGTTGTTATTTTAATATGTTTCGCTTTGTGGTAAATCACATGTTTATCTTCTAAATGTGCTCCCCGCAATGCAAGCGTGGCAATTCGTATGAATTCAGCTAAGTTTGTTTTCTTCAAAATTAACAGATCAAAATAACCGTCCTGCAAATTGGCTTCTGGGGCTAATTTTTCAAATCCAGCAACTGAGTTTGTATTTGAAATAAGGAATAACATGATATCCTCATCGATCACATGATCATCATACTCAATCTTTGCTCTAGTTGGTTTTAAAGATGGCAGCATTTCAATGCCCTTTATATAATATGCTAATTGTCCCAGCATTGTCTTTAGCTTACTAGGCACCTCATAGGTTAGCTCTGTTAATTTCCCTCCACCTGCAATATTAATAAAGTAATGATCGTTTACTTTTCCAATATCTAAAGAGATCGATCGACCATCAATGATAACATCGAGCGCTCTGTTTATATCTCGTGGAATATGCAAGGCTCTAGCGAAATCATTTGTTGTACCCACTGGAATTATTCCTAGCTTGGGGCGATGTTCTTGTTCAGCAACTCCATTAATAACTTCATTAATTGTGCCATCACCACCAGCTGCAATAACTAGATCATATCCTCGATCAACAGCAGCTCTTGCGGCCGTTGTTGCATCTCCTTCACAAGTCGTTGCATGGGTAGATGTTTCATAACCGGCTATTTCTAATCGTTCTAAGACAGTTGGTAGCTCTTTTTTAAATGCTTCTCTGCCAGATGTAGGGTTATAGATAATACGTGCTTTGTTCATTTTATTCCCTCCGCATTGCATCAATTATGCAGGGTATTACCATATAATTAATGTTACTAGGTCGTTTATTGAAGTCAGTCCAACATCTATCATAGACCTTTTTGATCATTTTGAAAAGAGGTATGCATCGAAAAACACATCGCTTTTTTCAAAACGTAGACTACCAAATCCGCATAAGATTGGTAGCCTTTGGTTTCAGCTTACTTATCGCTTGTCTATTTCTTCTAACAGGATTTTATTTACCATCGGCGGATTTGCCTGACCTTTCGTGGCTTTCATCACTTGACCGACTAGGAAGCCAACTGCTTTATTCTTCCCATTTTTATAGTCGATAATCGATTGTTCATTTTGATCTAGTACACCTGTGATAATCTCTCTTAACTGACCTTCATCAGAGATTTGAACAAGTCCTTTATCTTTAACGATCTGCTCTGGATCTCCGCCTTTTTCCACTAACTCAGCAAAGACTTTTTTAGCAATCTTTGAAGAAATGGTCCCATCATCAATTAGCTTAATCATCTTTGCTAAACCTTCTGGAGTAATAGCTAACTCATTTAATTCTTTATAATGCTTATTCATATATGCTGAAATTTCACCCATTAACCAGTTAGATACTTGTTTCATATCTGCTTCCTTAGTAATAGCATCTTCAAAGAAATCTGCCATTTGCTTGGAATTGGTTAAAACAGAAGCATCGTATTCTGGTAAACCTAATTCTTCAATATACCGTTCTTTACGGGCATCAGGAAGTTCAGGAATATCTTGACGAATCCGTTCCTTCCATGCTTCGTCAATATAAAGCGGAACTAAATCTGGTTCAGGGAAATAACGATAATCGTCCGAACCTTCTTTGACACGCATTAAAATGGTTTCTTTTGTTTTTTCATCATAGCGACGGGTTTCTTGCAGAATCTCTCCACCTGCTAGCAATTCTTTTTCTTGACGTTTCTCTTCAAATTCTAACCCTTTTTGAACAAAACTAAACGAATTTAGATTTTTCAATTCCGTTTTTGTTCCGAATGCTTCTTGCCCAATTGGACGAAGGGAAATATTCGCATCACAGCGAAGCGAACCTTCTTCCATTTTCACATCCGAAACACCAGTATATTGAATAATATTTTTTAGTTTCTCTAAATACGCATATGCTTCTTCTGGAGAACGCATATCTGGCTCAGATACAATTTCAATTAATGGTGTACCTTGACGGTTAAAGTCAACATAAGAATAACCGTCATCTCCGTGTGTTAACTTCCCAGCATCTTCTTCTAAGTGTAGACGAGTGATGCCAATTCGTTTCTTTTCACCATTTACCTCAATTTCAATCCAGCCATTCTCTCCAATTGGTTGATCAAATTGCGAAATTTGGTAAGCCTTTGGATTATCTGGATAGAAATAGTTCTTACGATCAAATTTGGTATTTGTAGCAATATCACAATTTAAGGCCATTGCAGCCTTCATTGCAAAATTAACTGCTTCTTCATTTAATACAGGTAATACACCAGGATATCCTAGATCAATTGGATTTACATTCGTATTCGGCTCTGTACCAAATGCATTTGTACTCGGGCTAAAAATCTTCGAGTTTGTTTTTAATTCAACGTGTACCTCTAAACCAATGATTGTTTCAAAATTCATGCGTTGGCACCTCCTAATTGAGGGCGTTGTTTATGATGATCTGTTGCTTGTTCATAAGCATGTGCTGCACGAAAAACCGTATTCTCATCAAAATGCTTCCCAATAATTTGTAAGCCGATTGGCAGTCCTTTTTCAGAAAAACCACAAGGAACAGAAATACCTGGCACGCCCGCCAAGTTAACTGGGATGGTGATAATATCGTTCGCATACATGGTTAATGGATCATCTACTTTTTCCCCTATTTTAAACGCTGGTGTTGGTGTGGTTGGTCCAATAACAACATCATATGTTTCAAAAATGCTATCAAAGTCATTTTTAATTAGCGTCCGTACTTTTTGAGCTTTTTTATAATATGCATCATAGTAACCAGAGCTAAGCGCGAATGTTCCTAGCATAATACGACGCTTTACCTCTTCGCCAAATCCTTCGCTTCGTGATTTCTTAAACATATCGATCATATTATCTGCATTCTCGGAACGAACACCATAACGAACACCGTCAAATCGGGCAAGGTTTGCTGAAGCTTCAGATGAAGATAGTAGGTAATAAGCAGCAACAGCATATTTTGAATGTGGTAAGGAAACTTCTTCCCATGTCGCGCCTAACGATTCATAAACTTTTAACGCTTCTAACACGGATTGTTTAACTTCAGGGTCTACACCTTCAGCCAAATATTCTTTTGGTACCGCAATTTTAAGTCCTCTTACGTCACCTGTTAGAGCTTCCGTATAGGCTGGAACTTCAACATCCGCACTGGTTGAATCCATTGGATCGTGACCAGCAATTACTTCTAATACACGTGCATTATCTTCAACATTACGGGTAATTGGGCCAATTTGATCTAAGGATGACGCAAAGGCAACTAGACCAAATCGTGATACTCGGCCATATGTTGGTTTTAATCCTACAACACCACAAAATGCAGCTGGCTGACGGATCGAACCACCAGTATCAGAACCTAATGAAAATAATACTTCCCCAGCAGCTACCGAAGCAGCTGAACCACCACTAGACCCACCAGGTACATAATCGGTATTCCATGGATTTCGAGTTGGTTCATAGCTTGAGTTTTCATTCGAAGAACCCATAGCGAATTCATCCATATTCAATTTTCCGATGGTAACGACTTGCTCGTTGTTTAACTTTTCCACGACGGTTGCGTTATACAATGGATCATTAAAATTATCGAGGAATTGGCTAGCACATGTAGTACGTAGTGCCTTCGTAACAATATTATCTTTGACCCCTGCAGGCATTCCGAACAAGGATTTATTTCGTTCCGATGACTCGTCTAATTGTTTTGCATATGCGATAGCTTGTTCTTCATTTAATGTAAGAAATGCATGAACATCTCCATCGACTTCTTTAATTCGTTGATATGAAGTTTCTACTAATTCTTGAACGGTTATTTCATTAATATGTAGTTTCGCTTCTAATTCTTTAATCGTATAATCAAATAACGACATACTTTTCCCTCCTACTCCAATATAGATGGCACACGGTACTGCCCATCTTTTTGATCAGGAGCATTTTTCATTGCTTCCTCTTGTGTAATCCATTTCTTTGGCTCATCTTTACGTAGCACATTTTTAATATCCAATACATGCGTTGTTGGTTCTACATCCGTCGTATCTAATTCATTAAGCTGTTCCGCATATGTAATGATAGAGCTTAATTGATCCGTGAACATTTCCGCTTCTTCTTCCGTTATATCTAAGCGAGCCAAATGAGCAACGTGCTTTACTTGATCTTTTGAAATATCGGCCACTATCTTTCCCTCCAAACGTATTTCATCTATATTATATACATTTATTGCCTGTCCATAAACTTTGGTAACACTATTGATAATAGCAGACTAACCCAACAATAATCAACTAAGAAAGAAAAGCGAAAGTAACTCTCCACAAGCAGCTTCGTATTATTTATCCATCTCATTATAAAACCCACCCTGTTTACGAGGTGGGTCATGGCTATTGTAGCTTTTATTCTTTCATTTTTTCTACGGTTTCATCAAAGTCAGCTTCTAAATCTGGATTCGGTTTATCGATAAGACTCACAATAACGGTGACAATCATATTTAAGATAAAGCCTGGAACAATTTCGTAGAGGTCAAAGATACCTCCAGATAGAAAGTCTCCCCATACAATTACCGTAATGGCACCTACAATGATACCCGCTAGTGCACCATTTCTTGTGATTCTCTTCCAGAATAATGACAAGATGATAATTGGTCCAAATGCTGCACCAAATCCAGCCCATGCATAACTAACTAGATCCAATACAGAGCTATCTGGGTTCATTGCAATAATTAAAGCAACAATCGCAATTATCACTGTAGCAATACGTCCAACCCAAACAAGCTCTTTACCAGTAGCTTTTTTACGGAAAATAGCTTTATAGAAATCTTCTGCAACCGCTGAAGATGATACAAGTAACTGTGAATCAACGGTACTCATAATTGCAGACAAGATTGCCGCTAGTAAGATACCGGCAACTACTGGATGGAATAGTATTTGGGAGAAAGCAATAAATATCTTTTCAGGATCGGCTAACATTTGTAAACCATTCTCATTAACTACTTGAATCCCGAATTCAGACAGAATCGGTACTTCTTGTGTACTGATAAATGCTAGTCCTACAAAACCAGTAAAGATTGCTCCATAAAGTCCTAAAATCATCCAAGCTGTTCCAATAAATTTCGCTTTCGGAACATCTTTCGCCGAACGTAATGCCATAAAACGAACAATAATATGTGGCTGTCCAAAATAACCTAAGCCCCAGGCAAGTGATGAAATAATTGCCATTATTCCAACACCTTCAACCATATTGAGGTGGGAAGGATTAATTTCACCAACAGCTTGTACCGCTTGATTCCAGCCACCCATTTGATCTAATGCGACGATTGGAACAACAATTAGTGCAAGGAACATAAGAATACCTTGAATAAAGTCTGTCCATGCAACCGCTAGAAATCCTCCAAGTAACGTATAAGATACAACTACAACCGCACCAATCCACAGAGCAGTTTCGTATTGGAGACCGAATGATGCCTCAAATAATTTTGCTCCTGCAACCATTCCTGAAGATGTATAAAAAGTGAAGAATAACAAAATTACGATAGCAGATATAACACGAAGAATATGTGAGTTATCTTTAAACCGATTTTCAAAATAATCTGGGATCGTAATGGAATTATTTGATACCTCGGTATAAACGCGTAATCGCTTAGCTACAAATTGCCAATTTAAATAAGCACCTACAGCTAACCCGATCCCCATCCAAGCTTCAGACATACCAGATGCATAAATCGCTCCAGGTAAACCTAATAAGAGCCAACCACTCATATCCGATGCACCAGCACTCAATGCAGCTACGCCTGGACCAAGATCACGTCCACCAAGAACATAATCTGATAAATTATTGGTTCGATAATACATGATGAGGCCAATCGCCAACATCCCTAGTAGATATACTATAAAAGTTATTAATGTCGTAAGATCCACGTACTATTTTCTCCTCTCGGTAAATAAAGTAATCAACGATAATAAAAGTACAATTGGCATTGGCACAAATAGCCAAAACCAGGTGGCACCTTGAATCGCATAATCCATAAAGTTAAATAACCCCTCTCTGATAAGGTCCGTTTTTGTTAGAAATTCTAACAATTAAAAGAAGCACATCGACTATGAAATCATATATTCGTCTTTTTTTCAAGCTCAGGAGACAGCTCAAAACAGCGGTGCATCAACATTTCGCTTCAAAAATCAATCATATATAGTCATATGTTATGATGAATTATGATTTTCATACATGAAACAGATTTGTCTCACATTTAAGACAATATTGTCCTATTCCTTCTGAATACCTCGCTTAAACTCCAAATTTATAAATGCAAAAAATTTTTTCTAAAAAATGCTTTTAAGCAAAAAAAACCTGGAACAGGTTCCACGCCATTCCAGGAAATTCCATCATATAGTAATAGGGTAAAAAATTAAAACCAGTTTAAAGAAATTAATTAAAGCTGACTAGTTGGAAGCTCAACAGAATAAACTTCTGGTTCCATGTTCATTGCTGAATCAGTTGATTGGTCACTTACAAACACAAAACCTGCAACTAGTACTGCACTAAAAGATAAAGTAGCAAATAATTTTTTCATGTTTATCCCCCCTTTACAGGTTAATTAACTCGTTATAAGTGGAGTTTGCAAGTTTATAATATTTAACAGATTCTTTATACTTACCGTTTTCCTCAAAATAGTTGCCCAGCATCTTAGCATAAAGTACTAGATTTCCATAATCTTCATGATGTTTTAGGTAAGGTATAAATTCATCTGTTACAAACGATTTAAATTTCTCTTCTTCATTATTTAATGCATACGTATATGTTTGTATTAAGTATGAATAAAGTTGATAATAGTGATTATCTTTATCATATGCTTTATTTAATATGATCTTTGCCTTTTCTGCCATTTCACTCGCACGTTCATAATTTTTAAGATTATAATACTCCTGTATTAATGAAGTAATTGCTGTAAGCCTACCATTTATATTTATAGATTCTTCCTCATCCTCAACTACAAATAAATAATATTTAATGGCCTCTTTTGCATTTCCAACTGTTGAATACAAATAACCTAGATTGTGATTGGTTAATTGTATAACTTGATTATTTTTTTCTAGTTCGCCAAGATGTTTTGCTAAATTATAATTCTTAATCGCTTTATCATACATTTTAATCCGATGATACGAAATTCCAAGTAGTATATGACATTGAGCGCAACGAATAAAATTATAGTTCTTCTGAAAAATATCCATTGCTTTATTCGCATAATCAATTACTTCTAAAGTGTTTCTTAATTTACTATTCGTAACGGAAATGGTGTAGTGCAAATCGGCTATCTCTGTTTCATCAATATCAATTTGGTTGATTTTGTCCTCAGCGATTTTATATAAGTGCATTGCCTGGTTAAACTCACCTGTATGAGAATAATAATTCCCTTTAAACTTACACCAATAATAGTGCTGAGTTATATTAAATGAACTAGCCATTTCATTTAATTCATTTATCTTTGATAGAGCTTTATCTATTTGACGTAGTACTAAATAATATCTAATTTTGTGAATTTCAAACATTAATAGGCTATCATTTAGACTTTTATCCATCATGCCTTGTAGTTCTTTGTATGTAGCTATTATTTTAGTTTTATCATAGACATCATAAAGCATTTCATACCATTGCTTACATTTTTCTTCAAGATTACTATCTACACCGTCACTCAGTTCAATTCCTAAACGATTGCATAACAATTGAATGATTTCTGGACTAGCCTCGGTTTTCTTATTTTCAATCTTAGATAAATAGGATAGTGAAACGATGCCTTCTGCTAGGTCTCCTTGTGTCATTTCTTGCTTCGTTCGTTGTAATTTGATAAACGGGCCAATTTCTATCAAACTTCCCACCCACCATCTACTATATTTAGATTTTATTTCTTGTATAGTGCTATTATAACATAAATTCAGATAATTCATATTGGGAAAATTATCACTCATTCAGGCAATTTTTTTATGAAAAACGGTTAAAAAAGTTCCTAATTTTCCTCAGACAGGAAAATTTTCATTTCAACCTTGAAAATCAGTGAAAAAAGCACCGTTTTTACATGTGACTAAGGTTTTATAAAATTACAACTTTTACGGTAATTAACTTGACTTGAAGATAATAGATTAGGTATTCTGAACTGCAAAAAAGATCCATGAAAAAAGGATGGACCATTCTGTTCCATCCTTTTTTATCCTTTAACCCTCTAATGAAAAACATGAACGGTTGGTTTATCTGAACCAGCTTCACGATAGATAATGCTTTCCAATTTATCGCTAGAGGTGATCTTTATTTCTAGATCATAATAATCAGCGAACATATCTTGAACCAACCCATAGGCATATTGAGTGAACCCTACTACTTCACCTTTCCCATAGAATTCAATTGGAATTTCTATGGTCATTTTTTGGAGCTCTTCATTTACATAGAAGCCTTCTCCAATTACACCAACGTAATTAGGGAAATAGTTTGCAATTTCTTTCCCAAAACTATTGACGATCTCCTGATCCTCGTAGTATTTTTCTTTTCCTTCATCAGACGGAAACAATATAAACTCCTCATCTATTGAATCCCATTCTCCGATAGAAGCACTGTCTCCAGCAACATTTGTTTTTGCTACAAAATTGCCTGGGATTGGTGACGATTGATCTTCCTCACGGTAGACTCCCAACATAATTGGTACATCTTCCAATCCTTCAATTTCTCGAGCACTTTTAACGATTTTCTGTGCGATTTTATTTGCTTGCTCCATCATTTCAGATTTCGATATAGAACGGTAATAATATGGTCCGCCAACTTCTGTTTGGTAACGATATACTGATTTCATAGCAATTCCTATGGAAATACCAGCTAATTTAACCGAATTATCTTCCTGCTTAACGAGATAATTTTGTTCTAAGACATGAGAAAGATAACGTGGGTTTTCCTCATAGTATTCTTTCCCTGCTCCCTCTTTCTTAGGTGGGTTTAATTCATCAATCCACTGCAGGACAGTCTCCTCCGTTATATATTGACCCTCTTGAAATAAATACTTCTCTGGATCATATACTTCCTTGGAATGACGGCGAAGACCTTCTTCCATCTCATCAATATCTAATCGGTTAGCTACTTGGCCAACGATAACACCTCTTGCTTTACCTGGTTCAAATGGCAGAATCATTTTATAATTTTCATCTGAGAGCTGGTAGCTAGGTACAATCGCTTTCTCTTCCTTTGAATTAGATGACTCTTCATCATTCTGAACAACTTCTTCTTCATTTACATCAGGTGCACAACTCGTAAGCAATAATAGTGTGCCGATGAGCCATATTGTTGTTTTTTTCACGATTACACGCTCCCGTTTTCAATGGCTTGCTGGAATTGCCGCTCGTTCCAAACTTCTACGTCTAGTTTTTCAGCTTTTGCTAGCTTTGAACCTGCATCTTCCCCAGCAATTAAAATATCGGTCTTCTTACTTACACTTCCAGTGACAGTTCCACCTAACCCCTCAATTAATTCCTTGGCTTCTGATCGTGTATATATTTCCATCTTTCCAGTTAACACGATTGTCTTATCGTTAAACATACTTTCTTCCGACTGAGCCGTTGGTTTAATGCCCAAGTAAGTCATGTTAATTCCAAGTTCTCTTAATTCATTTAAAAGATCAACTACTTGTTGTTCTTGAAAATATTGAGCAATGGAATCTGCCATTTTATCACCGATTTCATTAATTTCAAGTAAGTCTTCATAGGTTGCTTGTTGAAGTTTCTCCATTGTTTCAAATTCCATCGCTAATGTCTTAGCCGCTTTGGAGCCAACAAATCGAATTCCTAACCCAAATAATAAACGCTCTAATGAATTATCTTTGGAAACTTCAATTGCATGAAGTAAATTATCTACGGATTTCTCACCCATCCGTTCTAATTTTAATAATTCCTCTCTATCCAAGCGATAAATATCTGCAATAGTTTTTACCAAGTTTGCTTGGAATAACTGAATAATTACTTTCTCACCAAGTCCGTCAATATTCATGGCATTCCGAGATACGAAGTGGATAAGCCCTTCTTTTAACTGAGCTGGACAATTGGGGTTAATGCAACGCAGGGCCACTTCTTCTTCTAATCGTACTAATTCGCTATGACAAGCTGGACATTCCTCCGGCATATGAAATTCTTTTTCATTCCCTGTTCGTTCTTCCGTCATTGCTCGAACAACCTTTGGAATGATGTCACCAGCTTTCTTGATAACCACTGTATCTCCAATACGAATATCCTGTTCACGAATTAGATCCTCATTATGCAAGGATGCACGTTGTACAGTCGTACCAGCAACTTTCACAGGGTTCAAAATAGCAGTAGGGGTCACAACGCCAGTTCTTCCTACATTTAGTTCAATGTCAGTGAGTTTCGTCACTGCTTCTTCTGCCGGAAATTTATAAGCAATTGCCCAACGTGGACTCTTTGCAGTAAAACCAAGTTCCTCTTGTTGTGCTAAATCATCTACTTTAATAACGATGCCGTCAATCTCATAGTTTAAATTGGGACGTTCGGTTGTCCAATAATCTACATATTCCAATACTTCTTCAATTGATTTACATTTTTTCCACTCTGGGTTGGTCTTCAACCCTAATTCCTTTAAACGCTCCAACCGTTCACTATGTTTTGTTAAATTGCTATTATTCCATTCGCCAACACCGTAAAGAAAAATATCTAGATTTCGTTTTGCTGCAATCTTAGGGTCCAATTGACGTAGCGATCCTGCAGCAGCATTACGTGGGTTAGCAAACGGTTCTTCGTCGTTAGCCTCTTTTGCTTCGTTTAAGGCAAGGAACGATCGATGTGGCATAAATGCCTCTCCACGGATTTCTAAGGTTTCTTTTTCTGTAATCGACAAAGGGATGCTCCGAATCGTACGCAGATTACTAGTTATATCCTCTCCAGTCGTACCATCACCACGAGTAGCACCACGAACGAATTTTCCATTTTCATAAGTCAGCGATACAGCTAAGCCATCAATTTTGAGCTCACAAACAAACGCTATGGATTCATCTGTTCCTTGACTAGCGCGACGAGCAAAATCTCGTAAGTCCTGTTCATTAAATGCGTTTCCCAGACTAAGCATAGGTACATTATGTTGGACTTTTTGGAATGCATCTAATGGCTCGCCTCCTACCCGTTGGGTAGGTGAGTCTGGACTTATCAATTCAGGATACGCCTCTTCTAGCTTTCTAAGCTCCTGCATTTTTTGATCATATATCGCATCAGGAACAGAAGGTTTATCCAAAACATGGTACTCATAATTATATTGATTTAAAACTTCGGTTAATTGTTTTATATCTTCTTGTGCTTGTTGGCGATCCATGCAAGCACCTCCCTTATTCCTTCGTAATTGGCGCAAATTTAGCCAACACTCGTTTTATACCAATTGGTGCTGGAAAGGCAATATCCAATTCCATTGCCTCTCCCTCTCCTTGAACTTTTACGACCGTTCCAATGCCCCATTTTTTATGACTGGCTTTGTCCCCAGGTCCCCATGTTTGATTCTCCGCACCAGTTGTTTTTTGCATTCGTTCTGCTTTTCGTTTCATCGGTGCAGGAGTTGGTTTAGTTGTTGACTTGGCCGGCTGTCCAAAACCACCGCCAAACATAGTTGTTTTCGCATCTTGTATTCCCTCCATTAATTCTTCAGGAATTTCATTGACAAAACGGCTAATTGGATTCATATTGGTTCGACCAAATAATGTTCTCATTTTCGCATGTGTTATATAGAGCTCTTTTTCTGCCCGAGTAATACCTACATAAGCAAGACGACGTTCTTCTTCCATTTCTTCCTCATCAAACATCGATCGACTATGTGGAAAAACATTCTCCTCCAACCCTATTAAGAAAACGATCGGGAATTCCAGCCCTTTGGCAGCATGCAGCGTCATTAATGTGATTTTTTCTTCTCCTTCCGCCTCCTCTTCGTCAACTTGATCAATATCTGCAATTAAAGCAAGATCTGTTAGAAAGGCAACAAGCGTTTTATCTTCACTGACTTTTTCAAAATCTTTTGTAACTGTCATAAATTCTTCCAAGTTCTCTAGCCGACTTTGTGCTTCTAAGGTCCGTTCATTTTTCAACATGGTTTCATAGCCTGTTCGCTCTAATACAGCTTCTACCATATCCGTTGCTGTTAAAAATTCTTGTTGTTGGGATAACGATTGAATCAGCTTGCCAAATTCAGCTAAAGCATTTGCAGCCTTTTTGGATACTCCGGTAAAATCAACTTCTTTAACGGCTTCATTAAAGGAAATATCATGAAGTGCAGCATATTCTCGTAAACGTTCAATGGATGTCTTGCCTACCCCTCTTTTTGGAACATTTACGACGCGTTCAAAACTTAAATCGTCATCCGGATTCATTATCAGTCGCAAATAAGCCACCATGTCTTTGATCTCTTTACGCTCATAGAATTTTGTTCCACCAACCATTTGATAAGCGATATTAGACTTTACCAAAGTATCCTCAATGGCCCGTGATTGAGCATTTGTTCTGTACAGTATCGCCACATCATTTGGTGAATATCCACTACTGTGAGTAAGCTCTTGTATTTTATCTGTAACAAATAAAGCCTCTTCTTGTTCGGTAGATCCTTGGAAGTAATGAATATGTTTTCCATCTGGATTTTCCGTCCAAAGATTCTTTGGTTTTCTACCACTATTATGTTCAATTACTTTATTAGCAGCAGTAAGAATGGACTTCGTAGAACGATAATTCTGCTCAAGTAAAATCGTACGCGATGCCGGATAATCCTTTTCAAAAGTGAGGATATTGGTAATATCCGCACCTCGCCAACGATAAATAGACTGATCTGAATCACCTACAACGCATAAATTCTGATACCGACTAGCAAGTTGCTTCACTAATTGGTATTGTGCATGGTTTGTATCCTGGTATTCATCAACATGAATATATTGAAATCTTCGCTGATAATATTCCAACACCTTAGGTACACGTTTAAATAGATGAATGGTCTGCATAATTAAATCATCAAAATCTAATGATTGATTTTTCTGGAGTACCTTTTGATACTTTTCATATATTTGACCAACTTGACGTTCATAGAAGTTACCTACATTTTTGTTGTATTCTTCTGCTGTTATCAGTTCATTTTTTGCCGCACTAATTTGCCCAAGCATTGCTCTTGGTTCAAATTTCTTCGGATCAATATTTAAATCTTTTAGGATCTGCTTGATAGCAGACAACTGGTCACCACTATCCAAAATTGTAAAATTACCGCTATAACCTATTCTGTCAATATCCCTACGTAAAATCCGTACACACATAGAGTGAAAAGTAGAAACCCACATTTGATCACTCTCTGATCCAACTAATCTGCGAACACGTTCTTTCATCTCACGGGCAGCCTTATTTGTAAATGTAATCGCTAGAATATTACGAGCTGCAACATCTTTCTCCTCTAATAAGTAAGCAATCCGATGGGTTAACACGCGCGTCTTGCCACTCCCAGCACCCGCCATAATAAGCAAAGGACCATCGGTATGAGTAACAGCCTCTTTCTGCTGTTTATTCAAGCCTTTGATTAAGTCATCTTTCGTCTTACTCATTTTTTCACCGCCTCATTAATAACTATCTTTTACTGCTTTCACCGTTTTTAATGCCTGTTTTATATCTGTATAGATGGAATTACCGACAATCACTACATCGGCATGCTGTTTCATCTCACGGGCTTGTCCAGCTGTTTCAATTCCACCACCGTAAAATAACAGCGAATGATCCAATTGTGTTTTTACTTTTTCAACTAGAGCTGGATCCCCATACATCCCACTGTATTCCATATAAAAAACTGGTAAATGAAATACTTTATCTGCCATATACGCATAGGCAATAACATCTTCTTCATCCGGTAAATAACTGTTCGTATGTACGAAAGCTTTTGCGTCTTTATTTAAAATACAATATCCTTCAAATAATATTTCACTATACTCAAGCATATCAACAAACTCTTTAATTGCTTGATGCTGGATATCCATCATCCATTTTTTCTCCTTCGAATTAAGAACCATTGGAATGTAATAATAATCAAAGCCAGGAGTAATAGCTTCCATGGATGATATTTCTAAAATACAAGGCACCGTATACCTGCGAATGCGAGAAAGCAAATCCAACACGCCATCTAACGTTATGTTATCTGTCCCGCCAACAATAATTGCATCTGTATCTGATTCACATATCATCTCCAAATGGTCATCCGATATTTCCTTAGCAGGGTCCAGTTTAAAAATATGTTTCCAGTCCTTCATCTTGTTATCCAAAATTATAATCCTCCATTATCATAATCCATTCATTTATTATACCAAAAATCATGTTGGGAATTTAGAGATAAGGGTATTCTTTTTGAGTTGATTAAACTAACTTTATTTTGGTAAAGTAAATCCTCCAGTAGTATGGAGATTTCCTTCTCACTGATTGTTAGTACTGTATGGATGTAAACAAGGCCACCTATGCTTACTTATAAGCATTTTCTTATTACTGCCCCATTAACTGGTGAAAAAAAGAGAGGTTAACAAACAAAAATCGCCATCCATAGATGACGAATAAATCATTATTCCTTTTTATTATCTAAAATTCGATCCAAAACTAATTGATACCCTTCACTTCCATAGTTAATACATCTTCGAACTCTGGAAATAGTAGCTGTCGAGGCATTTGTTTCTTCCTCAATTGCATTATACGTACTTCCATCCATAAGCATTTTAGCCACTTGTAACCGTTGGGATATCGAATGGACCTCTGACATAGTAGCAATATCATCAAAAAAACGATAGCACTCTTCTCTATCCTTTAAAGACAGAATCGCATCAAATAGTTGATCTAATTGTTCTCCACGTAGTTTATCTATTTGCACAGCAAAGCCCTCCTGCTTCCATTACTCGTTTGATATCGTGACAGACTCCTCAAGTCCCGGGGTAGCTGGAATTACATTTATCCATGTTTTACCTGGAGCAAATGCTACTGTTTTTCCATCTTTAACTGGAACAATTCTTCCATCTTTGTTTTTCCATTGCAGCTTTTGGACTACACCTTTTTGAATTAAGTATGCATTGCCTCCTGATTCCATATCTACCGCACGACGACCAGCATCGTCAATAACTTGATGTGGAGTTTCTATAATAAATACATTACTGGGTTGAATCGGTTTGTCAGACTCTAATTCCACGGTCTTTTTCCGATCATTATATCTCGTATAGGTTTCGGAACGCTTATCATATTTATATTCAACGATTTCCATTGGACTGTTGTTGGAATAGACAATTTCTACATGTTCGGCTGTATCGCCTGTTACATCTTCGTCTTCTGATAGAAAAGGTAAGGCCTCATAATCCGCAGTGACATCATAACCCTTTTCTTTCGCTTTATCATAAACCGCTCCCAGCTGTAAATATGAATTATGAGGAGCATCTCTAAAAGATTCTCTATTAAATAATACCCCATCATTATCATAAAGTGAACCATTGAGATGGTCAATTTCTCTATCTTGTATCATTTGATCAACAAAAGTAGCAGCACCATGATATAGGTACAGCGCATTATAAGCATTAGCTAACTCAAAATAGTATTCCCTCGCACTCCTGACCGGACCGGCTACCTCTGGCATTTCACTCTGATAAAGGGCTAGGAATCGGGTTATTCTTCCTTCAGCAAGAATCTCAAAGACAATATCCGCCTGGGATAATCCCGTCTGCGGTCTTGCCTTTGAATGATTATTGATCATCACGCCAATGATTCTGTTATCAACAGCATCATTGGATTCTATTCCAGTCAAAGGATAAATATCTTCAGCTACAGCTGAAGAATCGGACTTATCTTCAAGCTGGTTATCCTTCGATTCATTATCTCGGGCTTGCTTTTCATCGCTACAGGCTGAAAGAAGAAGTAATAATACAAGCATTATTAAAAATAGTTGGCTTGTCGCCTTGTTCTTAATGGCGGAATCCTTCCTCTTGCTTATACTATTTACCATACGACTTGTCATTTGCGACAGTACAATAAATACGTTTTTCATATTTCACCAGCACCTTTTGAGATAAAGTTTTGTGTTATATTATACGCTAACACATTGTTGCTGGAAATAGTACCTCTTTTTTCTTTACATCAATAATACCCTGTGGCGTAATTCGTACATAAGGTAAGTGGGTGGAAGACAAGAAAAATATGGAATAGACTGGATCGCTAAAGGGATAGCCAAATTTCGTTAAATGCTCTTTCAACTCAGTTTCTTTACGAATGAGCTCTTTCATTTCGCCATGAAACATCATTCCGCTTAAAGCGAGCGGCAGTTCAAAAATAATTTCCCCATTGTGAGCTAAGACGATTCCTCCACCTAATTCTCTTAGACGTTTCCCTGCTAATTTAATATCGCGTTTATCTTTTCCGATAAACACAAGGTCTCCGGTTGTTGAATAAGAGCTTGCTACTGCCCCAAGATCTTTTGTAAACCCACGAACTGTAGTATTGACTCGCCATTCGCCATTACGATCAATCATTAATAAAAAAGCATCGCTTGTATTATCCGGCAGCTTTTCAACAGTAATATCAATCTCAATTGGATATGGCTTCATAATGACATCACTTACCATTTCAAGCCCAATTGGAACGGAGAATTGTAATTCTCTACTTCCAATTTCCCAATCTAAATCCAATGGTTCAAGCCCATATTCCTTCCAATTAATAGTTTGTTCTATTGGTTGTTCTATTCCATTTTTTACAATCCACTTTCCCTTAGCAAGTACACTGCTGGGATGTGGGTTATCTTTTTCATCTAATATATTTATATGAGCAAACCTTCCTGGCGCAATACTACCAAGCTGTTCCTCCATTCGGAAATGCTTCGCTGCATTGTAGCTACCCATCAAATAAGCTTCTTCAAGCGGTATTCCCCTTTTTATTGCAATATCAATACATATATTGATTAACCCATCCTTATAAAATCCAGGAGTAGCCCCGTCGGTAGTCAACGTTATATTCTCATATGTTTTAAGATCGGCAGCAATAATATCATCCAGTAGCTTTGGTAAGTCTGGTCGAATCGATGAATGCCGCAGACCCACTTGAAATCCCAACCTCAGACGTCGAATAACTTCTTCTCCCGTTATCGATTCATGGTCCGCATTTACCCCAAGCAGTTTCATCTTAGTTAATGTTCGTTCTGAAGCACCTGGGAAATGACCTTCTACCGGTTTACCCTTTCGCTTCGTTTCTTGAATCCAATAAAGCAAACGATCGTCTCCAGCTAATAATTCGGGCCAAGCAGTTAATTCACCACCTTGAACTACTGCTGGGTGCTTAATCCATGCCAATACATCTTCTGTATGAAATAGTTGATCCCCTTCTTGTAATTCTGTTTGTCCATCAAACCTTGCCCACCAATACATGGACACAGGATGCTTGCTAAAATCATCCAATATAGAAAACGCTTTCTTTTTGCGCAACAAAAATAACCAAGGCAAGTTATCATTTATTAATGTTGTTGTTCCCGTTTTTGCAGCATGGTTTGCTAATTGTTCCGGATTATATAATTGAAAAGGATGGGCATGCGGTTCAATATAGCCAGGTACTGCATATTTCCCTTGATAATCAATTACTTCCGTGCCACTCATATTCAATGGCATGTTATCACCAACATATACGATACGATCCTCGTCTATCCAAATGTTTGCTTGCAGCCATTGTTTGGTATACGTGTTTAAATACGTACCATTTTTTAGTACTAGAGTAGGTGCAGCATTTCCATCAATAATCCGTACATGTTGTCTAATCTCACGATTTCTCCAATAATATCCGTTTCTTTGCATGGCTCAACAACTCTCCATCATCTTTATATTTCCTTTATTTTACCATATTTTTTCCTTTCATACTGTTATGATTTTGTAAATGGAGATGAAACTTTTGTGAAGACAAACTGGGATGTAATTATACGACTCAGACCCGTGCTGTTCCTAAAATAAGTCACCCATATCATTTGTTACGGTTATAGGTTATTTACTGTACATAAAAAGCTCCCCTGTCTATTATGAGGGGAGCCATTCGGAGCATATACGGAGTTATATGCTAGGCTTGCTTCATTTCGGTTTTTGCAATATCTGTACGATAAAAGAACCCACTATCCTTATCGATTTCAGAAAAAGTAGCATATGCTTGATTAGCCGCTTCTTCCAATGTATTCGCAACAGATGCTGCTAGAAGAACACGACCTCCATCCGAAACAAGTTTATCATTGACATATTTTGTTCCAGCATGGGTAATGATTGCACCATCACGTAGCGACGGAATTTCCACTTCTTTTTGATACACGCCTGGATATCCACTAGACGCCAATACGATACCAACACATGCTTGATTATACCAACGTAGCTCTGGATCCTCGCCATTAAGGACATCTTGTATAACTTGTACTAGATCGTTCTTTAATAAAGGGAGAATTACCTGGGTTTCTGGATCACCAAACCGCGTATTAAATTCAATCACTTTCGGTCCTTGAGGTGTATTCATTAAACCGGCATAAAGAATACCTGTAAATGGCCTTCCTTCTTTGATCAGACCATTGACCGTTTTTTGTAAGATATTTTTATATGCAAATTCAATGTGCTCATCGGTTAAATCAGGTACGGGAGAGAAAGCGCCCATTCCCCCTGTATTTGGCCCTTGATCATGATCAAAGGCACGCTTGTGATCCCTAGCAGGTACCATTGGGTACACCTTATCCTCATGTACAAATGCCATTAATGAAAATTCGTTTCCCGTTAAACATTCTTCAATGACAACGGTCGCCCCTGCTTCAGCAAATGTCTTTTCGACAAGTATACGATCAACAGCTGCAAATGCCTCTTTCTTCGTCTGCGCCACGATTACCCCTTTACCAGCGGCAAGCCCATCTGCTTTCACAACGATCGGTGCACCTTTATCATTAATGTATGCTTTTGCTGCTGCCACAGATGAGAAAGCGTGATAATTTGCTGTAGGAATATCATATCTTTCCATAAATTGTTTGGCAAACTGTTTACTGCCTTCTAATAAGGCAGCTTCTTTAGTAGGTGCAAAAATAGGTAAACCTTCTTGTTGAAATCTATTAGCGATTCCTTCATTCAATGGGGTTTCTGGGCCAACAATAGTTAAATCGATTGCCTCTGTTTTCACAAAAGAAACTAAACCTTCGATATCCATTTCATCAATCAGTGTACAGATTGCTTGTTGCGACATCCCACCATTTCCAGGAGCTGCGAATATCTTAGAGACTGCTTTGCTTTCAGCTAATTTCATTATAATACTATGCTCGCGTCCTCCACGACCTACAACTAAGATTTTCATGAAATGTCCCCTTTTCCTTAATGTTTAAAATGACGCATACCTGTATAAACCATCGCAATTCCATACTCATTACATACATCGATTGAGTCTTGATCACGTTTCGATCCACCTGGTTGAATAATCGCAGTTATACCAGCTTTTGCAGCAGCTTCTACAGTATCAGGCATTGGAAAGAATGCGTCTGAGGCAAGAACAGCATCATTTGCTTGTTCAGCTGCCTGCTCAATCGCAATATTTGCTGCGCCTATCCGGTTCATTTGTCCAGCCCCAACGCCAACTGTACGTTTATCTTTAGCTAAGACAATTGCATTGGACTTCACATGTTTTACAGCCTTCCAGGCAAATAATAAGTCTTCAAGTTCCTGGTCTGTTGGTTTACGGGTTGTAGCCACTGTTAAGTCATCAATGTCAATACGACCATGATCCTTCGTTTGGATCAGCATACCGCCATTTACAGAAGTGTACGTGTGCCCTTGTTTTGCTTCATTGGCTACATCTAGTTTTAATAGACGAATATTTTTCTTTACTGTTAGTCGTTCCAATGCCTCATCAGAGAATCCAGGAGCAATCACAATTTCTAAAAATATGTCACTAAGGCTTTCAGCTGTGGGCAAATCGATTACTTGATTACATGCCACGATACCACCAAAGATAGAAATTGGATCCGCATCATAAGCACGTTGAAAAGCTGTTTCGATCGAATCAGCCACTCCGATGCCGCACGGGTTCATATGTTTTACTGCAACAGCCGCAGGTTCTTGGTATTCTGCCAAAATTTCTAAAGCAGCATTTGCATCTTGAATATTATTATATGACAATTCCTTTCCATGCAGCTGTTCCGCCAAAGCTAAGCTACCTTGTTCCGGGATCGAACGTTTGTAGAAAGCAGCTGATTGATGGGGATTCTCTCCATAACGAAGGGATTGGGTTTTTTCATATGTAATTGTATACGTTTCTGGAAAATCTTCGCCCGTTTGTCCCGCAAAATAGCTTGCAATGAGGGCATCATAATCTGCAGTATGACGAAATACTTTTGCAGCTAGCCGTTGTTTTTGCTCTATAGATAATTCACCATATTGAAGGGAAGAAAGTACATGCTGATAATCAGCTGGATCAACAATAACAGCTACATCTTGATAATTTTTGGCTGCTGAACGAAGCATTGTAGGTCCACCGATATCGATATTTTCAATAATATCTTCTTTCGATACGTCTGGCTTTTGTAACGTTTGTTTAAACGGGTAAAGATTAACAACAACCATATCAATTGGGGTAATTTTATTTACTGCTAACTGACTTTGGTGCTCCTTATTATCACGTTTCGCTAGTAATCCACTATGGATGAATGGATGTAATGTCTTTACTCGACCATCCAATATTTCTGGAAACCCGGTAATCTCATCAACTGCAATAGCAGGTATATGAGCGTCTTGCAAAACGCGTAAAGTCCCTCCTGTTGAGATAATTTCAAAATCTGCCTCAATTAAGCCTTTTGCAAATTCTGTGATCCCTTGTTTATTTGATACACTGACTAATGCACGTTTCTTCATTGTTATCCCTCACTCTGAATTAATTGATTAATGACTTTCGGATATAATTGATGTTCTACTCGATGGATTCGCTGTGCTAATCCTTCTTTAGAGACAGCTGGTGGAATCGAAACTTCCTCCTGTGCGATAATTGGTCCTGTATCAATACCTTCATCAATAAAGTGAATGGTCACTCCAGTTTTCTTAACTCCTGCCTCTATTGCTTGGCCAATTGCATCCTTTCCAGGAAATGCTGGAAGCAGCGACGGATGAATGTTAACAATTCTACCTTCAAATGCTTTTAGTAATGTTGGACCAACAATACGCATATAACCAGCTAGAAATATCCAGCGAATCGATTTCACTCGAAGCTTCTCGATAAGCATAGATTCATAGTCTTGTTTGGAAGGAAAGCCTTTAGGATCAAACACCAACGTCGCAATCCCATGTGCTTTTGCTTTATTAATCGCTGGAGCATTGGGCTTGTCGGATACAAGGAGAACAATGTCACAAGCTAAATTCTCCGCATCTAACATAGCTTGAAAATTACTACCAGTTCCAGAGGCAAAAACGGCTACTCTCACTTGATTCATGATCGAACATGCACTCCCTCTTGATCCATAACGGTCCCAATCACTGAAGCGGCTTCTCCCTGCTGTTCCAATAAACGAATCATGTCATTTGCATGTTGTTTAGATACTACGATAGTCATGCCTATTCCCATATTAAAAATACCATACATTTCTTGCTCACTTATATTTCCATGTTGTTTTAGGAAAGGAAAAATCTCTGGAACTTCCCATGATGATGTATCTATCTCAACTCCCAATCCAACAGGTAACATTCGAGGGAGATTTTCATAAAATCCGCCTCCTGTTATATGAGAAATGCCCTTTATTTTATCGGTTTCTAAGGCTTTACTCATCGATTTTGCATAGATTTTTGTTGGGGTTAATAATGTTTCTAGCAAAGACTGAGAAAGACTATAAGATTTTGCTAGGTCAAGGTCAGCAACGAGCTTTCGCACTAATGAGTAACCATTGGAATGGATGCCACTAGAAGGAAGTCCGATAAGAACATCTCCTGGTTGGATGGCATCGCCAGTTATCAATTTTGATTTTTCTGCAATACCTACTGCAAACCCCGCTAAATCATAATCGCCATTCTGGTACATCCTAGGCATTTCCGCTGTTTCTCCACCAATCAAAGCAGCTCCTGCTTGAACACATCCCTCGGCAATCCCCGAGACAACCTGTTCAATTTGCGCAGGGTTATTGTTTCCACAAGCAATGTAATCAAGAAAGAATAATGGCTTTGCTCCTTGAGCAATAATATCATTGACACACATTGCTACAAGATCAATACCTACTGTTTGATGCTTATTCCATTCAATTGCCAGCTTCAGCTTTGTCCCTACCCCGTCCGTACCAGAAACGAGCACAGGCTCCCGATATTGGAAGGAAGTTAGGTCAAACAAGCCGCCAAAGGAACCTATATCCCCAAGTACTTCCGATCTGGCAGTTCGTTGTATATGTTTTTTCATCCGTTCCACTGCTTCATATCCTCTTTCTACATCTACTCCTGCATCTCTATACATGTTTGACATGGACGCCACTTCCTCTACGTATTCGATTAGCAGCTTGTATAAGCAATTTCTTTTGCTCCTTCTTCCTTCACAGGATATTTTCCCGTCATACAAGCTGTACATATCCCCTGATGAATGGTTTTATCTTTTAAAATTGCCTTCTCTAAACCTTCTTCCGATAAATAAGCAATACTATCTGCTCCAATGATTTCACTAATCTCTTCAAGAGTATGGTTCGCAGCAATCAATTCATCTCTCGTCGACATATCAATCCCATAATAACAAGGGTTTTTAATGGAAGGAGAGGCAATTCTTACATGAACTTCTTTCGCCCCCGCATCTTTTAGCATCTGCACAATCCGCTTACTTGTTGTTCCTCTAACAATTGAATCGTCGATCATGATTACCCGCTGCCCTTCTATGATGCTTCGAACCGGTGAAAGTTTAAGCTTCACTCCCTGTTCTCTTAATTCTTGGGATGGTTGAATAAATGTTCTGCCGACATAGCGATTTTTAATAATCCCCATCTCATATGGCAAGCCACTTTCCTCTGCATAACCAATTGCTGCAGAAATACTTGAATCGGGTACGCCAACGACAATATCAGCGGAGACATTCGATTCTTTGGCAAGTTCCTTCCCCATGTTTTTCCTGGATGCATGGACATTGACATGATTCACATCGCTATCTGGTCTAGATAAATAAACGTATTCCATTGCACACATTTTTCGCTGCTCTCTCATTGCAAATCTTGTAGATGTCATACCTTCCTTACTAATTGTTATTAACTCGCCTGGTAGAACCTCACGTTCAAAGGTTGCTCCAATTTGATCAAAGGCACAGGTTTCCGACGCAACCACATAAGCTTCCCCTAATCGACCGATCGATAATGGACGAATCCCTGTAGGATCTAAAGCTACAAACATTTTATTTTCTTTTAAAATTAAATAAGCATATGCACCCACTACTTGATTTAGTGCTTTGGCTATTGTTTCTTCCGTAATTTTATTCCCACTACGTTTAATCAAATGCGCGAGTACCTCGGTATCAGAGGATGTTTGTAATATACTCCCCTCTTCTTCCAATTCGCCTCGTAATTTATAAGCGTTCATGATATTGCCATTATGAGCCAATGCTATACTTTCGGTTTGTGACCGGAAGAGAAGTGGCTGTACATTCTCGAGTACTTTACCACCCTGTGTAGAATAACGTACATGACCTACTGCTACATTCCCAGATAGTGCAGAGAAATCAGCATTTTTAAAAACATCATTAACAAGTCCTAGTCCCTTATGTGCTTTCAATTGGTTTCCATCACTGACAACTACTCCAGCACCTTCTTGCCCACGATGCTGCATGGAATGCAATCCATAATACGTTAACTCAGCTGCTTTTTCATGACCCCAAATTCCGAATACACCACATTCCTCATTTATGCCCTTGATTTCAGCAAGCATGGAATAGCTCCCTTCCATAATTCTCGTAGTTGATGAACATCTTCCTTGATTATATTGCTGCCATTCACACCAATTGATAATGTCTGATCATTTGTAACCTTACCGATTTCATATGCATCTTCAACCAATTCTAAGAATCTTGCTTCCTTCCCCTTCTTTACAGTAACGATAAAACGTGATTGCGTTTCACTAAATAATGCTACGGTCGGTTCCCCAGTTAGTTGAATCGATGCACCTAGATTCGCAACCTGGAAAAGACTCTCTGCAAGACCAACAGCCAATCCACCTTCTGCTAAATCATGAGCAGATGAAATAACTCCATGATGAATCGCAGTTAATACTTGCTGTTGCCTCTTTCTTTCTAACTGTAAGTTAATAGATGGCGCTTTTCCTTCATATTTTCCTAGAATCAGGTTTTGAACCTCACTCCCGCCAAATGCTTTATCCGTATCTCCAATAACATAAATGGTATCTCCTGCTGCCTGAAAGTGATTCGGTGTGATATGCTCTAATGATTCATGTAAACCAACCATGCCAACCACTGGAGTAGGAAATATTGCTTTTCCTTTGGATTGATTATAAAGGGAAACATTTCCACTTATTACTGGTGTGTCTAAAACAGTACAAGCAGCACTCATTCCCTCTATACTTTTCTCCATTTGCCAAAATACTTCCGGATTCGTTGGGTTTCCAAAATTCAAACCATCGGTAAGCCCAAGTGGTTTCGCCCCAGAACAAATAATATTACGAGCAGCTTCTGCTACGGCGATTTTGCCACCCGTCTCCGGATCTAAATAGATATAACGAGAATTACAATCTGTCGTCATTGCTAAAGCCTTATTTGTTCCTTTTATACGTATGACAGCAGCATCTGAACCTGGTGAAACTACTGTATTTGTTTGTACCATCGAATCATACTGGTCATAAACCCATTCCTTCGACGCAATGGTTGGCTGCTGTAATAACTGCTTTAACACATCTGCATGATCTTCGACTAACGGAGTCGTGTTTTCCATCTGTTGAAAGGTTTTATAGTAATAAGCTTCTTGTGAAGGCAAATGATTAACTGGTGCTTCTTCAGCAAGTGCATCAACCGGGATATTTGCCATGATTGTTCCATGTTGTTTAATTCGGAAAACTTTCTCTTGAATTACCGAACCTACAGCTACCGCCTGAAGACCGTATTTTTGGAATACTTCGATAATTTCTTGTTCACGTCCCTTTTTAACCACTAGTAGCATACGCTCTTGTGATTCAGACAACATCAATTCATAAGCTGACATCTTTTGTTCTCGTTGTGGCACTAGATCCAAGTCCATTTCTAGCCCAGTTCCTGCTTTACTAGCCATTTCACTTGCTGATGAAGTTAACCCAGCTGCCCCCATATCCTGCATTCCTACAAGTGCATCTGAATGAATGACTTCAAGACAGGCCTCTATTAATAATTTTTCCATAAATGGATCACCGACTTGTACGGCAGGACGATCTTTTGCTGCATCTTCACCTAAATCACCTGAAGCAAAGGTTGCACCATGGATGCCATCTCTACCTGTTGGAGCGCCAGCGTACAACACGGTATTACCTATTCCCTCGGCAATCCCCTTTTGTATTTCATCATGATTAATTAACCCCACACACATCGCATTAACAAGCGGGTTATCTTCATAACAATCATCGAATTGCACTTCTCCTCCCACTGTTGGAACACCAACACAATTACCATATCCAGCTATTCCATTAACGACTTCGGAAAACAAATACTTGACATGATCCGTGGTCATGTTACCAAAACGTAATGAATTTAACAGCGCAATTGGACGAGCTCCCATAGAGAAAACATCTCGAATAATGCCGCCAACTCCGGTAGCTGCTCCTTGATATGGTTCTACAGCTGAAGGATGATTATGGCTTTCAATCTTAAACACAACTGCTTGATTATCACCAATATCGATGACCCCAGCGCCTTCTCCTGGTCCTTGTAAGACTTGTGGAGCTTTTGTTGGGAACTTTTTAAGTAATGGTTTCGATGTCTTATAACTACAATGCTCCGACCACATGACAGAAAAAATTCCTGTTTCAGTGAAATTCGGACGACGATTTAAAATCGATTTAACCAATTGAAATTCTTCATCACTTAACCCCATATCTCTGTATATTGCATCTTTTTCAATGATCTCTGGGCTAATTTCATGCGTTAGCAACATACGTTTCCCTCCAATTCCGTACCAATGACTTAAATAAACGCAGTCCATCATCACTACCTAACATTGCTTCTACAGCTCGCTCCGGATGTGGCATCATACCAAGAATATTTCCAGACTCGTTAATAATTCCTGCTATATCTGCTACGGAACCATTTGGATTCTGTTGATAGGTAAATACAATTTGGTTATTGGCTTTTAATGATTGCAAGGTGTTATTATCGCAGAAATAATTTCCTTCACCATGCGCAATAGGGAAACGAACCACTTCACCAGGATTATATTCAGAAGTAAATAATGTTTGATCGTTCTCTACATATAACGATTCATAATGGCACATAAAAGATAGGTTCTGATTTCGTAACAGAGCACCTGGTAATAAACCGGCTTCCGTTAAAACTTGAAATCCATTACATACGCCCAAAATCGGCTTTCCTTTAGCTGCATGCTCCTTTATTTGGTTCATTACTTTAGATGTTGCGGCTACAGCACCAGATCGTAAATAATCTCCATATGAAAACCCACCTGGAAGAAGAATCGCATCATAGGTTGAAAGATTACTATTTTCATACCATACTAGATCTGCGTCTTTCCCCAGTATTTCCTTTACTGCATAATACATATCATAATCACAATTGGACCCCGGAAACATGATCACAGCAAATCTCACGAACGAACAGCCTCCCCCACTTCAATTCGATAGTCTTCAATTACTGGATTGGCAAGCAATTTTTCGCACATTTCCCGTACATTCGCTTCGAGATGAGGACTATCTTGAACATGTAGTTCGATGACTTTTCCAACACGCGCATCTTCAACTTCTTGAAATCCTAGTGAATGCAAGGACGCTTGAATCGCTTTTCCCTGTGGATCTAGAACACCCTGCTTTAATGTAATATGCACATATACTTTTTTCATACTTTCTCCTCCAAACGGTCTAGAATCTCTTCATAAACTTGAATTAAATCCCCAATACCTTGGCGAAAGACATCCTTATCTAGTTTTTCACTTGTGTTTATATCCCATAAGCGGCACGTATCAGGAGAGACTTCGTCTGCAAGTACAATACTGCCATCTGTTAATCTTCCAAATTCTAATTTAAAATCAACTAATGTGATACCAATACACTGAAAGATACGAGTTAAATGCTGATTTATTTCTAATGCCTTGTCTTTTATTTCTTGTAATTCATCTTGCGTAATGGAGGATAAAAATAATGCATGCTGGTCATTAATTAATGGATCACCAAGTTCATCGTCCTTAAAGAATAATTCCACAAGCGGTGGATGAAACGGTGTCTTTTCTTCAATTCCTAGTCGTTTCGTAATGCTGCCTGCAGCAACATTACGAACAACTACTTCCAGTGGGATAATTTCTGTTTGATAGACGAGCTGCTCGGTTTCACTTAACCGATCAATAAAATGGGTTTTCACTCCAGCTTCGTGAAGCAAGTTGAAAATTTTTGAAGAAATTTCATTATTAAGTCGTCCCTTTCCGTTAAAGCTAGATTTTTTCTCCCCATTAAACGCTGTAGCATCATTTTTATAGGCCAAAACCAGTTGATTTTGTTTTCCTTTTGCCTGATACACTTTCTTTGCTTTTCCTTCATATAACAACACGTCTTTCACAAGAAACACCTCACTTTAATCCAATTCGATCAAAAATAACATCGACATTCTTCAAATGGTACGTATAGTCAAAACAATCTTCAATTTCTGCTGGTGATAATTGGCTGGTAATTTGTTCATCTGCTTCTACTAATTGTTTGAAATGGGTACCTGATTCCCAGGCTTGCATCGCTTTTGGCTGAACAATGTCATATGCCTCCTCGCGAACCATTCCTTTATCGATTAACGCAAGCAGCACGCGTTGTGAGAAAATAACGCCATATGTTTTATCGATGTTTTTCTTCATATTCTCTGGAAAAACAGTTAAATTCTTAATGATATTAGCGAAGCGATTCAACATGTAGTTAAGGGCAATGGTTGCATCAGGTAATATGACTCGTTCTGCTGAGGAATGAGAAATGTCCCGTTCATGCCATAAGGAAACATTCTCATATGCTGTAGTCATATAACCACGAATTACTCGTGCCATTCCTGTCATATTTTCCGAACCAATTGGATTACGTTTATGGGGCATGGCTGATGAACCCTTTTGTCCTTTTGCAAACCGTTCTTCGACCTCGCGTGATTCCGTCTTCTGCAATCCCCTAATTTCGGTGGCGAACTTTTCGATTGATGTCGCAATCAATGCTAATGTCGACATATAAGCAGCATGACGATCACGTTGTAACGTCTGTGTAGATACTGGAGCAGGCGTTAGCCCTAACTTGCCGCATACATATTGCTCAACATATGGATCAATATTTGCATACGTACCAACAGCTCCAGATAATTTACCGAACTCAATATTCGCTGCCGCCGCTTCAAAACGCTCCAAATTCCGCTGCATTTCTTCATACCAAAGTGCTAACTTTAATCCAAATGTTGTCGGCTCTGCATGAACGCCGTGGGTTCTTCCCATCATTACCGTATGCTTATGTTCACTTGCTTTATCTTTTAAGATGTCAATAAATTGAAGTAAGTCTTTACGAAGAATTTCGTTTGCTTGCTTTATTACATAAGAAAGGGCTGTATCAACTACATCCGTTGAAGTTAGTCCGTAATGAACCCATTTACGTTCTTCTCCTAACGTCTCTGAGACAGCACGGGTAAATGCAACTACATCATGCCTTGTTTCTTGTTCAATCTCATAAATACGCGGCATATCAAATGATGCTTTTGCACGGAGCTTTTCTACGTCTTCTTTAGGGATAACACCTAGTTCACTCCAGGCTTCACAAGCTAGAATTTCTACTTCAAGCCATGCATTAAATTTATTTTCTTCTTTCCAAATCGATCCCATTTCTTCTCTGGTATAACGTTCAATCAATGTTTGGCCTCCTCGAATGTCTGAATTTGCTCGTTTACTTTATCCATTGTAGCCCCAATGAATGTAATATGTCCCATTTTTCGTTTTGATTTTGCTTCATCTTTCCCATATAAATGAACAAAACCAGAAGACGCCTTGGTCATTGCTTGAAGTATAGCTTCTAGATCTTCGCCTAAGATATTTATCATCACGGCAGGCTCTAACAATCTAACTTCTGTTAAAGGCAGATTACAAATGGCTCGAATATGTTGAGTGAACTGGGAAACCGTACAAGCTTCAATTGTATAGTGACCAGAATTATGTGGTCTTGGAGCCATTTCATTCAAGTAAATCCCATCGCCTTTGACAAATAATTCGACCGCGAAAGTTCCCACAATATCCATATGCTCAGCAAGCTGCTCAACTGCTTCATACGCTTGCTTTTCCACATCATTGGTAATATTAGCTGGAACGGTAGTCTGGTATAAAATATGGTTTTTATGATCATTTTCAGCAACTGGAAAGAAGGTAATTTCTCCTTTTAATGATCGGGTAAAGACTACGGAGATCTCTTTGTCGAAAGGAATCCACTGTTCAACAATACAATAAGCATGTTGCTCAGCAAATTCGATTGCTGCAGCTATATGTTCCCTATTTTCTATTTTTAGCTGCCCCTTCCCATCATAACCACCACGACATGTTTTAATTACAGCTGGAAATGGAAAGTCGGCTAAAGCCTGTTCACATTCAGCTCCATTCTTAACAATTGAAAATGGAGGGACTGGAAGGTTTGCTTCCTCCATTAATGTCTTTTCTTTCTCTCTATTTTGTGTAACTTCTAATGCAAACGAGCCTTGAGGTAACTTCCCTTGTTGTTCAATATAAGCTGCAGCATGTAAATCAACATTCTCGAACTCATACGTTATGACATCACTTAATGCTGTTAATTCTTGAATAGCATCTAAATCCGCATAATCAGCAATGATTTGATGATCCGCTACTTGCGCTGCAGGACATGCAGCAGTAGGGTCTAACACATTTACGCGATATCCCATATATTTTGCTGCAATTGCCATCATTCGTCCTAACTGTCCTCCGCCAATAATCCCGATTGTTTGTCCAGGTAAAATGATATTAGTTGTGTTTCGCAAGATCTTCCCTCATTTCTGATACATTCGCCTTCATTTCCTCACGATATGTAGCTAGTTTTGCAGCAACATAGTCATCAAAAGCACCAATAATTTCCGCGGCTAGTATACCAGCATTCTTTGCTCCTGCTTTTCCAATTGCCACTGTTGCAGTCGGTACGCCACCTGGCATTTGCACGATCGATAACAGTGAATCTAAACCGTTTAATGCCTTGCTTTGCACAGGCACACCAATTACTGGTAATGTCGTTTGCGAGGCAACCATACCTGGCAAGTGAGCTGCTCCCCCAGCTCCAGCAATGATCACTTTAAGTCCACGTTCCCGAGCCGATTTCGCATAGGTAAACATCGTATCAGGCGTTCGATGAGCGGAAATGATATCTTCCTCATACGGAATTTGTAACTCATCTAATATTTGGCAAGCGTGTTTCATTGTTTCCCAATCTGAAATACTTCCCATAATCACTCCAACCATATGACAATCCCCCTATTAGTCTTTCTGGTATAATCGTTGCAATTAATTTAACAACACATTTACGTAACTTATATCAATTTTTTAGAAAAACAAAAAAGTCTATTCTTCTACCCTCAGGGCTAATGAGAGAAGAGAATAGACCTGTCTTTCATCCATTCAAACAAATCATTGTTTAGCACAACGATTCTACTTCCCTCATAGTCCAGTCATTTACGGTGCTGGGTAGAAACTTCTGAGCCGTATTCTCAGTTTTATATGAGGATCTATATTTTGTTCGATCGACTTAAGAATAACAAGGAAACAAGGCTATGTCAATAAAATAACGAACAATTTATTGTTTTTTTTCGTTAATGTTCGGTTTTTATGCAATTAACCAAATATAAAAGAGCAAGCCATCAGTGGCCTACTCTTGATCGTCTAATGATTGCGTTGAAGCAGCATCGACCTGTTGTCGCTTATTACCTGCTACATCCTCTTCTGCCCGTTTCTTAGGGTTCATTAATCTACCTTTTCGAACTTGCTTGACCCAGAAACCACCATATATTTGTTTTGGTTCATAAGCAATAATAAACGCCTTCGGATCAATTTCTTTAATCGTTTCATAAAGGTTTAATTCATATTTTCGAGGTGTGAGAATCTGCATCGATAACCGGTCTCCATCCATTCCATATGCATACCAGCTTGTCACACCATACCCTTTGTCACGTAACATTCTAGTAAATTTAATATCTGGATCAGAAGAAATGACGTTAACGGTTATATATCCCAATGCCAATTTCTCCTCAATTTTCGAACCACAAATAACACCGATCCCAAAACCAATGGCATAGGCTATTAAATTTTGTATTTCATTAAGATTATCTAATACAAGCCCTAGCCCTAACACATAGATAACTATCTCAAACATACTCACTATGGAGGCGATATACCGTCTGCCCTTCAAGGTTAAAATCATTCGTACAGTGGATAAAGAAACATAGACAATGTTAATCACAAGAATAATTGCAACCATTATAAATGCATTACTTAACAAGCGAAACCCTCCTATATTTATAAGCTAAGCATACCTTATTTTTCAATCATATGAAATCATTTTATATTCATGCTCATTTCCTATTCACCATCCACACAAATGGGCATAGGCTAATGTAAGGATAATATGAAAAACCTTAACCTGGAACAATGATTCCCTATGCTTTCTAAGTCCCCTTTTCATATATCAGGTTAAATCTAAAATGAGGTGATCATTTGGACCCGTTTCAGCAAATGTCCGATTGGAAAAAGAATATGGACCATTTCTTTGGCGACAGCTTTTGGAATGAATTTGAAGGCATTATAAAACCTAACATTCCACAAATAAACCTATATCAAACGGATAATGAACTTTTCTGTGTAGTTAATATACCCGGATTAACAGATCTTGATAAACTTAATGTATATGTTGACTACGCGACTTTAGAGCTCAAGGGGTCAATTGACATTGACAATGCCCGAGGGTTTGTCGTACAAGAGGAAATTCTGCAAGGAGTTTTCGAAAGAAGCATATCGCTACCATTCCCCGTTCGTTCTGATAAAATTAAGGCTACTTACAAAAATGGCCTTGTCTATATTCAACTACATCGTTTAATCTCAGATACAAGTCGGAAAAATAGAATCAATGTTCATGTATTAGAGGATAGCTAAAGCAGATATGCCACGGGTAACCTAAGTTCGTGGCATATCTGCTTTTTAAATACCATATAAACGTTTCTTTTCATTCGACGGTAATCCCAATAACCTTTTTTTCAATGCTTGTTTCCATGTTTTTGCAAGTGCCGGACAATGCATAAGCTCTTCAGCTAATCGTAAATCCTCCTTGAATAGATGCATGATTTCATTACAAGCTGCAATGGACCATCTCGGATTTGGTCGTTCCATTAAATCTATATCTGTTCCAGCCTGAATAAACCCTTCTTTCAGCACTCGAAAATACCAGCCGGTACGTCCCGTACGTTGCATCCGTACTGCTAAATCCTCAACCCGCAAACGCTCAGCTATATGCCACGTTGGTAGACGGGGCTGCGCTACCTGTATAACCGCATCTCCAATACGGTATATATCTCCAATAAATACAGAATACTCATCCATTTCTAGTACCGAAAAATCTTCGCCCATGGAGCCAACCTCGATATTCTCTAGCTGTAACTCTTCTTGCCATCTATAATAATGTTTTATTGGATAAGCCAAAACTGCTTGTTCAACCTGCTTATTTTGGTTTTCCTCTGTCAATGCATCTGTCATGAACCCGCGCTCACTCAACCAAAGCTTCTCCTGTATAGGGTTTTTATTTCTGCTCTTACTCGAAGGTGAATCCAGCCTATCCGAATTTCCCGTTTTTTTCTCCTTTTCTATAAATACTTTATGAATAAATGGCTCTTCCATCATGTCACGCCCTTATTAAATATGATATAGTATCTTTATTCTATATAAATTAATGGCAAATGAAAATATGTACGGCGAAAGAGGGATAAAATGACGAAACAACGAGCTACATTCGCTGGAGGATGCTTCTGGTGTATGGTAAAACCGTTTGACCAATGGGATGGCGTCGAACAGGTCGTATCCGGATATACAGGCGGCCATCTATCCAACCCGACTTATGAAGATGTTAAAACTGGTGATTCAGGGCATTATGAGGCGGTTGAGATTATTTATGATCCTTCCATCCTATCCTATCAAACTATTTTAGATGTGTACTGGCAACAAATTGATCCTACAGATGATGGCGGTCAATTCCAAGATCGTGGAGATTCTTATCGTACTGCTATTTTTTATTATAATGAAGAGCAAAAAACAGCTGCAGAAGCATCAAAGGAAAACCTAGCCGCTAGCGGCAAATTCACAAAGCCAATCGTAACCAAGATACTTCCTGCTTCTACTTTTTATCCAGCTGAAGCGTATCATCAAGATTTCTACAAAAAAAATGAAACAGCGTATAAGGAAGATCGTGCTAAATCTGGAAGAGATGAATTTATAGAAAAATTTTGGAATAATTAACGCCTAAATTAACCCTCTCGCTGCAGAGGTTAATTTATGCCATAAAATGATAACGTTTTATAAAGTCAGGAGCGAGATATTTGTCTAATCAACAATCCTTAACACCCTTGAAGATGTTGTTGTTTGCCTTTCATGCCACAAACACCATTATTCTTAGTTATTTACCCTTGTATTTAAAATACAAAGGCTTAGACGGTAATGAAATTGGATACGTGTTAGCGGTTGGTCCACTTGCCGCGATTTTTGCACAGCCATTCTGGGGCTACATGAGTGATAAATATAAAACGGTAAAACGGGTCATCCAAGTCTGTATCATCGGCTTACTCATCACAAGCATTATTTTCTTCCAAATGGAAACCTTAATTGCAATTATTTTAATGGGGGCTATTTTTTATTTCTTCGTCACACCCATTGGTGCATTAGGAGATAGCCTTGCGCAACGAAGAGCGGATGAATTAGGTGTGTCCTTCGGAAAAATTCGTTGGTGGGGATCTGTCGGCTTTGCAACGTCATCCTTAATCATTGGTGAAATCCTTACTAGAGTTGGGATTCAGTATATGATTATTCCTTATTTATTCTTCGGAGCACTTGCATTACTTGTGACATTCCGACTCACTGACGTCAAAGTAGAGTCAGATCCAATTCAATTAAAGGATGTCAGCGCAATTGTTAAAAGTAAACCGTTTGTTATCTTTTTACTTTTTATTATGTTTTTAAGTATTACGCATCGTGCAAATGACAGTTTCATTGGGTTATATATTGAACAACTTGGTGGGAGCGAAGGTTTAGTTGGTTCTGCATGGTTTGTAGGCGTTGTGACAGAGGCGATTGTATTCGCTAGTGCAGGGTTTTGGTTCAGAAAGTATCATCCACTTGTTTTTGTTATTATTGCAGGAGTACTTTACAGCATTCGGTGGTTTATCTATGGAGCTGCTGATAGCCCCTACCAGATTATTGGCTTACAATTCCTACACGGCTTAACATTTGGAGTATTTTATTTAGCGTCTTTTAACTATATTTCTCGATTGATTCCTAAGCTATTGCAATCTACGGGGCATCTTGTTTTCTTTGCAACTTTTTTTGGATTATCAGGTATAATTGGTTCATTGGTAGGAGGAGCACTCATTGATTCTTATGGTGGTGGCACACTTTACACTGGTATGGGAATCGTTTCTTCAATAGGAACCGTATTAATATTCATCTACCATATCCTCCCTTATGGAAAAGAAGCCTATGTTCATGACCAAGAAAGATAAACGAGAAAAAATCTGAACTACTATCCGAATAGAATGGATAATCGTTCAGATTCTTCTTTACCAAGACTATCTTGTTACTAACTTAGGAAGATAAAATATAAAATAAAGATAATAAATAAAGCATACATGACAGGGTGAATCTCTTTGCCTCTCCCTTTTAATAACATGGTGATTGGATAAAAGATAAACCCAATTGCGATCCCTGTTGCAATACTGTAGGTAAGCGGCATGGTTATAACAATCAAGAAAGCAGGTACTGCGATTTCAAAATGATTCCATTCAATATCTTTCAATGCAGAACACATGAGAACCCCAACAATGATCAAAGCTGGCGCCGTCACTTCGGCAGTTATAATATTTAGTAATGGCGAGAAAAATAATGCTAACAAGAAGAACAAGGCAGTTACAACAGATGTAAAGCCAGAACGCCCGCCAGCCCCAACACCTGCTGTTGATTCCACATAAGATGTTGTTGTTGACGTACCAAGGGAAGCCCCAACTACTGTTGCTGCTGAATCAGCAAATAACGCTCTATTCGCACGTGGTAACTTGTTATTTTTAATAAATCCTGCTTGATTAGCAACTGCAACAATCGTACCTGCTGTATCAAAGAAGTCAACGAATAAAAAGGTTAAAATGACAACAAGCATTTGTATGGTGAAGATATCTCCGAAATGAGCGAACGCTTGTCCAAACGTCGGAGCAAGACTTGGTACTTCCCCAACAATACCATTCATTCCAGATGGCGGATCAATTAATCCAACAATCATACCCGCAATTGCCGTCAAAATCATTCCATAAAAGATCCCACCACGAATACCGATCGCCATTAAGATAACCGATACTACGAGCCCAAATACCGAAAGCAGGACAGATGGCGATGTAATGTCCCCAAGTGCTAACAAGGTAGCATCATCCGCAACAATGATTCCGGAGTTCTGAAAACCGATAAATGCGATAAAAAATCCTATCCCTGCTCCTACAGCAAGTTTAAGGTTCGCTGGAATAGCATTAATAATTTTCTCGCGGAATCCAGTTAATGTGAGAATAACAAAGATTATCCCTGATGCCAGTACGCCAGCTAACGCTGTTTCCCAAGGAATTCCGTAACCTAATACGACCGTATAAGCAAAAAATGCATTTAATCCCATACCTGGTGCTAAAGCAATTGGATATCTTGCAATAACTCCCATAAATAACGTACCGACCGCTGCCGCAATAGCTGTTGCAGCAAATACAGCCTCTTGATCCATACGAGTAACGCCGTCCGGTAATTCTTCAATACCTACTAGCGCTAAAGTGGATGGGTTAACAAATAAAATATAAGCCATAGCTAGAAATGTGGTTAATCCAGCCATAAATTCAGTTCGATAGTTCGTACCTAATTCTTTAAAGCGAAAATACTTCTTCATTTTTCTTCCCCTTTCAAATAGCAGATATCCAGGCTTTCTTGCTATATAAATAACCTATCTTTCTGCATTTCCCAATAAAAAACATAGGACATAAAAAAACACCCTAAGGTTCTCCCCTAGAGTGTTCTTCTATGCAAAAAATATTAAAGGCCGTATTTGTCATATACAGAGAAAATCCCATGACATCCTTGACCTATCTATTTTTTGCGTAGTCAGACCATTTACGGTAGTCTGGTAGAAACTCTGGGCCATATCCCCGAAATTATACGCATTATTTTTTATTTATAGGATTATCATACGATTTTTTTCTACATAAGTCAACAAAACACGAACGTTGAATATTTTTTTATTGTTTTTGTTCGATTATTCCCACTCAATGGTTGCTGGTGGCTTAGAAGTAATATCATACACAACGCGGTTGATATGCTGTACATCATTAACCAGTCTTGTAGACACTCGTTCTAATACATCCCAAGGAATACGAGCCCAATCCGACGTCATGCCGTCAATGGAGGTAACAGCTCGAATACCAATCGTATAGTCATATGTTCTTGCATCGCCCATTACTCCCACACTTTTAATATTAGGGAGTACGGTGAAGTATTGCCAAATATCTCTTTCTAATCCAGCTTTAGCAATTTCTTCTCTTAGAATGGCATCCGATTCTCGAACAATTTCCAGTTTTTCTTCTGTTACTGCGCCCAATACACGAATAGCAAGTCCTGGACCAGGGAAAGGTTGTCTCCAGATGATATGATCAGGAATTCCCAGTTGGGAACCTAACTCTCGGACTTCATCCTTAAAGAGGGTGTTTAATGGTTCAATCAATTGAAACTGCATATCTTCTGGAAGCCCGCCAACATTATGATGTGACTTTATCGTTTGAGCTGTTTCCGTTCCACTTTCAATAATATCTGTATACAGTGTTCCTTGTGCAAGGAAGTCGATATCTTTCAATTTCGCTGCTTCATCATCGAATACATAGATGAATTCATTTCCAATAATCTTACGTTTCTGCTCCGGATCATCGACCCCTTCAAGTTTTGAAAGAAAACGATCCTTTGCATCTACTTTGATAATATTCATATGGAAATCATCAGCAAACACTTTCATAACGTCATCGGCTTCATTTTTACGAAGCAGGCCATGATCAACGAAGATACATGTGAGTTGATCGCCAATTGCTTTATGAATTAAAGCAGCCACAACAGATGAATCAACACCACCACTTAATGCACATAAGACGTTACGATCGCCAACCTTTTGTTGGATTTTCTCTACTTCCATGTCAATGAAGTTCTCAATCGTCCAGTCCCCTGCACATTGACATACATCAAATACAAACTGTTTTAGTAAATGATTCCCGTATTCAGAATGGCGCACTTCTGGATGGTACTGTACTCCATAAAGGCCTTTTTCTGGAAGGCTCATTGCAGCAATTGGCGTAGATTGACTCGTTGCATCGATTTGGAAATTTGCCGGTTCCTGTATTACCTTATCTCCATGACTCATCCAAACCGTTTGCTGCTTCGGTGTACCTTTATATAAAATTGGATCTTCATTTAGGTCAATAAGCGCTTTTCCATATTCACGGTTTTTCGCTTTTTCTACTTTCCCACCATAATGAAGCGACATTAGCTGCATACCATAGCATATCCCTAAAACCGGAATACCTAAGTCAAAGATTTCTGGGTCACAACGAAAACTATTCTCATCATAGACACTATGTGGCCCACCTGAAAGAATAATTCCTTTTGGGTTCATTCGCTTTATATCTTCAGCAGTGAGCTTATGTGAATGCAATTCACTATATACACCAAGTTCTCTAATTCGACGAGTGATTAGTTGATTATATTGACTGCCAAAATCCAATACTAAAACCAATTCATTGTTGTTCATCTGCATAGCTCCTATCTATATTTAATCCGCCGCTTCGCCCATCATTGTTCTTTTAAAACAAAAACTGGATTCCTACCTTCTGCGATTAAGAGAACGAAATTCGCACTCTCTTAAATGCAAAAAGGCAGAAATCCAGATATACTGATCTTCTGCCTTCATAGTCAGAGCATTTACGGTGCTCCGGTAGAAACTTTCGACCCATATTATCGAGGATATACGAACGGCATGTCTGATTAATTTGTTGGATTATGTCCCTATTCTACTAACCAACGTTAGGAAGGTCAAGCCAATATCCGTTTAATTAAATTTTGCCATAATTGCGCAATCTCCGTTCTAGGAACTTCTCTGATTTCTTGGCGATATAATAGCTGCTCATAATGCTGCGTTAACTTTTTCATTTCATCTGTAGAATATTTTCGATCTATCTTAACAGCATACTCTCTTAAGGTCTCATCTGGCAATTTGCCATCCCCTCGATGTCGTAATAGTTTCATTACGTAATGATATGCTTCCTGATAGTTCTCCGCATTCCAATTAGCCATAAACTTTCTTTTTATTATTATTGTTTTCCACCTGAATCTGGTTCGATAACCAATAAATACCAACAACGCAAGGATAACAAGTAGGATAACGAGATATAACCAATGGAATGAGCTATTTCCCTCAGACGGTGAAGCCATTGCAGCCTCAGCTTCTTGATTTTCTTCTTCCTGTGAAGGTTGAGGAGTTTCTTCCGGTGTCTGTTGCTCATCTTGGTCTTGCTGGGCTAATACATCATCCTGTTCAGCACCTGTATCCGCCATGGAAGTTTGAAAATCGGAAAGATTAGAAAATCCTTGTGTGGGTTCAAATGGAACCCAGCCTATTTCAGGAAAGAAAACTTCTACCCATGAATGGGCATTTGCATTGGTAACCTCATATACATTATAGTCTGATGTCGAATCGATCTCTTCTCCGCCAGTAAATCCTTTAGCCCATCTAGCTGGAATGTCTATGGAGCGTAATAAAACCACCATAGCAGTCGAGTAATTATCACAATAACCTACTTTTGAATCAAATAAGAATTGATCGACATAATCCTGACCTTCCTTAGGTACGGGAACATCTGTTGTTTGATAAGTAAAACCGTTCGTTGAGAAATACTGCTCAATTGCTTTCACCTTATCATAAGCTGTTTCCTCTCCTGCCGTTATTTCTTTGGCTAATTCTTTTACACGTTCTGGTAAAGTCTCTGGCAACTGTGTATAGCTATCTAATGACTCTCTAATTGTTGGGGTTTCCCGTAACTTATCAATATTAAATGTGGGGTAATCATAATCAACGGTAAATGTATTCAAATCATTTATAACTTCAAACCCCTCATCACGCAGTTGTATTGCTTCCGAATTCAAGTCAACATATGCATTTCCTCTATGTGTCGAAATTTCTTTGAAACCATATGGATGCAAAATTTTATCAAACGACGTATTGCCTTGAAATTCAATGGTTGCTTCTAATTCTTCCGTATCCACCGTATTATCATACATTGGAGGAATTCTATTTGTTGGTACATAATTTGCCTCTGAGCTATTCGTCCATCCTTTCCCTGTATAAACATCCTTCGTTTCTATTCTCCAATAATGGTTTTCCTCTGCTTTTGCCTGAAATACCGGTGTATAGTCTTGAACAAAAGAGCCACCTAATCTCGTATCATCTTCACCATAACCAACCTTTTGCACAACCGATCCTTCTCCTGCAATACCAGCATTTTCTGCTGAACTTTGAATAAACGGGACTGGATCCGGCCATTGTGGATCATATTTTGGAGCTGCAAATCCTATAGCAGAAGAAAAGGCAACTATCGCAACGATAGGAATCATCCACGCAGCAGATTTTTTCATCCATGGAAACGAAATAGCTTCACGATCCATTTCTTTACTAAAATTCGCAACTCCTAACGCAATAAACGATATAATAAACGCTCGAATAATCGCCAAAGCTCCATTATATACGGTAAACGTATCTAAGATGGCCAAATACACGAATGTAAGCAAGACAAATAACAAAATCTTCTTCATGACAACAAACCAGTAATGCAGAAGATAGCTCATAAGCCAAATGAGTAATAAAAATAAAACACTACGAAACATTGGAGTTAATTGATACCAAGCTTGTGATAATACGGCATCCATATTAAAACCAATATCAAGAAATAGCTGCTCCATCCAAATAGGACTTAAAAAAGTTGTCTCAAAAAATAAATGATTTACAATAAATAGAAGCGCGACACCTTTTAGAATAAACGATAGCCACCACTTTATTTGAAAAAGTGAAATAACAAAACAGAAAGCACTGTAAATAACAAATACAGTTAAATTATGCGTATCCGTAACCTGCTCCAAAGGATACAACCATTCTAAAAAAAGGATGTATCCACAAATATACAATAAAGAAGTGAAAAAAATCGGTCTACTTTGTTCATATTTCATCATATTCCTTTCACCTCTAATTGATTTTGTATTAGATGTTGTTCTGTCAATATATGGATATGAATACCTTCAAACTGCAACTGATGAATGAAAAGACGATTTTTCTCACGATGCTTGGCTGATTGAATTAAAATAAGTACAATACGTTTCGTTCGTTGATTCATCTTCTTCACGATTTCAATAAACGCAATATCGATATGACTCGTTACTAAGATGATTACATTTCCAGCTCCTGCTTTGGCAAATTCACTTTCAACACGAATCGAAAAAGGCTTAATCCCATCTGGCTGAATACGTGTTAAATGATTTTTCACCATATCTAACTTGACTGGGTCATGATGTACAGGAAAATATACTGTTTTCTCTCCAATAGTTACTAAACCAACTTGACTAGCTTGTTTTTTCAACCCCTCCATTAGGGAAAGGACCACTTCCACCATCGCTTCATAGACGACATAATTCGTTTCTGGGTAAATGCCATTATCTAACATGAGCAGAATGTCCGTACTTTTTTCTTGTTCAAATTCTTTGGTCATCACCGTATTTTTTTTAGCTGTCTGTTTCCAATCGATCCACGAAAAACGATCTCCAGGCATGTATTCCCGAATTCCGGTCGCAACATTGGAATTATTTAATTGAAATGCTGAAGTCGAAGCAGTACCTTGTTGGAAGCTGCTAATTTGTTCCTTCGTTACAATCGGCCTGGCATTAGGATAAGCTATAATTACATCAGTTACGTGAAAAGTATATTCTTTTTTAACTAATCCAAAAAAATCTCCCGTCCGTATTCGAACCGTTTGTAAGAGATGTTCACCCCTAGGCAATTGTTCAAGCCGATAGGTCATCGTGAATGTTCGCTTCCATAACGGAAAGAACACCTTTTTTAAATTTCGATTCGTGTATAGTTCACCTGGATCATCCATCAATGAATATTTTTGATGCTTGGTATCTATCTTTCTTAATGTTTCTGGTACCACCTCTTCACAGATACAATAGTACAAAGGAAATGGTAATTTTCGTTTTATCACTAATTTTACGTCTATACCATCACCAGCTCTAATTACATAATGAGATAATTGTCTTGAAACCTTCCATGTTTTCATGCTATGCAATAAAAATCCCAATTCATATAAAAAAATAGGTAGAAAACTAAAAAATAGAAACCAGCTGACAAATCCACCTTGAAACATTGCATACGAAAATAAAAGTAAAAAAAAGGAGACGACTACTATACCACTGGCTATTACACGGAACCTAGACGTCATGATTGGAATTCCTTTCGAATCGGTACATGCGTATGTTTAATAATAGAGGCAATTACATCATCTGTAGACATACCTTCATATTTTGCTTCAGAATGAAGAATAAGCCGGTGAGATAATACAAATGGCGCTAGATACTTAACATCGTCAGGTAATACATAATCCCGTTCCATAATATACGCATACGCCTTCGCAGCTTTCATTAAAGCGATTGACCCTCTTGGGCTTACTCCTAAATAGACCGCTGGATTTGATCTTGTACTAGCAATTAAATTGATGATATACTGTTGCACATTTGTATCAATATAGACAGCTTTCACTTCTTCCTGAATTACTATTAGTTCATCTTTACTTATAACAGCATCAATGGTTTCGATTGGATGATCTCCAGAAGTACGTTCCAGCATTTCAAGTTCTTCAGCAAACGTTGGGTAGCCCATCTTTAATTTCAAAATAAATCGGTCTAATTGTGCTTCCGGCAATGGATAGGTACCTTCATATTCAATCGGATTTTGTGTGGCCATCACAAAGAACGGATTTGCTAAAGAGAGTGTCCTCCCATCTACTGTCACGTTTTTTTCTTCCATTGACTCTAATAAGGAAGATTGTGTTTTTGGAGAGGTTCGATTTATTTCATCCGCTAGAATAATATTTCCTAATATAGGCCCTCCCCGAAACTCAAATTCCAGCGTTTTTGGGTTATATATGGAAACACCTGTTACATCAGAAGGTAGTAAATCTGGTGTGAATTGGATGCGGCGAAAATCACAATCTAGTGATTTGGCTAACGTTTTTACTAACATCGTTTTTCCAACACCCGGCACATCCTCTAAAAGCACATGTCCTTTTGCTAATAGAGCAACAAGACTTAAAACCGCTGCATGTTCTTTCCCAATCATTACTTTATTAATATTATGGATGACATTACTTATTTTTGGATTGTAAACCTTTGTACCTTCCATATACGAACCCCTCTCAACAAACAAATTTAAAACTATGTAAATTTTCAATTATTTTTCAGTTCATATCTACCTATTATAGCTATATACTATATACTATACTAAAAAAGACCTACTAGTGAAAGGCAGACATCATGTCTAATCGTTACCTAGCATGATCAAATCGATAGATTTTTATACTACTAGTCTGTAAATAAACATAAAAAAACACCTATGGCCCACAGGTATTTATAAGACACTTATAATTGGACTAACACAACTATCCTTTTTCTCTATACACATAGACACGCTTAATTCTACTCATTAAGCTAGCTAATACTTCATCTATATTACTGTTAATCCAAGTTGCGATATCTCTTGCAGTAATTGTTTGGTTTTCTTGATCGCCGATAATAACCGCTTCAGCTCCTTCCTCTACATGGGGGATATCTGTCAAATTAACAAATGTTTGATCTAAAGAAATGGTACCGATTATTTCTGACTTCTTTCCTTCTACCAACACAAAGCCATTATTCGATAGTAACCGTTTAAAGCCGTCTCCGTGTCCAATAGGCAGTATGCCGATACGTTCCTCTTTTTTTGTTACATATTCTCCCCCGTAGCCAACCTTAGATTGTGGTGGTAGACTTCGAATATGAATGACTTTTGTTTTTAAGGTCATGACCCTTTTCAAATGAATATCATTCACTTGTCTTTCATCTGGATGATACCCATAGAGTGCGATACCTGGACGTACCATATCCAAATGCAAATCCTTTCTTTCAAGTGCAATAGTGGATGCGCCAACATGTTTGATCGGAAATTCAAAATCATTGGCCTTTAGTATTTGTACTACATCTTTAAATAAATCATATTGATCGTTTGTAGTTTTCCAGTCCCCCTCATCCGCATTAGAAAAATGGGTATATATCCCTTCCCAGTATAGCCCTTCTAACTGGTAACATGACCTGCAAAATGAAAGCACGTCACTTGGTTCAACACCAAATCGTTGTAATCCAGTATTTAACTTTAAATGAACGGCCATAACCTTTCCGTGTTGAACAGCAACTTCACTAATTGCATGGGCAGCTGCTTTGGAACTAATTGTTGCCGTTAAATGGTAATAAACAACATCTTCTGCTTGAGAAGGGGTAATTGGCGGGAGAATATGAATAGGAACAGGGATGCCACATTGCCTGAGTATAACACCTTCCTCTAAGCTCGTAACTCCCAACCTATCCACCCCTGCTTTCACCGCTTGTTGAGCAATTGGAACAATTCCATGTCCATATGCATTTGTTTTAACAACTGCCATCATCATCGCATTTGCCAATCTTGTTTTTACTTCACGGACATTATGATGAAATGCGGATAGATTGATTTCAGCTATGGTATTACTCTCTACTAACATATTCGCATACTGGAACATGAATAAACCTCCTCATGTTTCACTTCATTTACGAGATACGCAATGCTTGAAGAGATGAATGAAAGGCTTGAATAATTTTCTTCGTAGTTTCTCCGGGAATTTCGGAACCAATGGGCTGGTTATCTACCTGAATAATGGGAACAATATCTAATTTAGTAGCCGTAATAAACAATTCATCTGCTGCTAATAAATCATGTATTGTAAAAGCTTCTTCTTGCACAGTTATTTGTAGCTTATCACATAATTCCAATACTTTCTGGCGTGTTATCCCATTTAATATATAATTATTTGCAGGATGGGTGAAAACCTTTCCGTCTTTAACCATAAAGACATTAGATGCGCTTGCCTCGGTAATCACATCACCTCGATGAAGAATAGCTTCTACTGCGTTGTTTTCTACTGCTTTTTGCTTCGCTATTACATTTGGTAATAAGTTCAGCGTTTTAATATCGCACCGGAGCCAACGGATATCTTCTGTCAATACGGCTGACGCTCCATTCTTGCTAGCTTCATCTAAGGTTTCTTCTATTTTGGTATAGGCAATAAGTATAGGTGTTACTGACTCGCGAGGAAAATGATGCCATCTTTCAGCTTCACCCCTCGTAATTTGTAAATAAACCACCCCGTCTGTTAATTCATTTAGAGACACAAGTTCCACTAATTTTTCTTTTAACTCCGTTAATTCATATGGTAAAGATAACTGAATTTCCTTTGCACTTCGTTTTAATCGCTGTAAGTGTTCATCCAATAAAAAGAAAGCCCCATCATAAACTCCAATAACTTCATAAATTCCATCACCAAATTGGTATCCTCTGTCTTCAATATCAATTAGTTTACTTCTTTCGACAAACTGTTGATTATATAAGACTTTACCCATGAACGTTCCCCCTAACCAAATTTATCCTTCATAAGCTTTAAAATAGTCGATGTATCTACACTACTTCCACTAATTACAATAACCACATGATTACCTAGATGTACTTGCTGATGAAGGATGGCACCAATGCCTGAAGCGGCTGCCCCCTCAATAATAACGCGATGCTTATCAAGCATATATGTCATCCCATCTGCAAATAATTGCTCATCTAATACTTTGATTTCATCAACATAAGCTTGAACAAGCGAAAATGTATACTGATTATTTTTACCAATTCCTCCAAGCAGGCTATCCGCTAATGTATCCTTTTCTTGAAGCTCAATTGGATAACCAGCTTGTAAACTCTCATACATCGTAGCTCCTCGTGCAGTAGATAAACCTATTAATCTTAGATCTGGATGCATTGTTTTCAATGTTACCCCAAGACCTGAATGCAATCCGCCCCCTGATAAACCTGCTAGAACAGTATCAACTTCAGGTAAATCATATAAGATCTCTAACCCCATGGTCCCATATCCAGCAATCACTTTCGGATCATCAAATGGATGTATAACAGAAAGACCGTGTTTCTGTTCTAATTCACGACTATATCGCTCAGCATCATCTTGAGATGAACCAATGACCTTTATTTCTGCACCCGTAGCTTCCAATACATTAACCTTAGCTTGTGGGACTCGATTTGATATGCAAATAACAGCTTTGATGCCCAGTTGCTTTGCAACATATCCAACACTAATTCCAAAATTACCCGTGGAAAAAGTTGTAATGCCTCTAGAGCGTTGTTCAGGCGACAAACTTAATATCTTATTTGCTGCACCTCTAATTTTAAATGAATGGGTTGTATTCCAATTTTCCATTTTCAAATGAACAGATTTGTTTGTTAAAGCAGATAGATTTTCTGAATAAATCAGAGGTGTTGGCTGGGTAATTGCAGAAATCCGTTTTCGCGCCTGCCAAATTTCCCTAAAAAGAACGGATTCCATCAAACACCACTCCTCTCTTTATCCCGGTTTAGCTATTCCTTAATAGCTTATCTTCTACATATTCGATATGCTTCTCCACTTGTTTTTGTACGATTGCAGCATCCTTTTGAAGTAAAGCTTCATATAAAGCTTTATGCTCCTTATAATAGGATTGAGGACTAGAATAATATTGATCTAAATGTGCCATATATACTCTAATTTGAACGGCAATGGATTCATATATTTTAATAATTCGAGAATTCCCACATCTATTAATTACATATTGGTGAAATTGTAAGTCTAGACCAAACAATTGGTCCCAATTTCCATTGTTTGCTTGTATTTCCATTTCGTCGATAATAGCAGACAATTCAATGAAATGCTTTTTATCCAGGTAATCTAAAGCTTTTATAAAAGCTTTTGTTTCAATCATCAAACGTAATTCCGTCATTTCATCTAAATCCACATTCGTAAATTTGGAAACGAACGTCCCTTTTCTATTCTTATTCATTACTAATTCTTCTTGCTCTAAAATTTTCAAAGCCTCTCGTATTGTGCTGCGGCTCACATCAAAACGCTCAGCAATGTCGGCTTCAATCAAACGTTCGCCAAATTCAATCTTTCGAATCAGGATATCCTTTTTTAATTGTTCTGCGATTAATTCTCCTAAAGATTTCTTTAACAATACGCCATTTTCATCCATGAATATAACCCCTTTGTAAAGCGCTACTAAGATTTTGTCGACTGTCGACTTCTAACTATAGGTTCATTCTAGAAGGTAATATTTTTATTGTCAATGAAATATGAATTATCAAATATTTCTATTCGCAGCTTGACTTCTTCCTATTATCAGTCTATGTTGAAAATACATTTTTATGGATAAGGAATATAGATTGGGGGAAACCTTTGATGAACATTCTGGCCTTTCAGCGTGTTGAAAAACCGGTACTTGACCAGTTAAAACAAAATCATACCGTCCGTTTCTTTAAAAACGTGGACACAACAAAAGATCCTGAATTTCTAAGCTTTCTAAACAAAGCTGATGGGATTATTGGACTTGACCTAAATGTTGACCAACCATTAATTAACCAAGCACCAAATTTAAAAATTGTCAGCAATGTCTCGGTTGGTTACAACAATTTAGACATAGAAACCTTAACCAAAAGAAATATAATGGCAACAAATACACCTGGTATTTTAACGGATACCGTTGCTGATATGGTGTTTGGGTTGATTCTATCCACCGCAAGAAGACTTCCTGAGCTTGATCACTATGTAAAATCTGGAAATTGGGTAGAATCATTAGACAGCACCCATTATGGAACTGATGTACACCATAAAACGGTTGGTATTATAGGCATGGGAAGAATCGGCCTTGCCATTGCCCAAAGAGCACATCATGGCTTCGATATGAAGGTTATTTATCATAGTCGAACAAAAAAACCAGAAGCTGAGGAAAGATTTCAAGCAAGATATGCTAGCCTCGACGAATTATTAAGGGAATCTGATTTTGTTTGTTTAATAACCCCATTAACGAAGGAAACAGAACGATTAATTGGCAAACGAGAGTTTAGCTTAATGAAAAATTCAGCGATCTTTATTAATGGGTCACGTGGAAGAACTGTCGTAGAAGAAGATCTCATTCAAGCTTTAAATCATAATGAAATAGCGGGTGCTGGACTGGATGTATTTGAAAATGAGCCCATTCAGTTGGATAATCCATTACTACAGATGAAAAATGTGGTTACACTCCCACATATCGGATCTTCTACACTTGAAACAGAACTTGCTATGTCAACACTAGCTGCCAAAAACTTACAAACAGGTTTAGAGGGAAAAAAACCACCTAACTTAATTAATTCTGCTGTTTGGGATAACAAGTAACTAAATTCGGAGGATAAAGGCAGATGAATCAAGTTCTGCCTTTATCCTTTTTGAGCAACTTTACCCAATTTGTGCCTATTGTTATGACCTCTATTAAGCTTTTCCTTAATTGTTATTCATGCTAACCGGATATTTGGCTTAACTAGTAATTCTCGTGGAAATTCAGCCAATACCTCACAACCCTTTTCAGTTACACGGAAAGATTCACTTATTTCCACTCCCATATGATCAAGCCAGATCCCAGGTATCATATGAAAAGTCATATTCTCTTGTAACACTGTTTTATCACCCGCTCTTAAGCTAGCTGTATGTTCTCCCCAATCAGGCGGATAATTTAATCCCATGGAATACCCTAACCTGGAATCTTTTTTAATGCCACTTCTTTCAACTGTTTTTCTCCACACCGCTTCAACTTCTTCACAAGTAATCCCTGGCTTAATTGCATCTAGCGTATAATTAATTCCTTCTACAACGACATCAGCAATATATTGGATATTCTCATCAGGTATACCTAGAAAAATGGTTCTCGCAAGTGGCGAATGGTATCGTTTATAACAGCCAGATAGTTCAATAATTACAGGATCTCCTTGGACAAACGGATCATCTGTCCAAGTTAAATGACATGCAGATGTTTTATCCCCTGTCGGTAACAAGGGAACAATCGCTGGATAATCTCCACCAAAATTATCTGTTCCCCGAATCTGTGCATGGGCAATTGCAGCAGCAGCATCTGATTGTTTTACACCTGGTTCAATCGATTCAAATGCTGCTGTCATCGCGCCCTCCGCAATTTTGGCAGCATTTTTAATAAACGCAATCTCTTGTTCAGATTTTATAATCCTTATCCAGTTTACTAAATTCGTGCCGTCTTTAAAGATGGCGTTAGGCAAATTATCTTTCAATTTAATAAAATTTTGTGCAGTGAAATAATAAGCATCGAATTCAGCGGCTATGGTTTGATTATCATATTTTTTTGCTTTTATAAAGTCACTAACAAACTCCATAGGGTGCTTATCGGATGATTGTATATAATCATCTGTATATGGGTAGATATGATCCTTATCCAACCATGATGTATGCATAGCAGCACTTGCATCCTGTCCCCTACCTATCCAATATGGTTGATCCTCATCTAAGAAGACAATGAGCACCTGATGTACATAAAAGGACCAAGCATCATATCCACTTAAATAATTCATATTCGCAGGATCAGTAATAAGCAAAACGTCGATACCCTCTTTTGCCATACGGTGTTTTGTTTTTACCAACCTATCATAAAATTCTGAAACAGAAAAAAACACCATACAAACCCCTCCATTCATAGGTTGAAATTGTACCTTCACTTACATTCACCCATCAATTTAAACAATGAATCAATACAAAGCATAATAATTCGATATAAAAAAGCACTAACTCCCTTTTCTCCAATTAGATATAGATACGAAACATACTTCTATTAATGTATGGAGGAAGTGATTAGTGCTTCAATTATTCATCGTCGATTGTCGGCATTAAAATAACTATATTTCACTTGAAGATGAAAGTAAATAACTTCGTAATATAATCTAACATGTTTAATCGTATTATATGTTCGACAACAAAAAAAGATGAAATAATCAGTCAAAATGGGCATAATCGTAATTTTACTGATTATTTCCTATAGTATATCAACCATTAAGGTAAGGCGTCTAGATTATTTTTACTTTTTTCTAAATATATTGACTTGTCAAATAAAATGTGTTTCTATAATTAGTAACTGATCTGTTTTGTCGACAAACGACATACTTTCTAGGTGAATAAGCAGATATTGTTCATGAACATCCATTATTGCACATAAACTCATCGAAGATAGGAATTCAAGAAATAATCGCTCATATGGGAAAGGAGATTTTATATGGATACTAAAGTGGAGAAGAAAGCGCTACTGGAAAAAGATGAGAAATACCTTTGGCATGCCATGAGAAAATATAACCCTGAAGGTACCATGATTAGTACACATGCAGATGGTGTGTGGGTAACGGATATTGAAGGGAATAAATATTTAGATGCACAAGCTGGCTTATGGTGCGTAAATGTTGGTTATGGCAGAGATGAGTTAGCTGATGTATGTGCAGAGCAATTAAAGCAAATGCCCTATTACCCTTTAACTCAAAGTCACATTCCAGGTATACAGCTAAGCGAAAAACTTAATCAATGGTTAGAAGATGATTATGTTATTTTTTATTCAAATAGCGGTTCAGAGGCAAATGAGACAGCGTTTAAAATTGCGAGGCAATATTACCAACAGGCAAACCAACCGAATCGTTATAAGTTTGTCTCACGTTATCGTTCCTATCATGGTAGTTCATTAGCAACGCTAGCTGCCGGGGGCCAAAATCAAAGAGCTTATAAATATGAACCACTAGCATCAGGGTTTGTACACATTTCCCCACCAGACTGTTATCGAAGCCCCTTCCCACAAGACACTATGGCATGTTGTCTGCATGCAGCTGATGAACTAGATCGCACTCTGACTTGGGAAATTAGTGATACGGTTGCAGGATTTATTATGGAGCCAATTATCACAGGCGGTGGTGTACTTGTCCCACATGATAATTATATGAAACGTGTACGGGAAATTTGTGATAAACATGGTGTCTTATTAATTGCAGATGAAGTTATTAACGGTTTCGGCAGGACTGGAAAACCCTTTGGATTTATGCATTATGATGTCAAACCAGATATCATTACAATGGCTAAGGGATTAACTAGTGGATATATGCCGTTAGCAGCTACTGCTGTAAAACGGGAAATTTACGAAGAATTTACAGCATCAGCAACTCCCTACGACCACTTTCGTCATGTAAATACATTTGGTGGTAGTCCGGCAGCCTGCGCAGTAGCAATCAGAAACTTAGAAATTATGGAAGAAGAACAACTGATTTCTAATTCCAAACAACTAGGAGTATATTTGTTGGAAGAATTACAAGATCTGCTTCAGCATCCACATGTAGGAGATATACGAGGAAAAGGGTTATTAGCAGGAATTGAACTAGTCAAAGATAAACAAACAAAAGAGCCGATTGAAGAGAAGTTGGCTGCTCAAGTCGTAAACGAGTGTAAGCAAAAAGGAGTTATCATTGGCAAAACCAGCGATACGGTTGATGGTTATAATAATATTATTACGATGTCACCCCCGCTCTCGATTACTAAAGCTGAAATAAGTCATTTAACATCGGTTCTAAAAGAAGCAATTATAAAACTATAAGAAAAATCAAGAAGTGCCATTGGTCTAACTAAGACTCTCCTTCACCTAACTCACCTTGGGTAGGTGAAGGAAAACCTTCGTCATGTTCTGGCAGGCAGCCGTCAGTAATGCTTGTTCGCGGACAATTCAGTGATAAGGAAGAAATGGCTGTAGAGGTCAATCTTCCGGAGTAAGTGGTCTTCAGGAACAAGTTCTTCAATCGTCATCATTTTCATTTTGTCGTCTTTTCTTGATTGAAACAAAATCATCACCGCCTTTAGGAATTCTACCTTAAGAATAGTAAAAGAAAAAAATGGAATTACAGCAAAAAAGCATCATCCGAGCGGATGATGCTTTTTTCTTATTCATATAGGATTGGAGCTCCAGGACCAAGTTCGATTCCTAATAACATCCATACAATTAGCATGATTGTCCAGCCAACTAAGAAGAACATCGAATAAGGGATCATCGTTGATACAAGCGTTCCTATTCCCATTTTTTTATCGTATTTCTGTGCAAAGGCAATAATAATCGCAAAATATGTCATTAATGGAGATATAATATTTGTTGAAGAATCTGCAATACGATATGCCATTTGAGTTAATTCCGGAGAGTATCCTAATTGCATCATTATTGGTACAAAGACTGGCGCCATCATAGCCCATTTCGCTGAAGCACTTCCAATAAATATATTGATAAATGCAGCGATAATAATAAATACAAGAACCAATGGAATACCTGTTAGGTTAATACTTTGCAAGAACTCTGCACCATAAACTCCTAACACTAAGCCCATATTTGATTCATTAAAGTAAGCCACAAATTGACCAGCTGTAAATGCTAGTACAATAAACATCCCCATGGATGCCATGGTATCTGATAATTGATTAGCTACATCCTTATCATTTTTAATAGCTTTCGTAACCATTCCATATGCTAGTCCTGGGATAAAGAATAGAATAGCGATAATTGGTACTAATGAATCCATAAATGGTGAGTCAATGATCGGTTGATCACCAGTACCACGCATTGGTGCACCTTCAGGTAAGATTAACAATGCGGCCAAAATAAGCCCAACAACGACAGAAATACCTGACCAAATTAAGCCTTTCTTCTCTATAGCCGTTAAATTCTCAACTTTTTCACGGTATTCCCCTTTATATTCACCTAATCGAGGCTCTACTATTTTCTCAGTCACCCATGTACCAATTAACGTCAAGATAAAGACAGAGACAATAATAAACCAATAGTTCATCGCAATGCTCATACCTTCAGCATAAGCAGGATCGATGACAGCAGCTCCTGCTATTGTCAATTCTCCCAATAATGCATCAGTACCAGAAAGTAATAAGTTTGCACTAAATCCACCCGAAACACCTGCAAATGCAGCTGCTAGACCAGCTAAGGGGTGACGGCCGACTGCTGCGAATAATAAGGCCCCAAGTGGAGGTAACACAACATATCCTGCATCAGAAGCTACACTGGACATAATCCCAGCAAATACTAACCCTAACGTAATAAAACGTTTTGGTACGGATAATACGAAACCTCTTAAAAGGGCACTAATTAATCCCGAACGTTCTGCTATCCCGATACCAAGCATCGTAACAAGAACTACTCCTAAAGGAGCAAATCCGATAAAGTTATCTGTCATGCTAGAAAATATATATTGGATCCCCTCGGCATTTAATAAGTTTTTAATTTCAACCATTTCTCCCTCTTCACCTGGATGTTCAACACTGATTCCAAGTTGTGAGAGACCTGCAGATAATAGCAATACAATTAATGCTAATATTGCGAATAATGTGACGGGATGTGGTAATTTATTTCCAACTACTTCAATCCCATCCAATGATCTTTGGAATAGACCTTTTTTCTTCCCCATGTATCTTTCTCCTTCCTTGTTGTATTAAATGAGTAATATTCTGAAAATAATGCTAAATTGTAAGCGCATGTCACTCATTATATAATGCTAATCCATTTATGGAAATAGAAAGTAAATAAGTAAAAATAATGATATTTTTCTTAAGATTTATCCTAGTTAAAAAATAATATTGATTTTTTTAACAGATAAAAGGCGAGAATTTGCTGTATAACTGGTTCGAAAACAAATTGTCGCCTTTTGATATTAGTGATATTTGATTATAATATGGTATAAATTGGTTTATTTAAAATAGGGATTACCTGTCATTCCGATCCATAAGTCAGATTGTTCCACTTGGTATGCAAATTGTAATAATCGATGCTCTTCCCCTTTTCCAGCCACCACTTGCACACCAATTGGCATCCCCTCTTCAGATACATGAATGGGTAAAGACATTGCTGGTTGTCCAGTCAAATTTGCCAGCTGTGTAAATGGCGTATACGTTAAACTCGGCAAAAACATTTCATAAATTAGTTCTTGTTGTTCCCTTTTTTTAGCAGCTTCCATTTGACTTATCCATTTCTCCTGTTCTGCTTCATTCCAAGATAACTCTCCCACTTTGGGTGCTGTAAATGCAGAAGCAGGAGTAATAAAAAAATCATATGTCTGATGAAATCGTGCCATTTGCTCTGCTACACTATCCCATGAAGCAATACTTTGTGAAAACTCTGCTGCAGATACAGCTTGTCCAGCATAATTTAGCAGCCAGGTTTCCAGTTCTACATCGTCTTTCGTTATTTGGCGACCAATCAGATGTTGTAAATTGGTTAACAATGAAGCTATTTCCCCACTATTCATTAGATAGTAATTTCGCATGAGTTGCTTACCATCAATAGCTGCTTCCGTTTCTTCAACGATATGACCTTCTTCGGAAAGCCACTTTACCAATTTATCAACAGCCCATTTAGCATCCTTTGATACTGGCGTATCTACTGGTGATGTCTTGGTAAAGGCAATACGTAATGGTTTAGATAAAGAATTTTGCATATAGTTTTTATATTCTTCTAGAAATAATTGGGCTTGGAATGCTGCTTCCGGTTGAGATGTTTGTAATACATCTAGCATCGCTGCACTATCTCGCACCGTTCTAGATAAAACAAAATCAATTGCCGCTCCATGCCACTGCCTACCTACACCTGGACCAACAGGAGTTCTTCCCCTTGTCGGCTTCAAACCAAAGAGCCCCGTAAATGATGCAGGTATTCGAATGGAACCTCCACCATCACTTGCCCCTGCCAGTGGAACAATACCTGACGCAATAGCTGCAGCAGATCCACCACTCGATCCACCTGGTGAATACGTTAGATTCCAAGGGTTTTTGGTTGCTCCGTGTATTTCTGGCTCCGTTATGTTTTTTAATCCAAACTCAGGCGTATTCGTATGACCAATGAATTGGTATCCTGCATCGCAGAATGCTGTTGTAAAATGAGAATTTTCCTTGGCAACCGTATGCTCTAAGAGTTTAGACCCTGAGGTAATTCTTTCACCAGCTAGACGTTGCGAGATATTTTTAAGCAAAACAGGTACTCCTGCAAAAGGACGATCAATGGATACACCTTCTTTAGATTCTATAAGCGCCTTCTCTTTTCGCGTATTCACAACTGCATTTAAGCTAGGATTTACGTTTTCTAATTGTTGGATGCTAAATGCTACGAGTTCTGTTGGAGTTGTTTCTCTTTTTCTAATTTTTTCAGCTAAAGCCGTGGCATCACATTTTAAATAATCATGAACGTTCATATTTACACCTCATACCCGATCATTTGCCATTAGTGTATCATTGAATCGTAATACGTACCAACTACCTTCCCTTATTTTTATAATTTTTAGCCCCATCTTTTTTTTTCCAAGACGGATCGCCTAACTTATGAAGCTTCATATTGATAAAAGTAACCATTAATGGGATGACAAAAGCAAATGCCATATACACAAATGTTTTTAAATCCGGCAGATAGTTCGTCCATTCTCGCCACACATTATTCAACTCCAGTCGTTTTTACTTTATCTGAGGAACCAATGATATGAATTTTAGCCTTAGCTGATATATTAATATTTGCTTGAGAGAAATAATTTTCTCCGGATTCCCAATCATCTTTTACCGTATTCCAAAAATCATAATGACGTTGATGAAGGGTATGACCAATTCCAATTGCATCCAGCTTCAAGTCCTCTTGCATTTTATCCTTCGTTCCTTTTGCTAATTCTTCTACTTTAGTCGAAAGCCCCTCTTCTATTTCTTTGATATAAGATGCGTTAAAGACGCTTCTTTTCCCAAATCGTTCCGCTAGATTGGCTTCAATGTTAATATCAATATTCACATCAATATCATCTTTTGCTTTTGGATTGACTTTCATATCTCTAGTAACCTGCGTTAATTCAACGGTAGCCGTTTCCCCACCGGATTTGATTTCTAGTGCTCCTTCCGAACTATCCTCTGTTAAAAAAACATATCCTTTTGTTTCCGGCTCAGATAACGAATCAATCAACTGATTCGTACTTCCATCAAATACTGCCGCACCTTTATACTGAAGCATCTTATTCGCAATATGGATTTCTGGGAGAACGTAACTTAACTTACTTAATAGTAATTCCTGTACATCACCAATATGAACGGGCTTTAGTGAACCAGCATTTTTATAATTGTTTTCCATTAATGCATCAATATATAATGCAGGAATATTTTCATTATCCGGCTTTATATCCAAAGCTTTTTTCGCTTCCCCTTCAACGATTACTAATCGTATACCTCTTCGCATCTCATGATCTCGAATGAAAATATCTAAAATATCCCCAAACAGCTTTGGCTCTTTCACAATATCTTTTGATATTACTAAAACCTTCAGATGTTGATAAAATGGTACCTGACTAGTAAGCGTTGCAAGTTCACGATTAATTTCAAAAATACTTTCACCTGTGGCAGAGATATTCATATATGCCTTCTGACCTCCGCTTCCTCTTCCTTGAGTTGGCGCCCCTAACCCAGAAGGTACGACAAACTGTCCAGTAAACATTAACTTATAGTTGCCATTGGCTTTTTTTTCGACGAGATCGATAGCAGCACCAACGGCAAATCCACGATCTTCGATTTCTACCCGATCCCAACAGCCGCTTAGTAAAACCACCATAGAAAAACTAAGGAAAAGGAGGAAAATCAGCTTATGCTTTGGCATTTGTTTTCCTCCTTTTTATCGTTGAAATAATGTACAGACCTATCGTTACGAAGAAGGTTACCGAAATGCCGTAATAGCTAACAAATTCACCAAAACGGACAACCGCTATTAGATCCTGAGGGAACATCCCCATTAAATAGACGATTGGTGTCAAAACAAGGATAAGTTGTATTTTTTTCCATTTAAAAATGGACTCAAATGCAAAGACAGAAACATCAAAAGCCATCACCATCGTATTAAAAATCGACATAATCCAAATTACAAAAAAGATCGAGTCAAAGCGTTCAAAAAATCCACCAGGTATTTCTATCTCTTTTGCCAATTCAATAATCGGATAGCTAAGATTTGCTGTAGCTAAATTACCAAATACCCCTATACACATAAGGTAGATAACGATGTACAACCCCGGTACGATAGACATACCAAGGGCTGCCATTTTTGGTACTTTTTTTGGTTTTCGGACGAGACATGTATAAAACAAGATAATACCTGAACCTATGAACGAGAAGGAACTTGATTTAAAGGAGGACAGATATCCTGAAAAATCTGTTTTAAATACTGGTAAATAATTCTTCGGATCGAACCAGGCAATCGCAAAGAGTCCAACTGCTCCTGTAATAAAAATGATAATTGGAAAGAACATCATATTTAATCGGAATAAACCTGCTCGTGATCCAGAAATTGCATAAACGACCACTAATAGAAAACTAAGCGCGATTACCTCTACGGGAGTGCGATCAAACAAGTATTCTTTTGCAATATCTGCAATTACCCGCATCACATATGCGCCAAGAATCAATCCATGAACAGCTAATAAAAAAGTCAGAATAACTGCAATTGGTTTGGTAACTAAAGAGCCTGCATATTCTACAAACGTCTGATTCGGATAACTAGAAGCAAGTTTCGCTATCAACCAGGCTAAGCCAATAAAAAGAATTCCAGAAATCGCCAACGTGATCCAGCCATCTGAAGATACAGTATCCTTAGCGATGAATCTTGGCAAAGAAAGAATCCCTACACCAATCGTAATGGAGGGAACAGCAATCATTAACTCTTTATCACTAATTGTCTCATCACCGTATTCAAACCACTTCACACCTGTTTTCCCTCCCTGTCACCAGCTTTATTATCTTCTGGTTGCAAATACTTTGGACGACGGTTCAACATTGGAACTGGAACGCGCAATAACAAGTCGTTCCAATCCTTGAAAAAGGTTGGAGCAAATGGAGCAGAATAAGGAACTCCAAAGCTTTTCAAGTTGACAATATGAATGTTTACCATAATATAAGCTAGAATGATCCCATATAATCCTAAAAATGCCGCGGCAAGCATAAAGCCAAATCGAATTAACCGAAAGGATATCGCCACACTGTATTGAGGAATGGTAAAGGATGCCACTGCCGTTAGTGCTACTACAATGACCATAACTGGACTTACTATACCAGCTGAAACGGCTGCTTCGCCAATTACTAAACCGCCAACAATCCCAATAGTTTGGCCAATGGTTTTTGGCAGCCTGGCCCCTGCCTCTCGTAGTAATTCCATCGTTGTCGCCATTAATAATGCTTCAATAAACGCCGGGAATGGCACCCCCTGTCTCGTCGCTGCAATGGAGAAGGCTAATTGGGAAGGAATCATACCCTGATGATACGAAACTAAGGCAATATATAAAGCCGGTAAAAACATCGTAAGAAATGCTGCTAAGTATCGCAGCCCTCTTAATAACGTCCCAATTAACCAGCGCTCATAATAATCCTCTGGGGACTGAAATGTCCCGCCTATTGTTGCAGGAGCAATCAGTACAAATGGTGTTCCATCTAAAATGATGGCAAACTTCCCTTGCGTCAGCGCCGAAGCGGCCTTATCTGGCCTTTCACTATTTTCTATTTGTGGAAAAGGCGAGAGAAAACTATCTTCAATCCATTGTTCAATAAACCCAGATTCCGGTGCATCATCTGTATCAATTGCTTCCAGTCTACGATTCACTTCTTTCAAGATGTCTGGGTGAATGATACCTGAAATATAAGCAACAACTAGTTTTTTCTTTGATCTCCTTCCAATTTCATGGGTTTTAAAATGTAAATTGGGATCACGAAGTTGTCTGCGGATCATTACCATATTCGTACGAAGGTTTTCAACAAATCCTTCTCTTGGACCACGGATTAACGATTCTGAAACAGGCTCTTCAATGGATCGGCTTTCCCATTTCTTTGTATCCAATAGTAAAACTCGGTCAACCCCGTCTAATAAAAATACGGATCCGCCAGATAATAGAGATAGTGATAGTTCATCCATTGTATCGACATTTTGTATTCCTGTTATACTGATAAGTTCTTCATGAATTAGCGCAAGGAGATTTGAATTCTCTTCTTCTGCTAATTGATCCTTTCTTTCGATAACTTCTAAGTTTTTTAATACATTTTCTTCAATCGTAGTAGTGTCACTGAGACCTTCTATGTAGACAATTGCACAAGCGTGCTCATTAATATGAAACTCCCTAATAACCAAGTCGTTAGGAGAATCAAGCATCGTTCGTATATCGTTTAAGTTTTCACTTAAATCTTTCTTTAAATTCCGCGAGAAATTTTCATTGTTTTCATGAATTGCTTGTTCTTTTTGGTTCTTCTTTTTATTTTTAAATAGGCGCCGAGCCAAGAGGATCACATCCCATCCTACTTTTGAATTCTTCTTCCCCTTTTTTTGCCCTATATGGATAATTTTTATACACATCATGGTTTTCTATGTAAAACTGTATAAGAATTGAAATTCCGAAAAAACTAGAAAGAAGTATAAAAGATCCATGGATGGAAAGGAGTAATACATTTGAGCAATAATTTTTCAGCAGCAGATATTTCACCTTTGTGGACGTCCTACCAATATGACACCGTATCGAAATGTGGGTTACACTTTTTCTTAAATCATGTAGACGATCCAGATATTAAACAGATTCTTGAGCAGACATTAGCTTTAGTGGAAGAGCATATCGAACATATTAAAGAATTATTTCATCGTGCAAATCATCCTCTTCCACATGCATTTACAACCGAGGATGTTAATGTTCAAGCTCCACGCCTATTTTCTGACCAGCTATATTTAAAATACGTTTATAACATGACGGATTTTATGATGAATTCCTATGGCTTGGGGTTAACTGTTTCCGACCGTGAAGATGTTATTAGCTATTATTCGACCAATATCGAAGCAGCAAATAAATTAAATAAACAGGCAAAAAAGTTAGAGAAACAAAAAGGATTATATATAGGAAGTCCACAAATCCCAAAACAAACCAAAATTGAATTTGTTAATAAACAAAATTTTATTAATGGTTGGATAGGCGAACGCAGACCACTGCTTGGAGTCGAGATTACAAACTTGGTATTCCATGCCAAAAGAAATGCAATTGGTCATGCGTTAATTACGGGATTTAGTCAGGTGGCAGCCTCAAAAGAAGTAAGAAAGTTTTTTGAAAGAGGGAGAGATATTTCTGGAAAGCACTTCGAAATCTTTACTTCGATCTTACATGAAGAATTCTTATCTGAATCAGCCTTATTATTAACATCTGAAGTTACAGATTCCACCGTGGCACCTTTTTCTGATCGATTAATGATGACATTTGTGTCTAACCTCATCGCTTCTAGTATGGGGCAATACGGTGTAGCTCTATCGTCAAGCCCAAGACATGACCTAAGCGTCCATTATTCAAGACTAATCGCCGAAGTAGGAAAGTATGCAAATGAGGGGAATAAGATTTTGATAAAAAATGGATGGCTTGAACAACCTCCAATGGCTGCTGATCGAAGAGATCTGGCAAAATAGGATCATCTATGCAGAAGTCAAAACTACCAAAGAGAAGCAGAAAATTAGAGGTCCTCTTATGGAGTATTGCATTGCCAGGCTTTGGTCAATTACTTAATCAAAAATATGTTAAGGGCTTAGTATTAATAGGGTTAGAATTTATCATTAATATTATGGGAAATTTTAATCGTTTAATTATGTTAAGTTTTCAATTTAAAATTGATGAGGCTATTGAAGCTACCAACTATTTATGGCTCATGTTCTATCCTTGTTTATATTTTTTCGGAATTTGGGATGCTTATAAAGATGCTGGAGGCGGAGAAAAACCTTTTTCCTACTTGCCGTTAGTATTTTCCGCCTATTTTGTAACGGTTGGTTTAATGTTTTCTACAAAGTTAACATTGTTTGGATACTTAATTGGGCCGGTATGGCTGCCAATTCTCTTTTTACCAATCGGGTTAAGTATTGGTGCTTGCATTCAGTGGATTCTTTTAAAAATTTATAATAAAGATGTGAAAAAAACATAAGAACTCTCGAGAAATAGCAATAAAACTCGAGAGTTTTACATTATCAAAGAAAAAATATTGGCTAAATATTTTATTTTTTAAAAATTCTTTTTTAAATAACTATTGAAATAATTCGTATTTATTATATAATTTACCTAATCATTAGTACATATTACTTACAATACGTTGAGGTGAAATCAATGACTCAAAATCCATTATTAGAAGTAGAAGGATTAAAGACCTACTTTTATTTGGACAATGACTTAGTTGCTAAAGCTGTTGATGGCGTTGACTTTTCCATAGCACCAGGAGAAACATTAGCAATTGTCGGGGAATCTGGAAGTGGCAAAAGTATTACTTCCCTCTCCATCATGCAATTGATAAATAAACCGGGGAGAATCATAGAAGGTACCATTCATCTTCATAATGAAAACTTGTTAACTAAATCCGGTAAACAGATGACCAAAATTCGTGGAAATGATATTGCTATGATATTTCAAGAACCAATGACTGCGCTAAATCCGGTGTACACCATTGGAAATCAAATTATTGAAACCTTAAGAAAACATAAGAAATACACGAAACAAGTAGCTAGGGAAAAAGCGATCGAGTTATTAAAGCTGGTTGGTTTTCCACGCGCAGAACAGATTATGAATGAATATCCCCATCAATTATCTGGAGGCATGCGACAGCGAGCAATGATCGCCATGGCGATATCATGTGAACCAAAACTACTAATAGCAGATGAGCCTTCTACTGCACTGGATGTCACCATACAAGCACAAATTTTAGACTTATTACAAGAAATGAAAGAAAGACTAGATATGTCGATTCTCTTAATTACGCATGATTTAGGTGTCGTAGCCGAATATGCAGATCGTGTGCTCGTTATGTATGGCGGTCAAGTAGTTGAAGAAACATCGGTAGAAAATCTATTTGAACATACGAAACATCCATATACAAATGGTTTATTAGATAGTCTTCCAAGCTTAGAAAAAGAGGTTAAAAGATTGGGAGCAATTAGAGGTACCGTTCCACCAGCCCATAGCTTTCCCAAGGGATGTCGGTTTTCAGATCGCTGTCCACATGTAATGGATCAATGTTACGGATCAAATCCCGATTTGCTATCTATTGAACCTAACCATAAGGTTCGCTGTTATCTTTATGACTAAGGGGGAAGAAAACAATGGCATTGGAACAGCAATTAACCAATAACGAAACAAGTCAGTTACATAATCAAAATCAAGGGAATGAAATCCTTGTTGAAGCAAAGAATATCAAAAAATATTTTCCAATAAAAGGCGGCATTCTAAAACATACTGTTGGTCATGTTAAAGCAGTAGATGATGTATCATTATCGATAAAACAAGGGGAAACACTCGGACTTGTTGGGGAATCTGGTTCTGGAAAATCCACATTGGGAAGAGTGATCCTTCGTCTATTAGAACCAACAGAAGGAGAAATTATATTTGATAAAGAGGATATCTCTCATTTAAGTAATCGTAAACTACGAAACTACCGAAAAAATATGCAAATCGTCTTTCAAGATCCGTTTGCTTCTCTCAATTCCAAAATGAGCGTTGGAGAATTAATTGAGGAGCCCTTGCTCGTCCAATCCTCTGCAACAAAACCAGAACGGAAACAAAAATGTATCGATTTATTAGAAAAAGTTGGCTTACGTGCAAGTGATCGAACAAAATATCCGCATGAGTTTTCTGGCGGGCAACGGCAGCGAATTAGTATTGCACGAGCCTTGGCATTAAATCCTAAGTTTATCATCTGTGATGAACCAGTTTCTGCATTGGATGTTTCCATTCAGGCACAAGTGTTAAACTTAATGGCTGATCTACAGGATGAATTTAACCTTACTTACCTCTTTATTGCGCATGACTTAAGTGTCGTAAAACATATTAGTGACCGGGTCGCGGTAATGTACCTTGGTCGCATTGCAGAAATCGCACCGAAGAAACCTCTCTACGATAATCCGCTTCACCCTTACACTAAAGCATTACTTTCGTCTGTTCCTTCAACTGATGTGAAACACCGTCGCGAAAAAATTCATTTAACTGGAGATCTTCCAAGTCCTGCTGATCCTCCATCAGGTTGCGCATTTCGAACACGCTGTATACATGCTCACGAAAAATGTGCACTTGAAAGGCCTGAATTAACAGATATGGGAGATGGGCATTATGTTGCTTGTCATTTGTATGATCAAGGAAGATAAACCCATCGCTTCATTACGTATTGGGGGTGATGAATAAGAGGTATGTAGTGGTTTTGAGCTATATCCAAAAAGATAAGGGGGATTGTAATGATGAAAAAGAATTGGTTATTCGTATTAGCACTCGTATTAACGTTTGGGATTGTCTTAGCTGCTTGCAGTGAAGGATCTTCTGGAGACCAGCCAAATGAGTCAGAAGCAGAAGGTTCAGATGAAGGTGAGGATGAAGCAGCAAGTGGCGAGCCGCAAATGGGTGGAACGTTGACAGGAGCAATGGATACTGCACCTGCTGGAGTATTTAACCCTATATTTTATGAGGAAGCATATGAAGATAATATTCTATCCTTTACACATGAGAGCTTACTAAGCCAGAACAAACAATTGGAATTCGAACCTAATTTGGCGAAAGAATGGGAAATTAATGAAGACCAAACCGAGATTACACTTACACTTGAAGAAGGTGTGACTTGGCATGATGGAGAACCATTTACAGCAGAAGATGTCGTGTATACGTACAAAGCAATATCAAGTCCCGGTTATGTTGAAGCGGGTGGTATCCGAACAGATTATGTTGTCCGTTTACAAGGTTATGAAGCATTTAATAGTGGCGAAACCGATGAATTCGAAGGTGTTGTTGCTGAAGATGACCACACAGTTACGTTTAAATTCGCTGAGCCGAACGTAACCATTTTGAAAGACGTGTCTTTCCCAATTATACCTGAACATATCTTTGGAGATGTGCCGATAGCAGAAATACCCGAACACCCAGCCACGTTAAATGCTGGTGAAGTAATAGGAACAGGTCCATTTAAATTCACAGAGATGCTTGATCGTGAACAATATGTATTAGAGAAGAATGCAGACTATTGGAAGTCAGAGCCTTATTTGGATAAGATCGTTTGGCGCATTGTAGAACAATCTGTCATGTTAGGACTATTAGAAAATGGCGAAATTGACTTTATCGCTGATCCCAACGGCGTCCCTGCTGCAGACTATGAAAGTGTAGCTGGTGTCGAACATATCGAGTTAATTGAACAAACAGATTTCGGTTATCAATTAATGGGCTTTAAGGTAAATCATCGTTCAGATGCGGATGTTGAAGCAGGAAAGTTAGAACCAGAAAATTGGGAAGCAAATGAAGATATGGGTGAGCAAAAAATCCGTCAGGCTATGGCGTATGCAATTGATCGCCAAGCCATTGTTGATAACTTATTATATGGACATGGTTCTGTCATCAATGCACCAATCGCACAGCAATTCTGGGCATATGACGAGAACGCTGTTACCCAATACACCTATGATCCTGAAAAAGCAAAATCACTGCTTGACGAAGCTGGGTATGTGGATACAAATGATGATGGATTCCGCGAGACCCCAGATGGAGAAGAATGGGTTGTCAACCTTAATTACCCTACTGGTAACAAGCTTCGTGAAGACTCAGCACCAATTTTGCAGAAATTCTTAGAAGATGTTGGCATTAAAATTGAATTACGCCAACCAAAAGAAATGACCGCCTATGTAGAAGAATTAACGAATGATAATACGGATTGGGATTTATATTTATTAGGCTGGAGCTTAGGAAGCGGTGATCCAGATCCATCCGGTTTATGGGGAGCAGATGCTGCTTATAACTATTCACGTTGGAATAACGAACAATCAGAAACATTAATGCAAGAAGCAATGCAGGCTCCTGAGGCATTTGATCAAGCTTATCGTGAAGAGAAATATAGTGAATGGCAATCTGTTTTTTCTGAAGATCTTCCAGCTCTTCTATTGTATGCACAAAATAAAATTTACGGTTTTAACAAACGTTTACAAGGAGTCGACCCGATGCCTTACTCCTTTATTAATGATCCAGAGAAATGGTGGGTTACCGAATAATGTAAACAAATGGAGGAAGGAGCGTGCGCATACGCATGCTCTTTCTTTTAAAGAAAAACCAAAGCATGTTAGATGGTTAACCTGCCAAAGAATGAAAGGGGGAATAGGATGTATAAATATATTATTCGCCGAATTTTGGTATTTATCCCTATGCTATTCGCATTGACAATTATTGTCTTCGGGCTTTCTCAGCTAGCTCCAGGCGATGCTTTAACTGGGAAATCATTAGCCGATCCAAATGTTGACCCAGAAGTGTACGAGCAGCAGCGAGAAGCTTTAGGATTAAATGATCCAATTTATGTTCAATACTGGCGCTGGATTAGTTCTGCAGCGCAGGGCGATTTTGGTGATTCATTAATTTTTAACGGCCGCACCGTAGCACAATTAATTGAGGATAGAATTGCAAATACATTATATTTAGGATTATTTTCTTTAGCCATAACCATTATCGTCGCTATCCCTATTGGCATTTATTCTGCAAGAAAACCTTATTCTCTATTGGATTATGGTGCTACTGGCTTTGGATTTCTAGGCTTGGCCATTCCAAACTTCTTCTTCGGATTAATTGCTATTTACGTTTTGTCGATTAATTTAGGGTGGTTCCCATCCCAAGGTACTTTGTCCACCCCTGGTATTACTGGATTTGAAGCATTTGTGGATCGAATCCATCATATGGTATTACCAGGAATCACACTAGGGTTAGCTGGAACAGCTACTTATATGCGATATATGCGATCTGAAGTACTTGACGTACTGGGAAGTGATTATATACGAACAGCAAGGGCAAAGGGGATGTCAGATAGTAATGTCCTCTATAAGCATACACTTCGGAATGCACTTATCCCCATCATTACCTTAATGGGATTTGAAATAGGGGTATTGTTAAGTGGAGCGGTAATTACGGAACAAGTTTTTCAATATCCTGGTCTTGGAACATTGTTCTTAAGCTCTGTAGTAAATCGTGATTTTCCGGTAGTTATGGCAATAGCTATGATTCTTGGCGTTCTCATATTAGTTGGTAATTTAATCGCTGATATCTTATATAGTATTGTCGATCCACGAATTCGATACGATTGAGGTGAATAAAATGCAATCGAACACAGAAAGTACCTTACCTACAGAACCGGAAAATTTACCAGAAACGAATGCAAAGAAACATAAAAGTCCATTACAGCTAGCTTTCCAACGGTTTATTAAAAATAAATTAGCAGTGATTAGCGTATTTGTGTTATTACTCATCATCATCACCTGTACAGCAGCCCCTTTATTCACGGATCAGGACCCTGTTGCAACAGATTTATTTCAAATTGAAAAAAGCCCTACTGACGAACATATATTAGGAACAAATGGACAGGGACAAGATAACTTTGCTCGTTTACTCTATGGTGGCCGTATTTCTCTGATTGTCGGATTTAGTGCGATGTTCTTCACATTGGCTATCGGCGTATTACTAGGATCCATTGCTGGCTATTATGGAGGCAAAGTTGATAGTGTAATTATGCGTGCAGCTGATATTATGCTTATGCTTCCTTTTCTTGTACTCGTTTTAACCATTATGGCGATTATTGGGGAAGTTACGATTGGGCTATTTGTAACAATTATCGCTATCACTTCTTGGCCTAATCTCACACGAATTATTCGGGCTACATATCTATCTTTACGTGAACAAGAATTTGTACTCGGTGCACGTGCAATCGGAGCAAGTGATTTACGTATTATATTAAAACATTTTATACCTAACGCAATTGGACCAATTATCGTGAATGCTACGTTAATGATGGCAACATATATTATTGTTGAATCAGGTCTAAGCTTTATCGGCTTCGGTATTCCCCAACCTACACCGACGTGGGGAAATATGATATCTGAAGCTCAGAATATACGTATCTTAAGAGATCATCCAGAAGCATGGATTCCACCAGGAGTTGCCATTTTAGTAACAGTGCTAGCGATTAACTTCATCGGTGATGGATTACGAGACGCCTTTGATCCAAAAAGTAATCGAAGATAACGATAATAAAGAGGGGCCCTAATAGGGAACCCTCTTTATTAGATTAAAGCTGGAACTGACGAATCAAATCGTTGAGGTCATCAGCTAATTTTGCTAATTGCTTTGAACTATCTACTACTTCTTCCATTGAACTGCTAGATTGTTGTGCAGCAGCTGAGGTTTGCTCAATACCTGCGGAGGACTCCTCCGTTATGGAAGCAATTTCTTGAATGGAGTTATTCACTTGATTACTCGTCCCATACATTTCTGAAAGATTTGCTGTCATCGTTCTAATGGTATTGACCATTTCTGTTACATACAACTGAATCCCATCAAACGTTTCCTGGGTCATCTTGATTTGTACATTCCCTTCTTCTACCTCTTTATAACTGCTCACCAAAGATTCAGCTACTTCACTTGAATTTCCTTGTATTTGTGAAACATTATTACTAATAACGGTGACAGAACCTGCTACCTGTTCTGCTAATTTTCTTACTTCATCCGCAACGACAGCAAACCCTTTCCCATGTTCTCCTGCTCTTGCAGCTTCTATCGCTGCATTTAAAGCCAAAAGATTTGTTTGTTCCGCCACATCTTTAATTACAGTAACAAGCTTGGAAATTTCTTGAGATTGGGTATCTAATCCTTCTACTTTGTCTACTGCATCTTTAACGATCTCGTTAATTCGCTGCATCTGTTTTGAAGATGACTTCATCATCTGGTCACCGTCTTTTGTCATGGTTAAAACCTCACCTGAAGCTTGCTCAATTAGCTTACTTTGATCATGTGTATCTTGAACCTTCGATACAAAAACTTCCATATTCGTCGCTAGATCACCTGCACTATCAGCTTGAGTTTCTGCTCCAGCAGATAATTCTTGCATCGTTGTTGCAACTTGCTCAGAACCTGCTTTTGTTTCCTTTGCTGATTCTGCCAAATAGCTGCTATGACTAGTTACTGTCTCCGAGACAGTTTGTATTCTACCTAACAGATGATTGGTATTCTGATTCATCTCATTCGTGATATGTATCAACTGACCTAACTCATCTTTTAAAATTGTAGTTAACGGCTGATGATTTAATTCCCCTTTCGCGATTTGCTTCATTCGCCGCAATACTTTTGATATTGGTGCTGTGATCAGCCGCACCGTAAACAGCTCAATAGCAATACTTAAAATTGCTACCAACAATGTAACAGCAATGATAACAATATAAGTCGTCTTTCCATCACTAATAATTGCTTGACCATCTGCTGTAGCCATTTCTTCCGTTGCAGCCAGTAATTGTTCGATTCCTGTTCTAAACTGTGATTCCAAAGGCTCTACTTCTTCCGTCATCAAAAACAACGCTTCTTCTAAATTCCCATTATCATAAAGATTGAATACCTTCTCCACTGTCGCTTCCCACTGATTCTTCAAATCTACTAACGTGTTAACCTCTCCAACATTACTAAGATCTAAGATTTTGTTTTCCAATACGGAATTATTTTCCTGCATCTGATAATACTGCTCACGATACGCTTCATCCTCGTAGAGCAAAAATCCTCTAACCAGTCCAGTTTGGCTTGCTACGTTTACATTTATGTCATTGCCATATTGCACAAGTCGAAAGTCTTCGTGAATCATCTGTTCGACTTGTTGATTCGTCTTTCCTACAGAAATAAAATGATAAACTCCTAATAAACAACTTGAAATAATCACAATTGAGAAGCTAACATATAACTTATTCTTCAATCGCTTAAAATTCATTAATTTCTCCATTTATTCCCGTCCCCCCTCTTTCATCTTTTTTATGGATTAGATATTTATAATATCGGGTGATATATAAGTAAAATTGATATCTATTAGAATGAATATAATAATTTGTTGCCTACAGGAAAGAAGTTGATGAATTTACATAAAATCGATATACTTAGCTGTAATCAATTGTTTTATTTATGAGGAAGGATAATAATTGAAGAAAACAACTGGAGACGCTAGAATACGAAGAACAATGAAACAATTAAAAAAATCACTGATTTGTTTACTAAGTGAAAAACAAATCAGTGAGATAACGACAAAAGAATTATGTGACACAGCGGGTATAACCCGTCAAACATTCTATTTGCGATTTGATGATTTAGATCAATGCATTCTATATGTATCAAATATAATTCTAGAAGACCTTCGTGAAAAAATAAATGTGCAACCTCCATTAAGAGGTATGAATGGGATGGATATGACCGACCATAACATATTCATTCATTTATTCGAACATATTCTCGACAATCAAGCTTTTTATGAATCGTTGCTAGTAAATAATACAGATTCTCCCTTTGCCAAAGGATTTAAATCAGAGCTTTATCATTTTGTTAAAGAAGGGGTAACCATGGTTTCTCCTGACGAATCAAAATTATCCGCACCGAAAGAAATGATTACTGTATTTACAACAGCAGCATTTTTTGATGTGATTATTTGGTGGATAGAAAATCATTATCCTTATTCAAAACAAGAGATGGCCAAAACACTGCTTCGGTTGTCTGTAAATGGTCCATATCAATAACCCAGACGATGGATATCGTCTGGATTTTATCTATTATAATGCTGTCCAACCACCATCAATAACTAATTCTGCTCCTGTCATGAAACGAGATTCATCCGATGCCAGGAATAAAGCGCCATAAGCTACGTCTTCCGGCTTACCTAGATAAGGTAGTTGTGTGAATGTTTGATAGTATTGCATCGCATCCTTCATTGAAGGTGCGGTCATCGGCGTTTCGATAATACCTGGGTGCAGTGAATTAACGCGGATATGGTCTTTCGCATAATCTACGGCTGCTGATTTAGATAACGAACGTAACGCACCTTTTGCAGCAGTATAAGGGCTAGTCCCAGCCATTCCTACAATTCCTCCAATAGAAGAAATATTAATAACAGAACCACCACCAGCTTTCTGCATTTCCGGAATCACATATTTCATTCCAATAACACAGCCGTTTAAATTAATATCCATTACCTTGTTCCAATCCACCATTTCCATTGTAGCAATCGTATCTGGACTAGAAACACCAGCATTATTAATAAGGATATCAATCTTTCCATATGCATTGATGCTTGCTGCAATGATTTGTTTCCATTCATCTTCTGAAGTTACATTATGCTTAAAAGCAATCGCATCTCCACCATTTTCTTTAATTTCATTGACAATCTTTTCTACAGCTTCTGTTTGTATATCTGTTGCAACGACCTTTGCTCCTTCTTCTGCAAATAATTTTGCCTCCATAGCTCCCATCCCATTTGCAGCACCGGTAATGATAGCAACTTTATTCTCTAATCGACCCATCTTGTCCTCATCCCTTTCTTGTTTTCGAACATTAGAAGTATAACATTGGATCGGTTAAATTGACAAATAATTTACTATGTGTAAATTATCAAACAAAAAAATAGCTTTCATCGAAAGCTATTTCTAGGATCAGGAGGGAGATCCTATCAATCTATCCGTTCTGTTATCCTCGTACCCAAAAACGCTGTTTTGTCATTACTTTAGTAAAGTCATTTGCAAATGGAGTTGACTCTTCTTCCACCAATACTCCTGGCTGCCCAATAATACCGAGTGGTTGTATGATAGTTGCTCCTTTCTGTGTTAGCCCTATTGGTTTATAATGATTGTATGTTTCAACTACATAGGATTTGGTTTTCCAGTTAAATGTCGTTCCTTCTGCATCTCCACCTACCACGTATAATCCGTCATATAATAAAGGGGAACCAGTAAGAAAACTATCCTCTACTCTCCATTCTGTACTATTTGCCCCTCTTACTTTCCCAAGTTTTTCACTAATAATTACCGGCTGAAGTCCCATCCTTTTCCATTGATCTAATATTTGATTCGTTTTTTGCTCATCAAATCCATGAGCAATAATTACACCTATTCGCAATGTATTTGGCGAAAAGGTAGTATTAGCCATACTTACTGCTGGTGATTTTTTTGTTATGAATGACTCCTTCACTTGAGGAATTCCAAGCCTAAATTCGTAGCTACAGAAGCAGCTAAACTACTACTAATATTTCCTAGCATATTAACCACTTGCTGTCTTACTGAGATACGATTCACCTTTCTAGTTCAAAACTAAATGCACCTGTCATATGTTCTTTCTCCACTTTTGTCATACTGTTCCAAAATAAGCGAGCTTGTAAGAAATGATCAGAGAAACTCTTCACTGTTTTTCGAGTTTTCACCCCCTCTACAGCTGAAGGATATGTTACAAATCCTCCCTTATCCCCTGGTACAGTATAAGGTGTATTATTGGCAAGCGAATTATTATGGTAAGCTACTTGACCCTTATCAATAGTGATTCTTGCAGCCCCGTCTCGTTGATTATTATGGACCGGACAAATTGGACGGTTAATTGGCAGCTCCTTAAAATTTGTTCCTACCCGATAAAATTGAGTATCTGAATAGGAGAATAACCGTCCTTGTAATAAAGGATCATTCGTAAAGTCAATACCACGTACAATGTTACCTGGGTGTAGTGTTACTTGTTCTGTTTCCGCAAATACATTATCTACATTCCTATTTAAAACCATTTTTCCAATGCGCTGTTACGGGAACGTCCTCTTCTGGCAAAATTTTTGTAGCATCCAGAATATCAAAATCAAATTTATACTCGTCTTCTTCCTCTAAGACTTGGATCCCCAATTCCCATTCCGGATAATTACCAGCTTCATCCCAAATTAATGAGTGTACACCAAGTTTTGTTTCCAATGAAATTTCACAAACCCTGACTTTCCTGCTTCATTCACAAACCGAAATGTATGAACCCCAAAACCTTCCATCATTCGAAAACTTCTTGGAATCGTCCGGTCAGACATAATCCACATCATCATATGTGCAGATTCTTGATTATTAGCAATAAAATCCCAAAACGTATCATGAGCTGTTTGACCTTGAGGAATTTCATTATGTGGTTCTGGCTTCACTGCATGTATCAGATCAGGAAACTTAATACCATCTTGAATAAAGAATACCGGGATGTTACTACCAACTAAATCAAAATTTCCTTCTTCGGTATAAAACTTGGTGGCAAATCCTCGAACATCTCGATTGGTTTCATTTACCCCTCTTGAACCCGCTACTTGAGAGAAACGAAGAAATACTGGATCTTGTAAAAACTTTGCCGATGTACGTTCTTCTTGTGATTCATATACTTGAAAATAGCCATGTGCGGCATAACCGCGGGCATGAACAACTCTTTCTGGTATTTGTTCACGATCAAAGTGAGTCATCTTTTCACGCATTACAAAGTCTTCTAGAAGTTGTGGACCACATTCTCCTGCTTTTAATGTATTCTCATCATCGGATATCTTAACACTTCCCTCTGTTGTCATCTCTTTTCCATAATTATTTCGTACAAATTCGTTTAGTTGTTTTTGCTGTTTATTTTCATGAACCCGACTGTTCTCCCTGTTCATGATGTACAGCCTCCTCTTGTTGCCATTACAAACGTACATGATGTGTTATCCACTAAATCCTATTCATTAAAGATAAGGTTTATTCCTATTCTATGATTCCATTTATAGCGTTGGTCCGTGAGTATTTGGCATGATAAGATTAGAGAACTATTAACAACTTATTATTTGTCCTATATACTTAGTATTATATATGGATTGGAGGCGATAGAATGAAGAGATTAGCTATTTTTTGCGGATCAAGAAATGGTGCTTCAGAGGATTATATTCAACAGGCAAAAGAACTTGGAAGTAAACTCGCCGAACAAAATGTTGCTCTTGTATACGGTGGTGCCAGTGTAGGGATAATGGGGGCTGTTGCTGATGCTGTATTACATGGAGGCGGACATGTTATTGGGGTAATGCCTCAATTTTTGAAGGAGAAAGAGATTTCTCACCCAAGCTTAACGGAACTCATTATTGTCGATTCTATGCACGAACGAAAAATGAAAATGGCAGAGCTTGCTGATGGATTTATCGCATTGCCTGGTGGTCCCGGAACACTAGAAGAATTTTTTGAGGTGTTCACCTGGGCGCAACTCGGCCTTCATCAAAAGCCTTGTGGACTATTAAATATCAATCACTATTTTGATCCACTCATTTCATTATTCCAACATATGACGGATGAACATTTTATGGAAAAGAAACATCGAGATATGGTAATCATTGATAAAAATGCCTCAACCCTACTTAGAAACTTTATAGCGTATGTTGCCCCACCTACTAAAACATATATTACTAAAAGTCAAACCTAAATGGTGATTTTAAAGCAGACCTATCTGGTCTGTTTTTCAATTTATCCAAGCCTTCAAATTCTTAGCAAATTCTAATAAAATACACAATGTTTTCTAAGAGTTAAAACGTATTCTAAAACTATCAAGATAACAACTAGACATCACATAAGTTATAACCATCCATTGTGTAAAGGAGTATTGAATAATGAAAAAAATTATTGTATTTGTATGTGGTTTGTTGCTACTAACAGCATGCAGTAATCACGAATCTGCAGCAAGTGTTTCTGAAGAATCTTCTCAGCCAACAATAAAAACAACAAGTGCTTTGCAGGACTTACCTGAATATCCCATTATACGAAAAAACGTTGATCTGGAAATATTTGAGTTAAAGATAGTAGCAGATAATCCTTACAAACGTGTTATCTTAATCGAAAACAACACAAGTGGGGAAAAAGAATATAAATCAATCTATATTAAAAAGACAAATAGATTGAAGCTGATCCAATTTAATGAAGGACTACTTTATAATGGTATAGTTAACTGAATACACCAAGTCTGACAAAATCCCTTAAAATTCGCTATTGAACGTCAAAAAATGACTTGATTATTTATAATAACTAGATATAATAGGTATAGTAAACGTTTTCAACGCATACATCAAAGGAGGGCATCGAATGATTACGTTTATTGTATCTATTATTATACTAATTATTGCTTATTTCACATACGGTAAATTTATTGATAAACTTTTTGCACCAACAGATGAAAAAAGTACGCCTGCCTACTCCAATCATGATGGCGTAGACTACGTACCAATGAATAAACAAAAGAACGCAATGATTCAATTGCTTAATATCGCTGGAACAGGCCCAATATTTGGACCGATAATGGGCGCTCTATTTGGTCCTGTTGCTTTTCTATGGATTGTAATCGGTTCCATTTTTGCTGGAGCCGTTCATGACTATCTGACCGGTATGATATCCATACGAAATAAAGGAGCACATATTCCTGAATTAGCAGGCCGTTTCCTAGGTAAGTTTTCCAGACATATTGTAAATGCATTTTCTCTTTTATTATTAATTTTAGTTGGAACCGTTTTCGTGACAACACCAGCTTCTTTAATTGATATTTTACTAGATGGTAACGTCGCCTTTTGGGTTATATTAGGAATCATCTTCCTGTATTTCTTCTTGTCTACCATCTTACCAATTGATAAGATTATTGGACGTATTTACCCTATTCTAGGCGCTGTCTTATTAATTGGGACAATAGCCATTGGAGTTTCGTTAGTATTTTCTGATTACACAATTCCTGAATTGACGATAACTAATATGCACCCGGATCATTTACCAATTATACCAATGATATTCTTTACGATAACCTGTGGAGCATTATCAGGGTTCCATGCGACACAATCACCAATAATTTCTAGAACGACACAAAAGGAGTCACAAGGAAGATATATTTTTTACGGAATGATGATTGCCGAAGCAATTATTGCAATGATATGGGCTGCCGCAGCCATGAGTCTATTTGATGGACAAACTCTTAGTCAAGTAATTGCAGAGGGAACAGCATCTGCTGCCGTTAATGAAATCGCAATAACCTTATTAGGTGCTGTAGCAGGAACTGTAGCTGTTTTAGGAGCTATCGTACTGCCTATTACATCAGGAGATACTGCATTTCGTGCTGCACGTTCCATTATCGCAGACTACTTGAACATTGGTCAGAAAAAAGTGTTTAATCGATTAGCAATTGCAATTCCTTTATTTACAGTTTCTTATATTTTAACTAAAATTGATTTTAATATTTTGTGGCGCTACTTTTCTTGGGCAAATCAGGCAACTGCCGTTATCGCATTATGGATAGCAACCATGTATTTATTTGTAAAAGGTAAGAATTATTTCGTTTCTATGGTTCCAGCCATTTTCATGAGTTATATGGTGTTTGTTTATATTCTAAACGCACAAATTGGTTTCCGTTTAGACTTGAACACTTCTTTCATTATTGGATTTATCTTCACCATTATTCTCACCTTCTTATTCTTTAAGAAAGCAAGAACAAATAGAGCCAATAACTTAACAGTTGATATGTAATCACTGTCTGTCGATAAAGTGGATGTCCGCATTTTATCGACAGGCTTTTTTATTTTCTAATAATCGATGTTGTACTGAAATCCATTTAAAATATTCAATTTAGGATTAGAAATATCACTCATTTTTACTCCTTCTTATAATAAGATATAATGATTATCTTATTATAAGAAGGAGTATGTCCATGCCCAGAGATAACAATAATAATTTTTATGGTGATAATGATAATCCTCAACATATTATAAATACCATACTCTTTTCCCCCTTCTCTCAAGGCAACAATGGCATCACAGGTGCAACTGGAAGTATAGCATCAACAGGACCAAATGTACTTTCTACAGGATTTTCCGCTCAAAGAACATCAGAATCGACAATAAATGCCTCCACTCAATCAGGAAATTGGACAGTTACAAGTCCTTTTATACTAGAACAGGATTTAACGCTACTACCGGAAGATACTCTATCAAAGTCACCATTAGTTATCAAACAACAGTAATAACTGCACAAATTGGTGCAGCTGTTAATTCATCTTTTGTAATTAGGAGGACATCACCAACTGTTACGATTATTGTAACTGGCCTTTTTCCTGTATTAAATGTTACTATTGCACTTTTATTAAACCTAAGAATAATTCTCGGTAGTGCTTCTGTGACTTTAAGTACTGGCGTAATTTAACAGCGGACGATGTTCTGGGCTTATTTTATCAAGTTGAGGGGTTAACAATTAACCTAAATATCGGAACTGCAACAACTCCTCCAACCGTATGGTCTATACACAGACTCACATAAATGATAAAAGGAGGTGGAATCATCCCCCACCTTTTATCATTACTATTCTATTAAACAAAGAAACTAATGGCAAATACTACTAAGAATCCTACAAGTCCAATAATTGTTTCCATCACGGTCCATGTTTTTAATGTTTGCTTTTCATTCATACCAAAGAATCTATTTACTAACCAGAAACCAGAATCGTTTACGTGAGAGAATACAGTGGCTCCACTAGCAATTGAAATAACAAGTAATCCAAGCATCGGTTGAGAAACATCCATCATACTAATAACTGGTGAAATTAATCCAGCAGCAGTAATCATTGCAACAGTAGCAGACCCTTGTGCGACTCGTACAAATGTCGAAATTAGAAATGCTACTAATACTAATGGCATACTTGATGTTGCCATCATTTCTCCTAATACATCTCCAACACCACTATCAATTAATGTTTGTTTAAATACACCACCCGCACCAGTAATTAAAATAATAATCCCAGCAGGCTCCAATGATTTAGTAGCAATATTTTGAACTTCTTCTTTTGTATAGCCTCGTTTTGTACCAAGAAAATAAAAAGTTAATAATGTAGAAATCGTAAGTGCAACGAAAGGATGTCCAATAAAGGTAAGTGCAGAATGAACAAATGTCCCTTCTTCCAATACTAGTCCAAATACGGTATTAATTAAGATTAAAACCAGTGGAATCATAATAAGAGCTGCAACCATTCCAAAACTAGGTAGCTCTCTATTATTATTATCTACTTGTTCTTGTAATTGCTTTTCAGTAATATATGCAGGAGCCTCTAGATGTATCTTTTTCGAAATATATTTCCCAAACATTGGCCCAGCAATAATCATAGCTGGAACACCTGCTAGAATACCAAACAAAATAACCCAACCTAAATCTGCAGTTAAGATAGAAGCCACAGAGATTGGCCCAGGGGTAGGTGGTACAAAACTATGAGTAACTGCTAATCCAGCCAATAACGGAATACCAAAATAAAGTAATGATTTCTTTGTTTTTTGTGCCAAGCTATAGACAATTGGAATTAATATAACTAGTGCGACATCCAAAAATACTGGTATAGCCACAATAAATCCTGTCAGACCTAATGCCCACTGTACTTTCCCTTCACCAAACTTCTTAATTAATGTTAAGGCTAACCTTTCAGCTCCACCTGACACTCGGAGCATCTCGCCAAACATCGCACCAAGGCCAACAACAACAGCTATAAAGCCTAATGTTCCACCCATTCCTTCTTCCATTGTAGCGATGACTTCGGTAAGATCCATTCCAGAAAAAATACCGATAAATAGACTTGAGATTAATAATGCAACAAATGCTTGCAATTTGGAACGCATAACTAAGAATAATAATAAAGCAATTCCCAATATAGTAACTAAAATGAGCATTGTTGTATCCGTCATTCCTTCTCCCCCTCTTTGTTAACGTTTACATAATATTACAGAATGGTATTGTAATTTTACCATTCTGCTATTGAACCATCCTGATGTCTCCATACTGGATTTCGCCAGTGCTCAGCATCTTCGGTCATTTTTTGAACATGAGACTCATTAACTTCAATACCAAGGCCGGGACCATTTGGTATTTTGACAAAGCCTTCTTCATACTTAAACACATCTTTATCACTAATGTAATCTAGTAAATCACTGCCAACATTGTAATGAATACCTAAGCTTTGTTCCTGAATAAAAGCATTATGCGAAGTTGCGTCTACTTGTAAACAAGCGGCAAGTGCGATTGGGCCAAGCGGGCAATGCGGTGCAACTGCAACATCAAAAGCTTCCGCCATCGAAATAATTTTTTTACATTCCGTAATTCCTCCAGCATGTGATAAGTCTGGTTGGATAATATCTACATAATCTTCTGTTAAAACTGTTTTAAATTGCCACCTTGAAAACATCCGCTCTCCTGTAGCGATGGGGGTTGTAACGTGATTAGCAATATCTCGTAATGCTTCGTTATTTTCTGGAAGCACAGGTTCTTCAATAAACATTGGTCGAAATTGCTCTAGTTCTTTTGCTAAAATTTTGGCCATTGGTTTATGGACCCTTCCATGAAAGTCAATACCTATTCCTATATATGGACCAACTGCCTCTCTGACTACAGCAAATCGTTCAACTACTTGGTCAATTTTCTGATGGGAATCAACATACTGTAATTCCTCTGTTCCATTCATTTTCACAGCTTGGAAACCTCGGTCTACTACTTCTTTGGCAGCTGCCCCTACATCAGCAGGACGATCCCCACCAATCCATGAATATACTTTAATTGAATCACGACAAGCTCCACCAAGCAGCTGGTGGATTGGTGCATTATAAAATTTACCTTTAATATCCCAAAGCGCCTGATCAATACCCGCAATAGCGCTCATTAGAATTGGTCCGCCTCGATAAAAGCCTGAGCGGTACATTAAGTTCCAATGATCTTCGATTCGCTGTGGATCTTTACCGATCAAATATTCCATCAATTCTTCCACAGCGGCTTTTACCGTTGCAGCCCTTCCCTCAATTACGGGTTCGCCCCAACCAACAATTCCTTCATCCGTTTCTATTTTTAAGAAAAGCCAACGAGGCGGTACTTGATATAGTCTATAATTGGTTATTTTCATTTTTATCCTCCTAACCTTTTATTTTGTTATCTCACCTGTAAAAGCGCTTGCCTTTTTTGTAACAGTAGATAAATAGTCTGCTGTCACTTCACACGTATTAGGAATTAATGCACTTCCTAGTCCTACTCCTATAGCCCCTTTCTGAATAAACGATGCGACATTTTCAAGCGTTATTCCTCCAGTAGGTAAAAGCTTTAATTGAGATAATGGGCCCTGTAGATCCTTTATATAATTAGGTCCCAATGAAGACGCAGGAAACACTTTAATAATATCTGCTCCTTCTTGAAATGCTGTAACAATTTCTGTAGGGGTAAATGCTCCAGGGATACTAACTGCACCATATCGTTTTGTTAATTTGATCGAATCAATATCTAAGGACGGAGATAATATGAATTGCGCTCCGGCTGATAAAGCCAATCTTGCGGACTCAGAGTCTAGAACCGTCCCAGCCCCAACCTTAACTTCATTGCCCAATTCATTTCTTATTTTTTCAATTGTTTGGAGAGGAGATTCACTATTTAGCGTTACTTCAAGTGTTGTAATTCCACCTTCATAAAGAGCTTTGGCAATAGCTAAAGCGTCAGCTGTATTATAGCCACGAATAATCGCTATCAATTTCTCCTTCTTAATCCATTGAAATGTATTCATGTTTTCACTCCTATTATCGATTGACATCTTCTCGCTTATCATTACGCTGTATTTCCTTTAACAATTTTCTGTCTGGAAGTCCTTCATAATCTCCTGAAACTGTTGTAGCAATTGCACCTGTTATACACGCTCTTTCTACTGCATCTCTAGACGACAATCCATCTAATAAGCCTGATAATAAGCCTGCGGTAAATCCATCTCCAGCACCGACCGGATCTACAACTCTTGATATAGGGAACCCTGGAACATACCCTTTTTCCTCTAATGATTGAAAATAGGCGCCTTCTTCCCCTAATTTGACCACAGTTAACTTTGCCCCTAATTGCATACAGGCATTACTAATTTGTTCACTGTCTTCCGTTCCAAATAAAAATGCTCCTTCACTCTTGCCTGGGAGGATGATATCAGAACGTTTAATCAATCGTAGTAATGTTTCTTTTGCTTCTTTCTCGCTCCAAAGCTTTCGACGAATATTGGGATCAAAAACTACGCATACTCCATTATCTTTAGCAATGTTAATTGCCTGAAAAATTGTGTCACAACAAGTGCTGCTTATAGCAGGCGTAATTCCTGAGATAAATAGATACTTCGCCTTGGTAATATACTCTCTATTAAGAATTTCTGGATTCATCTTAGTTGCCGCTGAGTCCTTCCGATAATAATAAACACGTACATCGGAATCGTTTACTATTTCTTTAAAGAACATTCCTGTACTAATTGAAGCGTCCAACTCTACATATGAAGTATCTACACCTTCTCCCTTCACCTCTTTAAGAACCATTGCCCCCAACTCATCTTCTCCTAATCTACTTATCCAACCAGTAGAGTGACCTAATCTACTAAGTCCAATCAATGTATTTGTTTCAGCACCAGCAACTTTTGGAATAAAAGAATCTGCATGCCTCATCAATCCCGCCTTTTCAGGTGTAAGGGATACCATCGTTTCACCAATTGCAACAACATCCAAATTTGAAACCTCCTTCCTGTTCACTATCCCGAATAACCAATTCCTTTTGATATATGCCGAGCAGTTTTTTTCAATTCCTCTATAATCATTTCTGTCCGTACTTGCATGCGTTGCTTAGGTCCAGCTACACTAATAGCAGCCATAATTCCCTGATTACTACCGTAAATTGGGGCAGCTAAACAATATAGGCCTTCCTCATTTTCTTCATCATCAATACTGTAACCCAATTTTTGAAATAATTTTAGTTGTTTCTCCAGCTCGTTTCGTTCTGTAACCGTTCGAGCAGTAATCGGCTTTAATTCCATTTGATTTAACAACTGATTCTTATTATCCTCTGCCATAAAAGCCAAGAAAGTTTTTCCTAGACCTGTACAATACAACGGTTTCCTATATCCAGGCTGTGCCGTAGTACGGATAGATCGATTTGTATCTATTTTTGCAATGTACACTAACTCATCCTCAGATAATACAGCCATAAAGATGGTTTCTTGAACCGATTCCATTAACCGCTGAAGATAAGGCAAACCGATGGAATAAATATCTAAAGATTCCATTGCACTTGTGCCAATAGGAATCAATTTTTCTCCTAATCGGTATTTTTTTTGAAGGTCTTGTCGTACATAACCTTCTTCTTTTAATGTCCTTAACAAGTTAAAAGTACTACTTTGTGGCATTTCTAACTTCACACTAATTTCTTTAATCGTTAAGCCTTGCTGATAATGAGACAATACTTCAAAAATCTCAAGTACTCGTTTCGCAGATTTTACTGACATAGCATCTCCTCAATTTATATATGTGATTTTAATTCATATATATGATTTCATTTGAAAGTAATTTACCATAAGAAAGCGTTTTAGTCAAATACATATATACAATTCATTTAGCCTATTTTCAATAAAACTCCTAAATTGGGTTGGTATAATAATCTATCGTAATTGAATTTTAATACGATATAGGAGCCAATTTTTAATAAGGGAGAAATGACAATGTCTAGATCTAAACATCCACCTTTTCATAGACGAAGATGCAATTGTAAGGCAAATAAACATAATTGTAGATATTGTAGACATTTCAATGATAATCATCACGACCATGATAGAGAACATAATGATGAACCTGATTTCTGTTATAAATGCAATAGACAACCAGATAGATGTTGTTGTGACGAGATTAGTGGAACCATAATAAATGAAATTAATAATTCATTCTTTCCCTGGGGTTATGTAGGAGGGTTTACTGGGATAACCGGTGACTTTGGTGTTACTGGACCTACTGGTCCTACTGGAGTAACTGGACCTGGTTTTAGTGATGTTATTCCTTATGATCCGAATGACGTAGGAAATTATCAAGTTGGTGATATCATTTCCTATAATGGACGAATTTATCGTGTTATCGTTGCACCTCCTTCAGGCAATCCGAATGATAATCCAGGTTCCTACGAGCTAATTTTTGAGGGAATTACTGGCCCTACCGGAGCCACTGGGGATAGCATCACAGGCTCTACCGGACCTACTGGCCTGCAAGGACCTACCGGCG